>CAYNDV010000073.1:0-21747 GCA_964396055.1 uncultured Vicinamibacterales bacterium | reverse complement strand
CTCCGCGACCGGTGTCGAGCCGGGCGCCGGCGGGCAGGGTGAGGTTCATGGCGACAGTGTACCCGGAAAGGCGGGGGGCCGACGCGTGCTAGACTGCGCGGCAGGACCGCCCGAAGCGGCCCCCCGGAAAGCGTGGTTCCTCATGTGCCGACCCCGCCCTGCCCTTGGCATCCTGCTGGCTGCATGGCGACGGCGCGGTGGCCCGGTCGCCGCAGTCGCCGTCACGCTGGCGCTGGCGGCGGTCATCGCCGCGGATCCCGCCCCTGCCGTGCGCGTGTCGGTCTCGGCAAACCACCGTTTCTTCCAGACATCCGACGGCTCGCCCTTCTTCTGGCTGGCCGATACGGCGTGGCTGCTGCTCGGCCGCCTCGACCGCCGGGACACCCTGCGCTACCTCGGGGACAGGCAGGCGAAGGGCTTCACCGTCATTCAGGTCATGGTGCTTCACACGCCGCTCATGCGGGCGGCCCACGGCGCACCGGCGCTGGTGGAGGGCAACCCGGGCAGGCCGCGGCTCACCCCGGGGAACGATCCCTCGGATCCGGAGGCGTACGACTACTGGGATCATGTGGACTGGGTCATCCGGGAAGCCGGCGCGCGCGGGCTCCAGGTGGCCCTGGTCCCGGCGTGGGGATCGGTGGTGAAGTCGGGCGCGCTCAACGCCGGCAACGTCGCCGCCTACGGCGGCTTCCTGGCCGCGCGGTACCGCGAGGTCTCCAATGTGGTGTGGCTGGTCGGTGGTGACGCAAAGGGCAACGAGCAGATCGATGTCTGGCGCGCACTCGGCCGCACGCTGCGGGCGGGGTCGCCCCGTCATCTCATTACCTTCCATCCCTTCGGTCGCATGCAGTCCTCCACGTGGTTCCACGAGGAGCCGTGGCTGGACTTCAACATGTTCCAGTCCGGGCACCGGCGCTACGACCAGGATACCGATTCGCCGAAGCGCTTCGGCGAGGACAACTGGCGATTCGTGCTCGACGACTACGCGAAGCAACCGCCCAGGCCGGTGCTCGACGGCGAGCCCTCGTACGAGAACATTCCGCAGGGCCTGCACGACGGCGCCCAGCCCTACTGGACGGACGCCGACGCCCGGCGCTACGCGTACTGGTCCGTCTTTGCCGGCGCGTGCGGCCACACGTACGGCAACAACGCGGTGATGCAGTTTCACGCCGCCGACGCCGGAGCGGGTGCCTACTCGCCGAGGAACACATGGGTGGAAGCGCTGGACGATCCCGGGGCGGGCCAGATGCGCCACCTGAAGGCCCTGATGCTGTCGCGCCCGTACTTCGACCGGACGCACGCGGCGGAGGCCCTTCTCGAGGGAAACGGCGAGCAGTACGAGCGGGTGATCGCCACGAAGGGTCCGGGCTACCTCTTCGCGTATACCTACACGGGCCGTCCTTTCGCGATTCGGCCCGGCGTCATCGCCTCGCGGTCGGTGCGGGCATGGTGGTTCAACCCGAGGGACGGTCGGGCCACGCTCGTCGGGGTGCGCGACCGCGCGTCGCTGCGGTTCGTGCCGCCGGGTGAGCCGGGCAACGGTCACGACTGGGTGCTCGTGCTCGACGATGCTTCGCTGGACTACCCGCCCCCTGGCGCGGCTCTCCCGCGTTGACGCGCCGCGCCGGCACGGCGCCGCATGTCACGCCTCACCGGCGGGTTGTGCCGCGCGGGTCCGCGCGGCTAGAATCGGGCACCACTCTGCGAGGACCAGTCATGAGCATCACCGCTGCTTCCCGTGTGTTTCTTGCCGTCGTCGTCATCCTGCTGCTGGGCGTGCCCCCGAGCCACATGCAGTCGCCCGCGCCGGCCGCGGCCACGGCCACCCTGCGCGCCGATCAGCCCGGGCCGGTCGTGAACCGCAACGTCTACGGCCACTTCGCCGAGCACCTCGGCCGCGGTATCTACGAGGGGATCTGGGTGGGCCCGGACTCGACGATTCCCAACACGCGCGGCATCCGCAACGACGTGGTGGCGGCGCTCAAGGCGCTGAAGGTCCCCGTCCTCAGGTGGCCCGGCGGCTGCTTCGCCGACGAGTACCACTGGAAGGACGGCATCGGGCCACGCGAGAAACGCCCGGCGATGATCAACACCCACTGGGGCGGCGTGGTGGAGAACAACCACTTCGGCACGCACGAGTTCATGGACCTGGTGGAGCAGCTCGAGACCGACGCGTACATCACGGGCAACGTCGGCAGCGGCACGGCCCAGGAAATGATGGAGTGGATCGAGTACCTCACGTCCGACGCCATCTCGCCCATGGCCAACCTGCGCCGGCAGAACGGCCGGGACAAGGCCTGGCGGGTGCCGTACTTCGGCATCGGCAACGAGCCGTGGGGCTGCGGCGGCAACATGCGGGCCGAGTACTACGCGGACGAGTACCGGAAGTACAACACGTTCATCAAGAACTACGACCGGACGCGGCCGATCTACCGCATCGCCGCCGGCTCAGGCGGCCGCGACACCGAGTGGACCGAGGTCATGATGCGGATCGCCGGCCGCCGGATGGACGGCCTGTCGCTCCACCACTACACGCTGCCGACCGGCAACTGGGGCAAGAAGGGATCGGCCACGCAGTTCGGCGAGGACCAGTGGTTCTCCACGCTGAAGGCCACGCTGGTCATGGACGAGTTGATCACCAAGCACGCCGCCATCATGCAGGCGGCCGAGGGCGAGGCGCGGCCGGGGCCCGCAAGCCGGCCGGGCGGCGGGAAAACGATCGGGCTCGTGGTCGACGAGTGGGGGACGTGGTACGACGTCGAGCCGGGCACCGAGCCCGGATTCCTCTACCAGCAGAACACCGTCCGGGACGCCATCGTGGCCGCCCTCAACTTCCACATCTTCCACAAGCACGCCGGCCGCGTGACGATGACCAACATCGCCCAGACGATCAACGTCCTGCAGGCGATGATCCTGACGGACAAGGAGAAGATGCTGCGGACGCCCACCTACTGGGTGTTCGAGATGTTCAAGGAGCACCAGGGCGGAACGGTCCTTCCGGTGCAGCTGATCTCCCCCGACTACGCGTTCGGCCCGGACCGCATCCCGATGGTGAGCGCGTCCGCCACGCGGGCCGCGGACGCCTCCGCGATTCACCTGTCGCTCGTCAACACCCACCCGTCGCAGCCGGTGACAGTGACCATCAGCCTGACCGGTGTGGCGCCGCAGGCCGTGAGCGGCCGCCTGTTGACCGGGCCGGCCATCAACGCGCACAACACCTTCGCCGCGCCGGACGCGGTCAGGCCGGTGGCGTTCACCGGCGCGACCCTCAGGGGCGCCGCCCTCGACGTCGCCCTGCCCCCGAGGGCCGTGGTGGTGCTGACGCTGCGGTGACGCAAGCCGATCCGTGCCGCCCTCGCGCGGCACGGATCGCGGCCGCCTATTTCTTCAGGAGCGCCTGGGCCGCGTTCGCCAGGAACAGGTACTGCGACGCGCCACCGATGGTGCCTTCGTTCTGGCCCCAGAGGTAGGGCCAGTCGTCCATGTGCTCCGGGTAGTCCGGTTTCAGGATCATCACGCCAGGCACGACCACCCCGGGGATGAACGCGAAGTCAGCCCGGTTGTTCCCGTATGCCAGCCGCTTCGACTTCGTCCCGACCGTGGCCACCAGCGAGGTGTTCGACGCCGGGTGCCTGCCGAACAGGAAGTACAGGCCGCGGAACACCGCCTCCCTGTCGATGAGGTCGGGGTAGGCGCGGTGGAGGTGGTAGTTGGTGGAGGCCCAGCTCATCACCCCTCCGCTGCCGGCCCACCCGCCGGTGCTGATCGGCACGCCGTACGGATTGGCCTTGAACAGGCCGTCGATGTCGGCCTTGTACTTCACGACATACGGGCGCAGTTTCTCGGCCGCCCCGGTCCCGAGGTACGGCAGGGCCTTGACCGCCGGCAACAGACTGCGACCGCCCGGCCGCTCGAGCGCCGGCCAGATCAGCTCGTTGAACCGATCGACGTAGCCCTGCTCCTTCGTGGCGATGAGCAGTTGCAGCACCGCGTTGATCTCGGCGCCCTGGCCGAACGCGGCTTCGGGCCCCGTCGGCGACGCAGAGGCCGCCACCTGCCGCTCGTCGGCGTACGCCTTCTTCGCCAGCGCCAGGCAGTCGGCGGCCAGCGTGTCGTTGTACCCCCGCAGGGCGCGGCTCGCGGCTGCCAGCGCCGCGATGCCCGCGTAGTTGTTCGCCGGCATACGAATGGTGAACACCCAGCGATCGTCGGGCGTACCGCTCCTGTTGCCTTCCACCTGGTACAGCTTCAGCGTGGGGTCGTAGAGCAGGTTGTCCGTCTGCGTCGACGCGTCACCGAGGTGGTGGTACCGGTGGAGCTGCGAGTCGGTCATCCCGCGGGCCAGGCGGCCGTAGGCGCGGTAGTGGGCCGCCACCTGCAGCGTCCCGTGCTCGATCTGCTGCAGCAGGTCGGGCTGGCCGTCCGGGCGATGGATGTCGACGAACCGGTTGGCCTGGTCAACGAGCGTCTGGTCGCGCTGCGGCTTGAAAGTCTCCCACGTGTCCACCAGGCTCTGGATGGTGCCCGCGTGGGCAGGGGCCTCGAAATCGAAGTCGCCGGCATCGAACCACCCGCCCACCGCGAGACCGGGAATCCGCTCGAGCGGCTTGAAGGGCGTGTCGGTAGTCGGCCCCATCCGGAAGTTGTCGAAGTGCTGGAAGCTCAGCGGCGCCTGCAGCGCGTCGTCCATGTGCGCCAGCCCGTGCCAGACACGGTACGCTTCGTTGACCGCCATGTGGTCCATCTGGACCGGGAACCACACATCCGCCGTCGCGTGCCAGATGGTGTCGTACACGTCGGGCCCGATCGGGAACGTCTCCGTCTTCTGCCCGCCGTACTGAAGGTAGTACAGGCCGGGACGATCCACCTGGCTGAAATCCGCCGTGACGTACTTGTAGCGGAGGTACGTGCCCCAGGGCTGGGTCGGCGCCTTCATCCGCTCGATGGGTTCGCCCTCGGCCGGCACCTCGAAGAGCGACGCGGTCGCCAGCGCGGTGTCGTTCGCATCGAGCTCGATGACCGCCACCTTCTTCTGCGACGGGTGGTAGCCGACCTGCGAGAACCCGACGACCGGGGTCCGGGTCCAGCCCGGGATGACGTGGGGGCGCACCACCCACTCGGCCACCTTGCCAGACGTCTTCGGGGTCAGCAGCGACCGGACGATGAACCAGCCGTTCTGGGCGAGGTTGCGGCCGTCGAGCAGCTGCAGGTCGCCGGCGAGCGCCGTGATCGCGACGCGGCGCTCGGGATCCTCCGGCGCGAGCACCAGTGTCCGGCCTGACGCCACGGGCAGGGCCTCCACGTACTCGTTCCGGCCCCGGTCCTCGAAGGTGGTGTAGCCCTCGAACTGCCGGATCTTCGTCTCGCCGGGCTTGACGATGGTCGGCCCCGTGGGATGACGCGGGAAGATGCCCGGCTTGCCGTCCGCCAGATAGGTCCGCTCGAAGAACTTCGACGGCAGGAACTCCAGGTTCAGCCCGGCCCGGCCCTCGAGCGCCGCAGGCACGGGCGTGTCCACGAAGACCGACACGCGGAACCCCTGCCCCTCGGGCGTCACCACCAGCCTCGAGTCGAACCCGAAAGCCTCGTACCGCAGGAGGCACGTGATGGTGTTGGTGGCCTTGTCGACCTTGCGGTCGACCAGCTTCGGAATCTGGTCCCACTGTTCCGGGGTGGGCGACAGGCGGACCGCGCCGCCCGTGGCAAGCCGGACGCCGTGCTGGATGATCTCGATCCCGGCGGTCTTCTCGTCGAAGAACATGCCGTTGTACTGGTTGGTGAAGACGAGGACGTTGAGGCCGCGGGCCTCGAAGTACTCGAGGTCGTTGAGGCGCAGGCCCGGGGCCTGGCCGGCGGCCGTCCCGGCAAGCCAGCAGACGGCGGCAAGGGTGAGCAGGACGACGGCCGCCGGTCGTACACGGAGGTGTTCAGAGTGAAGGGTCATCAGGGTCTCCCGTCGGACGCGGGGGCGTATCGGGCGCACGCATGGTGAGACGGCCGCCGCAGCGTGCCTGCCGGCGGTCGTCTGGTCAGACCGGCAGCGCTCGCCGCGCCTCCCGGTCAGGATCGTTCTTCACAACGCACGTATCATCGAGAATCATCGTCTCGCCGTTGGCCGGGGTGTACTTCGGCCAGGCCGGGAGGCCCCCGCCGTTCGGGTCGCCGGTCTTCATGAAGCGCACCAGCGAACCGGCCATCTTCCCCGCCAGCGCCCGCGGCCGGGCGCCGCCGCCGGTGTGCGTCAGCATCACGTCGGTGTTGTGGAACCAGAAGCAGATGTCCACGCAGTGGAAGGCGCCCATGCGCCCGTCGAAGAGCGGCGGCTGCCAGCCGAACCAGGCGACGTACACCGGGGCGGGCTGCCCGGCCTTCGCATTGGCGAGCGTGACCACGCCCTGGCGGTTGCTGCTCACCAGCGACCAGATCTCCACGGGCTTCTTGTCGGGGAACGCCTTCGCGTAGGCATCCACGACCTCTTTCGCCTTGTCGCCGAATCCCGCGCCGAAGCCCGCGCGCGCCTTGACGCGCTCCACCACCTCGGGCAGGGTGATGGCCATCAGCGACGCGTCGGTCCACGCCGGCGCCTGTTCGTTGAACGTGGAGCAGATCATCATGGGAACGGCCGCCGCGGTGGGCGCGGGCTGCGGCGCGTACGGGTGCTGCGGCAGGATGGTGCCGTCAACCGACGGGCTGAAGCCGCCACGCATGCCCGCGGGCGCACCGCCGCCAGCGGCCAGGTCGGCCGTGAGCTTGCGCTGGGCCCGTGTCGCGATGTCGTAGAACGCTTTCCACGGCAACTCCTGCAGCTTCCCGATCTGCGCCGGCTCCAGCCCGGCTTCGGCAAGGACGTACGACCCGAGTTTCTCGGCGTACCCCTTGTCGCCGGCCCTCACGCTGGCCCCGCTGAGCACGACCGCCTTGTGGAAGAGCCCCTTCGCGGACGGCATGGCGGTCAGCGTGCAGACCTTCGCGCCGCCGCCGGACTGCCCGATGATCGTCACGTTGCCGGGGTCGCCGCCGAAGCGCGCGATGTTGTCGCGCACCCACTCGAGGGCCGCCACCAGGTCGAGCATGCCGACGTTGCCCGACGCGGCGAACCGCTCGCCCCCGACGCCGGCGAGGTTGCAGTACCCCAGGGGACCGAGCCGGTGATTCACCGAACAGAAGACGATGTCACCGGAGCGGGCCAGGTTCTCGCCGTTGTACCCGTCGTGCTCGATGCCGTTGCCGCTGGTGTAGCCGCCGCCGTGGAGCCAGACGAGGACCGGCCGCTTCCGGCCGTCGCCGAGGGCCGGCGTGAAGACGTTGATCCGCAGGCAGTCCTCGCTCACGTCGTCGTAGTTCCAGTGATCGCGGAACGACGCGTACTTGTTCGCGTACCGGTTCTCCATGTTCTGCGGGGCGCTGTGGCCCCACCAGTACGCGTTGTAGATGTCGGTCCACGGCTTCGGCTTCTGCGGGGGCATGAAGCGGTTGGCGCCGGAGGTATCGGCGCCGTAGGGGACGCCGAGAAAGTAGTGGACGCCCCGCAGGATGTAGCCGCGCACCGGCCCGCCACTCGTCTCGACGACGGCAATCCGGTCGCCGATCTGCAACACCGGCCCGTCGTCTCGAGAGCCAGCCGGGGCGCCCGGCCCCTGATCGCCGGACGCGGACGCCGGCACCGTCCTGCCGAGCGTGAGCCCCGCCGCCCCCGCTCCAATCGCCTGAACGAACTCACGCCGATTCGCTGCCATGGTGGCCTCCAGTGTGTCGCCGCGCAGTCTATACTCCGACCGGGCACCGCAGCCAGCGGCGCCGTGGCCCCCGACCTCGCCCGGGTTGTGCCGGCCTGTGCCGGTGCGTAAGATGAGGGGCACCATGAAACTCGATCAGGTTGCCCGTCGCGCGAGGGTCTCGACGGCCACCGTCTCCCGGGTGCTCAACAATACGGGCGTCGTCAGGAACACGACGCGCGCCCGCGTGCTGAAGGCCATCGAGGAGCTGAAGTACAGCCCGAACCTGCACGCCCGCAGCCTCGCCGGGGGCAAGAGCCGGAGCATCGGGGTCATCGTCTCGAACATCGCGAACCCGTTCTTCCTCGACATCTACCAGGCGGTGGAGGAAGGCGCCCAGCGCGCCGGCTATGAGCTGATCATGGCCAACACGGACTACCGCTCCGAGCGGCTGGTCACCGGCGTCCGGCTGATGATCGGCCGGCGTGTCGCCGGACTGGCGGCGATCGTGTCCGAGATGGACCCGGCGCTCATCGAAGAACTGACCGGCAACCGTATCCCGGTGGTCTTCTATGACGTCGGGGTGCCACGGCGCAACATCACGAACATCCGCGTGAACTACGCCCGCGGCATGGACAAGCTGACGTCGTACCTCTACAGCCTCGGGCACCGCCGCGTGGGATTCGTGGGCCATCATGCGACGCTCGATCCCATCAACCAGCGCGTCGGCGCGCTGCGCGCGGCCATGGGCCGGTATCCCGGGCTGCAGGTGGTCTCGGCCGCCGATTCGGACACCTTCGACGGCGGCCGACGGGCCGTCCGGACCCTGTTCGCCACCAGGCCCGCGTTGACGGCCATCGTCTGCGTCAACGACGTGATGGCCGTCGGCGTGCTCAAGGAACTGCGGGAGCAGGGGGTGCGGGTGCCCGAGCAGGTATCGGTGACGGGTTTCGACGACATCCGGCTCGCACAGTTCTGCCATCCGGCGCTGACCACGGCCCATATCCCGCGCGACGCCATCGGGCGCACGATCTGCGACTGCCTCATGGGTCGCGACACCACGGCGCTCGAGCGCGAGTTCGTCGTCGATCCCGAACTCGTCGTGCGCGATTCGACGGGCCCCGCCACCCAGGGGTGAGGCGCCGCCGGCCGCGCGCACGTCGAGTCAGCAGCCGGGCCGGGTGGCCAGGACGAACGAATCGAACTCCGCGTGCCCGCCCCCGGTCCGGGATCCGAGCGCGCAGGCACACAACACGCACGGGAGCCCCGCGGTGCCGGGCGGGCTATCACCCATGGGATGGGCCCCGCCGACGGTGACGAAGTGCGCCCCGTCGTCGCTGGACCCGAAGGTGACTGTCCGCCGGCCGAAATCGCAGTCGACCCGGAGCCAGACGCGGGCCGGGCCGACAGGCCCCTGACTGACGCGGGCCCCCTGGCGGAACGCGTGGGTCAGCAGCATGCGCTCGTCAACACACTCCACGCCGAGCCACGCGCCGGGTTGCTGGAAGAGGAGCAGCCCGGCGGCGTCGCCGGGTCTCAGGTCGGACGCCGTCAGGGCCACCGTGATGGTGCTGATCGGGGCCACGGCGTACAGGGTCGGGCCGGTGCGCGCGTGCCAGACATCGGGCGCCGGCAGCGCGGGAAGCCGGAAACGTCCACACGGCTGGTGCATGGCCTTCTCCCCCTCGACGGCACGGCCTGCGGGGCGTGCCGTACTCCGTGCGTGGTCGGACAGCCAGGTCTGCGCCGTGACGGGAGCAGTCACGACGATGGGGGTCGCGTGTGACAAGGGAACGAGCGGTGATGTCCTCACGACGGTGCACCTCTCGAATCGGGGCCAGAATCCGGGTCTGAGGGACGCGTGGCGTCCTTCGGATGGGCGGATCATACACGGAATGTAAGCGTTTTACACTCGTCAAATCATGCCTGACTGCCGAGCATGGTCCAATCTTGACCACCCTGCTGAAAGCGCATACACTCAGCCCGCCGACCGTCCCGACTGGAGGAATCCCGCATGCACACCACACTCCCGGCCGGCGTCCTCGCCATGGCCGCCACCGCCTGGCTCGCCTCGCCCCTGGTCGCCCAGGTCAAGACGGAGGTGCCGCCCGCCGTCGCCGGGGCCAGGCCCGTCACCGTCGAGCGCATCACCGTCCACGGGGACGCCCTCGCGGGCAACCTCGAAGGCAACGCCGCCGACCGCACCGTGCTGGTCTTCCTGCCACCGGGTTACGCCCGGGATACGGGCCGCCGCTACCCCGTCGTCTACGCCCTCCATGGGTATTCCATCGGGGCCGAGCAGTGGGCCGGCGAGATCCACGTGCCCCAGACCATCGAAGGCGCGTTCGCCCTGGGCGCGCAGGAGATGATCGTCGTCCTGCCCGACTCCAGGACGGTCCACAACGGGTCGATGTACTCGAGTTCCGCCACCACGGGCGACTTCGAGGCCTTCGTGTCGCGCGACCTGGTGGCCTACATCGACGCGCACTACCGCACGATTCCGGCCCGGGCCAGCCGCGGCCTCGTCGGCCATTCGATGGGCGGGTACGGGGCCACGCGCATCGGGATGAAGCATGCCGACGTCTTCGGCAGCCTGTACATCATGAGCCCGTGCTGTCTGTCCGCGCGGGGCGTGGGACCCAACCCGGCCGAACTCGAGAAGACGCTCGCCGCCGTGAAGACGCCGGCCGACTCGGCCACGTTGCCGTTCTTCGCGCGAGCCCAGCTTGCCACCGCGGCCGCCTGGTCCCCGAACCCCAAGAACCCGCCGCTCTATCTCGATCTCCCGGTGAAGGACGACGCCCCCCAGCCCGACGTGCTCGCGCGTTGGGCAGCCAACGCGCCGCTGGCCTTCGCGGATCAGTACATCGGGGACCTGCGCCGCTACCGCGGGATTGCGATCGATGTCGGTGACCAGGACGGCCTGCGTGCCGACACGGGCAAACTGCACGACATCCTCGACCGCTACGGCATCACGCACACGTTCGAGGTCTATCCCGGCACGCACACCAGCCGGGTGGCCGAACGGTTCCAGAACCACGTCATGCCGTTCTTCGCGGCGCACCTGGATTTCGGGGCGGCGCGCCGGTAGACCACTCCGGTCGTCCGGTCCGCCCACCTGTACCCCGCCCCCGCACGGGAGAGACACGACATGCGTACCGTCCGGTCCTGCGCCTTCGCCCTGGCCCTGGTCGTGGTCGCCGCAGGCACCTCCGCCGGGCAACCGGTGGACGTTTCGATTGACGCCACGAAGCGTGCGGCCCCGATCTCCGGATGGGTGTTCGGCGGCTTCATGGAGCCGGCTACGACCGGCGTCTGGGCGGAGATGCTGGCGGACCGGAAGTTCTACGCGCCAATCTCCTCCACGCCGCCGGCGGTGCCGACCGGCGGCTTCGGCCGTCGCGGGCCGCAGCGACGGTGGGTGCCGGTCGGGCCCGACGCGGCCGTCGTCATGGATACGGCGACGCCCTACGTGGGCGAGTGGAGCCCGCGCATCACGCTGGCCGGATCGGATCCCCGGGGGATCAGCCAGGCCGGTCTCGTCCTGAAAGGCGGCCGCGCGTACAGCGGCCGTCTCGTCCTGGCCGGCGACGCAACGGCGGCGGTCACCGTCGCGCTGGTCTGGGGCGTCGGCGCCGGCGACCGGCAGACGGTCACCGTGCCGGCACCGGGCCCGGCCTTTGCGCCTGTCACCCTGGCGTTCACGCCGAAGGCCGACACGACAGACGGGCGCATCGAGATCGTGGCCACGGGAACAGGTTCGTTCCGCATCGGGGCGGTCTCGCTGATGCCGGCTGACAACATCCAGGGTTTCAAAGCCGCCACGATCAAGTACCTGAAGGAACTCGGCATCGGCATCGCCCGGTGGCCGGGCGGCAACTTCGTGTCGGCCTACGACTGGCGGGATGGGATCGGCGATCGCGACAGGCGACCGCCCCGGCGCGAACTGGCCTGGAACGGCATGGAGTCGAACGACATGGGCGTCGACGACTTCCTGGCCTTCTGCCGCCTCATCGGGGCGGAGCCCTATGTTGCCGTCAACTCGGGCCTGGGCGACGCGCATTCCGCGGCCGAACTGGTCGAGTACGTCAACGGCCCGCCCACGAGCCGCCTCGGCGCGTTGCGCGCCTCCCACGGACACCCGGAGCCGTACGGCGTGAAGATCTGGGGAGTGGGCAACGAGATGTACGGGCCGTGGCAGTGGGGACACCTGCAGATCACGCAGTACCCCGAGAAGCACAACCTGATCGTCAGGGCCATGCGGCGGGTCGATCCCGCCATCAAGGTGATCGCGTCAGGGGCGACGCCCGACGAATCGTCCTGGTGTTACATCGAGAACCGTCAGTTCAACACGTTCGAAGGCCGGCTGAAGACCGACGAACCGCTCCCCTTCGCCTTCGGGTCGCGCGAGGACTGGACCGGGGCCCTGCTGAAGACGTCGGCCGGCTACATCGACTATCTCGGCGAACACTTCTACGGGTATCCCAACCTCATCATCGACCTCGCCACGGAGCAGTTCGTGGCGTCCGACGAACCCCTCGAGTTGAAGGTGAGGCGCCTCGCCAACCGCGTGCAGTTCAAGTTCGAGGCCTGGGACGAGTATGTGAAACGGATGCCATCCCTGAAGGACAGGGACATCAGGTTTGCGTTCGATGAATGGTCGCCCAGGAACCGGTGGGTGGGATCGGGTCCGGCGCCGGCCAGTCATCCCATGCTGAATCCGCTGACCAACGCCCTCGTGTATCACGAGTTCTTCCGGCATTCGGACATGGTGGGGCTCGCCGTGGCGACGGGGGGAATGGGCACGATCGCGGTGGATGCCTTCGGCGACGCCATCGGGCTCCGGATGGAGGGGCAGGTCATGAAGCTGCTGCATGACCACTTCGGCGGCGCCACGCCGGTGGCCGTGAGCGGCACGTCGCCGCAGCGGCCCGGCAAAGGTGTCGTGGGCATCGACTCTTCGGCTCGCCCGTCAGGCAGCCCGACCTTCCCGCTCGACGTATTCGCCGCCGTGAGCGCCGACGGGCGGCGCCTGTCGGTGTCCGTGATCAACCCGACGGAGGGGCCGCAGGAGTGCCAACTCAACCTGGCCGGCGTTCAGGCCCGTGGTCCAGTGGCGGTGTCGCAGCTGACGCCTCCGCCCGGGCCGCCGCCGGCGCCACCGGCGCCCGGGGCCGGGCGATTCGCCGGGCCGCCGGCGACCGTGACCACCAGCACGCTGCCGCAGATGCCCGGACGTGTCACGGTGCCGCCTGCCAGCATGACCCTGTATACGTTCACCCTGCAGTAGCTGTGGAGTTGATCCGATGAGCGTCCACACCCTCGCCGCTTCCGTCCGCGTCGCCGCGTGCCGTCAGGCCCGTTCCGCCCTCGCCCGCGTCCTGCTCCTGGCCACCGCGATCGTGGCCGTCCCCGTGCTGGCCGCTGGCCAGATCGAGGTCGCCGTCGACGCCGCGAAGACCGGCCCGAAGATCGATCGGCAGATCTTCGGCCAGTTCGCCGAGCACCTGGGCAAGGGCATCTACGAGGGTGTGTGGGTGGGCCCTGATTCGCCCATCCCGAACACCCGGGGCATCCGCAACGACGTGGTCGCGGCGCTCAAGGCGATCAAGGTCCCGAACGTCCGCTGGCCCGGTGGGTGCTTCGCCGACGAGTACCACTGGCGCAAGGGCATCGGCCCGAACCGCGCCGTCACGCTGAACCCCAACTGGGGCGGCGTGACGGAAACCAACGCGTTCGGCACGCACGAGTTCATGGACTTCGTCGAGCAGATCGGCAGCGAGGCCTACCTGTCGGTCAACCTCGGCACCGGCACGCCGCAGGAGGCCGCGGACTGGCTCGAGTACCTGACGGCCTCCCCGGAGACGACACTCGGCAAGGAGCGGGCCACTAACGGGCGGAAGGACCCGTACAAGGTGCTGTTCCTCGGCCTCGGCAACGAGAGCTGGGACTGCGGCGGCAACATGTCGCCCGACTACTACCTCAGCCAGCTGAAGATCCACAGCCGTTTCGCCCGCAACTTCAATCCCGCCCAGCAGGAGCAGGCGAAGATGTTGCGGATCGCCGTCGGCCCGGGCGGGAGCGGACCTCGGTGGACCGAGTGGACCGAGACCATCATGAAGGCCTGGCAGCAGCGCACCTGGAGCTGGGACCTCGAGGGGCTGTCGCTGCACAACTACACCGTCGTGAAGTGGCCGCCGGCGTACGCGTCGACCGGATTCGGCGAGACCGAGTACGCGGAGATTCTCAAGAAGACGCTCGAGATGGACGGGATCATCCGCGAGCACTCCGCCATCATGGACAAGTACGACCCCGAGCGGAAGCTGGCGCTCGTGGTCGACGAATGGGGCGCCTGGTACGCGCCGCTGCCGGGCAGCAACCCCGGGTTCCTGGTGCAGCAGAACAGCCTGCGCGACGCGGTGCTGGCGTCGCTCAACCTGCACATCTTCGCCCGCCACGCCGAACGGGTCCGGATGGCCAACATCGCGCAGATGGTCAACGTGCTGCAGGCGATGATTCTCACGGACAAGGCGAAGATGATCCTGACGCCGACGTACCACGTCTTCCGGATGTACGTGCCGTTCCAGGACGCAACCGTCGTGCCGGTGGCCTTCGACCCGGGGTGGTACACCCGCGGCGCCGTGGCGCTGCCGCGTGTCGACGTGATCGGGGCAAAGGACACCGCGGGCACGCTGTGGCTGGCCATCACGAACGTCGATCCCACCCGCCCGGCGGATCTGTCGTTCCGCCTGTCCGGGACGACCGTGCGGTCGGCATCCGGCGAGACACTCACGGGACCGGCCGTCGACGCCGTGAATACGTTCGACGCGCCGGCGACGGTGTCACCGAAACCCATCTCGGCCGTCGTCACGGGAGACCGGGTCAGCGTGACGGTGGCGCCCAGGTCCGTGACGGTCCTCGCCGTCCGCTGAGCAGCAGGTGTCGCGGAGCGTCCGGACGTCCCTGACGTCCGGACGCTTCCGCCCGTCGTGTGACGCGCGCGCTGCGGCCTACTCCCGGAACAGGAGCGGCGCGAACGCGTGCAGACTGCGCCGCCAGGTCTGCCACTCGTGCGCGGTGTCCGGAGACACGTAGGTGACGCTCTTGATGCCGGCGGCCACCAGTTGCTCGTGATTCGCCTTCACGCTCTCGGGCCGCTCCTTCGAGCCGGAGCTCTGGAAGATCAGCCTGACCTTCTTGTTGAACTCCGCGGCGTTGGCCATCACGCCGTTGTGCGCGGTGGCCGGGTCGCCGACCGTGCCGCCACTGAAGATGCCGATGTGCGAGAACACGTCGAGGTTCTCCATCGCAATCGCGTTGGTCTGCATGCCGCCCATCGACAACCCGGCCATCGCGCGGTGGGCCTGGTCCGCCTTCGTGCGGAACGTCGCGTCGATCATCGGGATGATGTCCTCCAGCAGCGTCCGCTTGAACCGGTCCGCCCATCCCGGCGGCGGCCAGTTGGCGGGCCGCCCGCCGCCGGGCGCCGCGGGCGGCCGCGGCCGCGCCTGGCCGGGCAGCACCCAGGTGCCGTTGTCCATGACGATGATGAAGGGCCGGGCCTTTCCGGCGGCGATCAGGTTGTCCATGATGAACCCGGTCCGGCCCTGCGACGGCCACCCGGTTTCATCCTCGCCGCCGCCGTGCTGCAGGTACAACACGGGATAGCGGGTGGTCGTCTCCGCGTCGTACCCGGGCGGCGTGTAGACGAAACAGCGCCGCATGGTGTTGTTCACCTTCGAGAAGTAGTGCACCTCGCGGATCTGGCCGTGCGGAACGTTCTTCACGGCGTAGAAGTCCTGATCTGCGGCCGGCACCTCGACCCCGCTGCCCCACCGGCTGGCGCCGTAGAAGTAGAGGCTGCCGGGGTCCGGCACCTGCGCGCTGTCGACGACGAGCTGGTAGTAGTGGAAGCCCTCGTCCTGCGGGGCCGACTCGCCGATCCAGACCCCGTCGGCGCCTTTCGTGAGCGGGTATTTGACGGCGCCGATGTCGAGCAGGACGCTCTGGGCCTCGGGAGCCGCGAGGCGGACGCGGACGCGGCGTTCGCTGTTGACCTGGGGGTACTCCTTGCCGGGCTGGTTGGACGTGGCGGGCTTGAAATCCTCCACGGGTGGGGGCGGGGTCGTCTGGGCGAAGCACAACGAGCCGGTGAGTACGACCGACGCCACGAGTGGGACAGTCACGGTCCGGTTCACAACATCCTCCTCGGGGGCCGCGGGCGGGTACTAAACGAAAGCGCTTGCAGCGTACTGGCAGACTATATCAAAGAACAGCTTGTTCTCGTCACTACAAGAGCAATGAAATCGCTTACATCAAAACAGGCGCCGGCGGCGTCTCGCGCACCGGCTGCAGATGCCCGTCGAATACGACGGCCGCGCCCGCCCGAGGCGAAATCTCGACGAGCCGACCGCCGTACCGCACCGTCACCGGCCGGCCCAGCCGTGAGCGGATCGACGCCCGCACCAGCCCGCCGGCCTGCCACGTCAGATCCACCTCGAACCCGTCCCTCGCCCGCAGGCCGCTCACTCGTCCCTCCGGCCAGGCCCTCGGGAGGGCCGGCAGCAGTTCCAGTTCGCCGGCATGGCTCTGCAGCAGCATCTCGGCGATGCCGGCAGTGCCGCCGAAGTTGCCGTCAATCTGGAACGGCGGGTGGTTGTCGAACAGGTTGGGCAGGGTGGATCGGCTCAGCAGGAGCGTCAGGTGCTCGTGCGCCCGGTCGCCGTCGCCCAGCCGGGCGAAGAAGTTGACGATCCAGGCCCGGCTCCACCCCGTGCCCCCGCCGCCGTTCGCCAGCCGCCGCTCCAGAGAGACGCGCGCGGCCTGCGCCAGGCGGGGCGTGCCGCGCGGCGTGATCGATCGCCCCGGATGCAGGCCGAAGAGGTGCGAGACGTGGCGATGGCCTGGCTCGGCTTCTTCGTAGTCTTCGAGCCACTCCTGGAGCTGCCCGTGTTTCCCGACCTGGTACGGCGGCAGCCGGTCCAGCGCGTCCTGCAGGCGCGCGCGGAACTCGGTGTCCCCGCCGAGGACCCGAGCCGCCCGCAGGCAGCCGTCGAACAACTCGCGGATGATGCCGAAGTCCATCGTGGCGCCGACGCACAACACGCCCTGCTGTCCCCGGCCGTCCACGAACGCGTTCTCCGGTGAGTGCGACGGGTTGGTCACCAGCCGGCCCCGCTCATCCTCGACGAGGAAGTCGAGCACGAACTCCGCGGCCTCCTTCATCACCGGGTACGCCCGCCGCAGGAAGGCCTCGTCGCCGCCGAAGGCGTAGTGCTCGAAGAGGTGGGTCGAGAGCCACGCGCCGCCCAGGGGCCACAGGCCCCATCGAGCCCCGTCGACGGGCGTCGCCACCCGCCACAGATCGGTGTTGTGGTGCACCACGAATCCACGTGCGCCGTAGTTGGCCTTCGCCGTGCGGCGGCCGGCCGGACGCAGGTCGTCGATGAGGTCGAAGAGGGGCTCGTGGCACTCGGCAAGGTTCGTCACCTCCGCCGGCCAGTAGTTCATCTCGGTGTTGATGTTCACCGTGTACTTGCTGCCCCACGCCGGCCGGACCTCGTCGTTCCAGATGCCCTGCAGGTTGGCCGGCTGCGTGCCGGGTCGCGAACTGGCAATCAGCAGGTACCGCCCGTACTGGAAGTACGTGGCCGCCAGATCCGGGTCGCTGGCGCCGCCGCGAACAGCCGCGAGCCGCTCGTCGGTGGGCGCCGCGGGGCGCGGCGAACCCCCGAGATCGAGGCGGACGCGCCTGTAGAGGCGGCGGAAGTCGTCCAGGTGGCGCGCGAGCAGGTCCTCGTACGGCCGCGCGACCCGCAGCGCTTCCGCGCACGCCGCCTCGGGGTCGCGCCCTCTGAAGCTCGTGGCTGCCGCCAGCCGCAGCGTCACGGCGTCGGCGCCTTCGACGCGCAGGCCCTCGGGGTCGGCACTGACCCGGCCCCCGCTGACCTCGGCTCTCACCCTGACGGCAAACGCCAGGCCCTCACCGTACCAGCGCGCCAAGAGCCCCTGTGAAACCTTGAGGTGGTCGCCGGGATTCGTCAGGTCGCCCCGCCACCGGCCGGTCATCACCAGTTCATCCGAACCGGACGGCCGCACGTTGTGCGGCTGCCGGCTGTCCAGCCTGACGCGCAGCGTGAGCGAGGCCGGGCGGTCGGCTGTCACGCGGACGACGATCGACTGGTCGGGCGCGCTCGAGAACACCTCGCGCGTGAAGGTGGTGCCGTCCACCCGGTAGCGGACGCGGACGACGGCCCGGTCGAGATCCAGTTCGCGGTGGTAGCCGGCGGCCGGCGTGTGGGCGTCGTGATCGATCCGCAGGTCGCCGAGGGGCTGGTACGCCTGCAGGTGACGGGGCCGCCCCATCAACTGCTGGTCGGCGAGGTCCTGTGCCTCCTGGTACCGGCCATCGCGAATCAGTTGGCGGACGCGCGGCAGAGCGGCCAGCGCATCACCGTGGATCGGATCGTAGGGACCGCCGGACCAGAACGTGTCCTCGTTGAGCTGGATCCGTTCCCCGGGCACGCCGCCGAACACCATGCCGCCCAGCCGGCCGTTCCCGATCGGCAGGGCCTCCTCCCACTTCTGGGCGGGCTGGCGATAGAACAGGATGGGGCCCCACGATGCCTCGTCATCGGGCGGCCCGGCCGGCACCTGCGTGACGGCGAGTCCAATACAGGCGCAGGCCACCAGGATCCGGGCGTACGTCCTCATCGCTGCCTCCCCACGTCCGGTCACGGCGGCGCGATCGGCCCGGTCAGATGGTGCGCATCACGCCGCGGACGTAGCCCACGGACTCGGCGAGCCCGGGGAACGGGTCCTTCCCGTCTTTCTCGTGCTCGAAGTGCAGCGTGCCCTTGTAGCCCAGCTTCGCCAGCGTCCGCAGCAGTTTCGGGATGTCGATGACGCCGGCGCCGCACTCGACCGTCTGGCCGGCCTTGTCCGAGCCGCTCACGTCCTTCATGTGGACGTCGAACAGCCGGTCGAAGTACTTCTCGCACTGCGCGGCGGGATCGAGGCCCAGGCGCTGCGTATGGCCGACGTCGATGCACAGGCCCATCCGCTTGTCCATCTTCTGGATCAGCGTGTAGGCGCTTTCGGGACTCGGGTAGCTGTTGTTGTCGGGCCCGTGGTTGTGGATCGCCAGCCGGATGTCGAGTTCCTTCACCTTCTGCTCGGCGAGGGCCAGGAAGGGCGGGTCGGGCACGCCGACCATCATCTTGATGCCCGTCAGCTTCGCGTACTCGAAGCCCTTGTGCACCTGCTCTTCGGTCCGCATGTAGACGACGCCGCACCCGGACAACTCGACGCCGGCGGCCGCCATCTTTGCGCGCACGACGTCCATGTCGGCGGCGGTGATCGCCATCGGCAGGTGCATGTCCTTCAGCGTCATCTTCTTGAGACGCAGGCGCTGGGCCCAGATCAGGGCCTGGTCGAGCGGGAAGGACCGGAAGGTGTAGGACGCGATGCCCAGATCGTAGGGCAAGGCCGGCCCGGCGGCCGCCTGGGCCGCGGCGGACCGGGTGCCGAAGGACGGCAGCGATACCGCGGCGGCCGCGGCGGTTGACAACTGGACGAAACCCCGTCGAGAGAGCCTGCTCATGACGTCACCTCACCATTAGTCCTTCAGTTCGCGGATCCAGACATTGCGGAACCGGACCGGATTGCTGTGGTCCTGGAACATCAGCGGCCCCTTGTCGCCGTGCGGCGCGTAGTCGGTGACGGCGTGCGGGCCGATCCAGTTCGTGCCGCCATCGAGCGCCACGTGATCGTGAATCAGGATGCCGTTGTGGAACACCGTGAAGACGGCCGGCTTTGCCACCTTCCCGGACGCATCGAACTCCGGCCGGTGATAGACGATGTCGTAGGTCTGCCACTGCCCGGGCCGGCACGACGCGTTCACCAGCGGCACGGCGCGGCCGTAGAGCGCGCCGCACTGGCCGTCCGGATACGTGGCGTTCTCGAAGGAATCGAGGACCTGCACCTCGTACATGCCCTGGAGGAACACGCCGCTGTTGCCCCGACCCTGGCCCTTGCCGATGACATGGGACGGCGTGGCGAACTCCACGTGGACCTGCGCCGACCCGAACTCCTGCTTCGTCCGCACGTAACCCGCGCCCTTCACCGATTCCATGTAGCCGTCGCGGATGTTCCACTTCGAGGGCTGACCCTTGACGTCGGTCCAGTTGGTCAGATCCTTCCCGTCGAAGAGCACGATGGCGTCGCCCGGCGGGGCCACCGGCGTCTCCTGGCCGCACGCGCCGGGCATGACCACCGGCGGCGCGGGCCTGGCCTCGTCGTGCACCATCCAGCGGCCGGTCGGCGTCTCCACCCACTGCACCGGCGGTTCTTTCTTCGGTTCCTGCGCCCACAGCACGGCCAGGCCGGCCACCGCGACGAGACAGCCGCACACCCCCACGATCCGCAAGCGTCTGGTGCTCACCGTTCAACCTCCGAGTTCGAGAATCGCGGCCGGCCCACCGGGCTGATTACCGCCGGGACCCGCCATCCGCAGGCAGATTCTGCTCCGAACGGGCGCAAGAGTCTACCTCCATCGCCTGCCCGTCGTTCTCGGACGCTCTGTTATCCTTGCTGTCGTCGTGCCCGCGCAGTCATCGTCTCTCCGCCGGGTGGTCTTCGCTGCGGCCGTGCTGGTCGCCGGCCTGCTGTCCGCCTGCGCAACGACCCACAACTACCTGGATCCTGACGGCCCGAAGTACGAAGGCCGCTTCGCCGAACCGACCGCGACCCAGGCCCGGGCGGACGCCACGGGCACCATCACGGTGGTGACGTTCAACATCGAGTACGGCCGCAAGCTCGACGGCGCCGTGGCCCTGCTGCGCTCGCAGGAGCACCTGCGCGACCCCGACATCCTGCTCCTCCAGGAGATGGATCCCGCCGGCGTCGAGACGATGGCGCGCGCACTGCGCCTGAACTACGTCTACTACCCCAGCACCGTGCATCCGATGGGCAAGGCGGATTTCGGCACGGCCGTCCTTTCGCCCTGGCCCCTCGAGGAGCCCCGCAAGCTGCTGCTGCCCTATGCGGCCTTCGGCACGCGCGCGCGGCGGGCGCCTACCGCCGCCGTCGTGCGGATCGGCGGTTGGCGCATCGGGGCCATGTCGGTCCATCTGTCGGCGCCGGGCTCCATCCACCCCGAACAGCGCGTCGAGCAGGTGCAGTTGATCATGAAGGCGCTGGCCACCGGCACCGACGCTGTCGTCGTCGGTGGCGACTTCAACGCGCGATCGGTGGCGGACGCGTTCGAGGCGGGTGGCTACCAATGGCTGACCGGCACCTTGCCGGGCACGTCGCGCGGCTTCGGGAAATGGTGGTCGTACGACCACGTGTTCGTGCGCGGCCTGGTGCCGGCGACCGGAGGCCCGTCGGCCGGCGTGGTCGATCCCGCCGGCACGAGTGATCACCGGGCGGTGTGGGCCAGGCTGGCATTACCGGGTCCGCCGCCGGGGCGTTAGAAATCGAGCCGCGCCACCACGCCGCGCGCCCGTTTCGAGATGAGCGGCGAGAGGCTGAACCGGGGCGGGTTCGACGCGGCCACGGGCTGACTGTTAACGCGCACGACCGTCCGCCCGACGATGTAGCCGAGCGTCGCGCCGGCCAACACGTCGCTCAGGTAGTGCGCGTTGCGCTGTAACCGGGAGACGGCCACCGCGCTCGCCAGCGCATAGGCCGGCAACCCGGCCTTCCACCCGAAGTGGCGTTCCGCCACGGCCGCCAGGGCGAAAGCGTTCGACGCGTGGCCGGAGGGGAAGGAGCGGGCGTTTTCGCCATTCGGCCGCTCGCGGCGCACCACTTCCTTGATGACGACGGTGTAGCCGCCGTTGATCAAGACCGCATGCGCCCAGTCGTAGGTCATCGCCCGGTACCGCGGCGCGTCCGCCGCGCGCCCGGTCGCAAAGAGCACCGCCACGACGCCGCCGAGCACCGCCGGGCTCGCGCCCGATTCGAGCGACTTGCCGAAGCCGTGGTCCGGATCCGCCAGCCAATCCGCCACCTCGTCGTCGAAGATGGC
>CAYNDV010000072.1:0-22048 GCA_964396055.1 uncultured Vicinamibacterales bacterium | reverse complement strand
GGGGCGTGGGGCGTGGGGCGTGGGGCGTTGAGGATTGTCAGGAAGCAAGAAGCAAGAAGGGATCACGCGGTCACGCCCAACGGCCCAACGGCCTATAGCCGAACGGCCTGCCCCCGCCGAACGGCCTGCTCCGCCGAACGGCCAAACGGCCTATAAGTGGTTGATAAGACTGGCGATACAGGCGGCACCGAAGCCGTTGTCGATGTTCACCACGGCCACACCTGGGGCGCACGTGTTGAGCATCCCGAGCAGCGCGGCGATGCCCTGGAAACTGGCCCCGTAGCCGACGCTGGTCGGCACGGCCACCACCGGGACACCCACCAGGCCGCCCACCACGCTGGGCAGGGCCCCTTCCATGCCAGCCACGACGATGATGACCCGGGCGGCGTGGAGGCGGTCGCGGGCCGCCAGGAGCCGGTGCAGGCCGGCCACACCGACGTCGTACAGGCGGTCCACCGTGTTGTGCATCACTTCGGCGGTAACGGCCGCTTCTTCGGCCACGGGCAGGTCCGACGTGCCGGCCGAGGCCACGAGGATCGTGCCGGCGCCAGCCGGGATCTCTCCGGCCCGGTGTTCGATGATCCGGGCCGCTGCGTGGTACACGGCGTCCGGCACGGCGGCGCGGACGGCCTCGAACTGGTCCGCCGAGGCCCGCGTCACCAGCAGGGTGTGCCCGTGGGCGACGATCCGTTCCGCAATCGCGGCGGTCTGGGCCGGAGTCTTGCCTTGCCCGAAGATGACTTCGGGAAACCCCTTGCGGGCAGCGCGATGGTGATCCACCCGTGCGAAGCCGAGATCCTCGAACGGCGCCGCACGCAGTTCGTCCTGGACTCGCGCGTGCGCCTCGTCGACGCTGAGGGTACCGGCGCGCAACTGCTCGAGCACGGTCCGGAGAGTAGGAGTCGTCATCGGCTCCTAGTGTACCCGCGGGCTGGCGCGCCGTCGAACGGGTCCGCCCCCCCGGCGCCGTCACTCCTGGCGCAGGGCCGCGATCGGGTCGATTGCCATCGCCCGGCGGGCCGGCAGGTAGGACGCAGCCGTCGCCGCGCCGCCCAGCACCAGCGCCGCGACGACCCAGGCCACGGGATCCAGCACGGCGACGCCGAACAGCCACGACCGCACGAGCGAACCCAGCGCGATCGCGAGGGCCAGGCCTGCCGCCGCCCCGGTGGTCACGACGACGGCGGCGTCCCGCAGAACGAGCCGGGTGACGTCGCGGGGCGAGGCGCCCACCGCGAGGCTAATGCCGATCTCACGCGTGCGGCGCGACACGGTGTACGCATTGACGCCGTAGATGCCCACGACGGCCGCGAAGAGCCCCGCCAGCGCGAACGCTGGCCCGCAACTCCTGAAATCGCTTGACTTTAGGGTCCGTGACGGGGGAAAGTGTTCGGCCAGCATCATGCCGACGTCTCTTGAAGCGCTTGCGCAGCTGTGGCTCGTGATGTGGCCCGCTCTCGGGCCCGTGACGCCGGCGATACACGCGTATGCGCCGACGGCGGCCGCGCGCGTCGGCGAGTCGCCGGCCGCGATGCTGACGCTCAGCGACGAGGAGTTGTTCGGCCGCGTGGAGGCCGATCCCGGGTCGGTCGGCCCGCTGTCGATCGGCGCGCCGGGGTCCGGCGTGCTGTTCAATGCCGTCGCGCTGCCGGAGGATGCCCGGTGGACCATTGCGCCCGGCGACGAGTCGTGGGCGACCACCGAGACCATCGCGGCCATCGAGGCGGGGATCGCCGCGGTGCACGAGTTGTTCCCCGGCTCGCAGCCCATTCGCGTCGGCGACATCAGCGACGCCGATGGCGGGCGGCTGAAGCGGCACGAGACGCACCAGGCGGGCCGCGACGTGGACGTGGGCTTCTACTTCAAGGACGGCCCGCGGTCGACGATGGTGGTGGGGACGGCGACCAACCTGGACCTGCCGCGCAACTGGGCGCTGCTGCGCGCCTGGCTCACCCGTGCGGATGTCGAATGTATCCTGCTCGACTCGCGGATCCAGCAGCTGCTCTATAAGTACGCGCTCAGCATCGGCGAGGACAAGGCCTGGCTGGACCGCGTGTTCCGGTTCCCGCGCGGCCTGCGCACGGCGCCGATCTTCCACGTGCGCAACCACCGCAACCACTACCACGTCCGCTTCTACAACCCCGTGGCGCAGGAGATGGGCCGCCGGGTCCACCCCATGCTGGTGCAGCTGGAGATCATGAAGCCTCCGGTCTACACCGTGCGGCACGTGGTCCGGCCGGGCCAGACGCTGGGTCACCTGGCGGACCGTTACGGCACGTCGGTGCGGGCGATCATGGCGGCCAACGGCCTGCGGACGACGCAGATCCGGGCCGGGCGGTCCTACCGCATCCCGGTGAAGGCCGCCGCTCCGCTGCCGGAACCCGTGGTGGTGCCGCCGCGGCTGCTGCCGCCGACGACGCCCGCAGTGCTCGCGGCCATCGACTGGCCTACGGCCACCGTCGCGGAGGCGGGGCAGGATGCACCCCGGCCGTTGGGGCGATAGGGCGGTTTGCGCAGGCCGTTAGGCTCTCGGCCGTTGGGCCGTTTGGCCCGGCGCTGTTCCAGGTTCCAGGTTCCAGGTTCTGGGTTCGGGCCATCGAACCTTGAACGTTGAACTTGGAACTTTGAACCTGGAACAACTCCCCACGCCCCACGCCCCGGTTTGGCGATCCCCCAGCCGGCCGCTATAATGAATGATTGTCTCTTGCGGCGGCGGGTCCCGTCGCGGATGACGTGCCGGCCCGGCAGCCTGGAGCGCCATGACGCCTCTCGAAACGCTCATCCTCGGTTCGTACTTCTTCATCCTCGTCATCCTTGGCCTGTACGGGTGGCACCGGTACTACCTGGTGTACGTGTACATGCAGAACAAGGACAAGGTGCCGGGCCCGCCGCCTGCCTGGGACGGCCCCCTGCCGAAGGTGACGATCCAGCTGCCGATCTACAACGAGATGTACGTGATCGACCGGCTGCTGAACGCGACGATCCGGATGGACTACCCGCGGGAGCGGCTGGAGATCCAGGTGCTCGACGACTCCACCGACGAGACGGTGGACGTGGCGCGGCGGGCCGTGGAGCGGTGCGTGGCGCTGGGCCACAACGTGACCTACCTGCACCGGACCGACCGCACGGGGTTCAAGGCGGGGGCCCTCGAGGCGGCGATGCGGGTCGCCAGCGGTGAGTTCATCGCGATCTTCGATGCGGACTTCGTGCCCCCCGAGGACTTCCTGCGCAAGACGGTCCCGTACTTCGTGGACCCGAAGGTGGCGCTCGTCCAGGCGCGGTGGGGGCACGTCAACCAGGACTACTCGCTGCTGACGAAGGCGCAGTCGATCCTGCTCGACGGGCACTTCGTGCTCGAGCACGGCGGGCGCAACCGCGCCGGCCACTTCTTCAACTTCAACGGCACGGCGGGCGTCTGGCGCCGGACGGCCATCTACGACGGCGGCGGCTGGCAGCACGACACCCTGACCGAGGACCTGGACCTGAGCTACCGGACGCAGCTGCGCGGCTGGAAGTTCCTGTTCCTGCCCGACCTGGTGGCGCCGGCCGAGGTGCCCGTGGAGATGAACGCCTTCAAGTCGCAGCAGCACCGCTGGGCGAAGGGGTCCATCCAGACGTGCCTGAAGGTGCTGCCGTCGATCCTGCAGTCGGACCAGCCCTTCGGCGTGAAGGCGGAGGCGTTCTTCCACCTGACGGCGAACTTCAACTACCTGCTCATGTCGCTGCTGTCCATCCTGATGTTCCCGTCGATGGTCATCCGCTACAACATGGGCTGGTACGAGATGCTGCTCATCGACGTGCCGCTGTTCTTCGCGGCGACGGCGTCGGTGGCCAACTTCTACGTGGTGTCGCAGCGGGAGCTGTATGCCGACTGGAAGGCGCGGCTGAAGTACGTGCCGTTCCTGATGGCGCTGGGCATCGGGCTGGCGGTGAACAACACGCGGGCCGTGCTCGAAGCGCTCTTCCGCCACGAGACGGCGTTCGCCCGCACGCCGAAGTACGGCGTGGAGCGCGCCGCCGACGACTGGGTGGGCAAGAAGTACCGGCAGAGCGTGGCCGTGCAGCCGTTCATCGAGGTGGGCCTCGGGCTGTACTTCACGATGACCGTCGTCTACGCCCTGTCGAACGGCATCTACGGGACGCTGCCGTTCCTGGTCCTGTTCCAGGCCGGCTTCCTCTACACCGGGCTCGTGTCGGTCATCCAGCAGTACGGCGCCCACGAGGCGCCGCTGAAGACCGAAGTCGCGAAGTAGGCGGCGGCGCGCCGCGGGTGCGCCACGCGGCGGGAGGCGCGGATGAACTTCGGCCGGGTGGTGGCGGCGGCGGTCGCGGCGTGGCTGGCCTATCTCGTGGTCAGCCCCGTGGCGAACACCCTGCTGCTCGCGGATCTGTACGGCCAGCACGCGGCCGTGTTCCGCACGCCCGAGGCGATGCGGCCGTACCTGGCCCTGGGGTTCGCCTCGTCGCTGCTGGGGTTCTTCGTGTTCGCCTATGCGTACGCCAAGGGGTACGAGGGCGGCCGCGGCGCCATGGAGGGCCTGCGCTTCGGCGTCGTCGTGGGGCTGCTGCTGTCCAGCTTCGCGGTGGTCTGGAACTTCGTGGTGCTGCCCCTTTCGGGCCGCCTCGCCGTGGCGTGGGTGGTGGACACCATCGTGGAAATGGGCCTCTACGGCATCGTGGTCGGCCTGATCTACAGGCCCGGCGCCGGCAGGCGTTAGCCGGCCCGCCCGGGCCCCGCGCCGGATGGCGCGCGGGGATTCGGGGTATCATCGAAAGCAGCCGTTTCGCCCCATGGACCAGCAGTACATCCGCAACTTCTCGATCATCGCGCACATCGACCACGGCAAGTCGACCCTGGCGGACCGGTTCCTCGAGTTGACGGGCGCCCTCCAGCCGCGCGAGATGACCGAAGCCCAGGTGCTCGACTCGATGGACCTCGAGCGCGAGCGCGGCATCACGATCAAGGCCCACCCCGTGCGCCTGGAGTACCGGGCCCTCAACGGGGCGACCTACATCCTGAACCTGATCGACACGCCCGGCCACGTGGACTTCTCCTACGAAGTCACGCGGTCGCTCGCGGCCGGCGAAGGCGCGGTCCTGCTGGTGGACGCGTCGCAGGGCGTGGAGGCGCAGACCCTGGCGAACGCGTACCTCGCGGTGGAGAACAACCTCGAGATCGTCCCGGTCATCAACAAGATCGACCTGCCCAGCGCCCAGCCCGAGGAGGCGCGGCGCCAGATCGCCGACATCATCGGCCTCGATCCGGCGCATGCCATCCTGGCCAGCGCCAAGTCGGGCGTCGGCGTCCGCGAGGTACTCGAGGCCATCGTCGAGCGCCTGCCCGCGCCGGGCGGGGACCCGCAGGCCCCCCTCAAGGCCCTCATCTTCGACTCGTGGTACGACGCGTACCGCGGCGTGGTGATCGTCGCCCGGGTGCTCGACGGCGTCCTGCGGCCCCGCATGAAGGTGCGGCTCATGGCCGAGGGCCAGGAATACGAAATCGAGCAGGTGGGGGTCTTCACGCCGAAGCCGGTGCAGGTGGACGAACTGGGCGTGGGGGAGGTCGGGTTCGTCACGGCCGGCATCAAGAAGGTGACCGACGCGCGCATCGGCGACACGATCACCGAGCACGCGCGGCCGGCGGCGGAGCCGTTCCCGGGATTCCGCGCGCTGAAGCCGATGGTCTTCGCGGGCCTCTATCCGGTGGAAGGCCACGAGTACCCCCAGTTGCGGGACGCCCTCGAGAAGCTGCGCCTGAACGACGCGTCTTTCTTCTACGAGCCCGAGACGTCGGCGGCGCTGGGCTTCGGCTTCCGGTGCGGGTTCCTGGGCCTGCTGCACATGGACATCGTGCAGGAGCGCCTCGAACGCGAGTTCGACCAGGACCTCGTCACGACCGCGCCGAGCGTCCTGTACCGGGTGACGACCACGGACGGCGAGGTCCACGAGGTGGACAGCCCGGCCAAGCTGCCCGAGACCGGCCGCATCGCGACGTTCGAGGAGCCCGTGATCACGGCGATGATGCTCACGCCGTCCGAGTTCGTCGGCGGCATCCTGCAGCTGTGCCAGGAGAAGCGGGGCCTGCAGAAGGCCCTCGAGTACGTGTCCGCGGAGCGCGTGCTCATCACCTACGAGCTGCCCTTTGCCGAGGTCGTGCTCGACTTCTACGACAAGCTCAAGACCATTTCGCGGGGGTACGCCTCCCTCGACTACCATCTCAGCGGCTACTGGGAGTCGAAGCTCGTGAAGCTCGACATCCTGGTGAACGGCGACCCCGTGGACGCCCTGTCGACGATCTGCCACGCCGAGTCGGCGTACCCGCGCGGCAAGGCGCTGGCGGGCAAGATGCGCGAGCTCATCCCGCGCCAGATGTTCGAGGTGGCGATTCAGGCCGCCATCGGCGGCCGCATCGTGGCCCGCGAGTCCGTGAAGGCCATGCGCAAGAACGTGCTGGCCAAGTGCTACGGCGGCGACATCACGCGCAAGCGCAAGCTGCTCGAGAAGCAGAAAGAGGGCAAGAAGCGCATGAAGCGGGTGGGCCGCGTGGAAATCCCCCAGGAGGCGTTCCTGGCGGTCCTGAAGGTGGGAACGGAGGAGTAGTGGCGACCCAGGGGAAGTCCATCGTCCGCGAGTACGCCGAGTCGATCATCATCGCGGTGATCATGGCCCTGTTCATCCGCACGTTCGTCGTGCAGGCGTTCAAGATCCCCACGGGATCCATGGAGCCCAACCTGCTCGTCGGCGACCACCTGCTGGTCAACAAGTTCGTCTTCGGGCCCGGGGGGCCGGAGCGGGCCCTGCTGCCGTCGCGCGCCATCCGCCGTGGCGACGTGGTGGTGTTCAAGTACCCCGAGGACCCCGAGCGCGACTTCATCAAGCGCGTGATCGGGCTGCCCGGCGAAACCATCGAACTGCGCGACCGCAAGGTCCTCGTCAACGGCGCACCCATCGACGAACCCTACGCCCACTACCTGCCGCGGCCCGAGGAGGGCACGTTGCACGAGTACACGCCCGACGACGTGCGCGACGCCTACGGGCCCGTGCAGGTGCCCGCCGACGCGTACTTCGTCATGGGCGACAACCGTGACAACTCCCAGGACTCGCGGTACTGGGGGTTCCTGCCCCGCGCCCACGTCAAGGGGCGGGCGTTGTTCATCTACTGGTCGTTCGAACCCGCAGGAGGGGTGGCCGGGGTGGTCACGGGCACGCGCTGGGGCCGCCTGCTGCACCAGATTCACTGATGATCGCGCGACTCATCCGCATCGGCCTCGCGGCGCTGCTCGTCTTCGCCGCCTTCCGGGTGGGACAGTCGTTCCTGGCCCACTACACCTTCGCCGACGAGATCGACCAGATCGCCCAGCGCGGCGTCCGGACCGACGAAGAGGAGGTGCGGGCGGCCGTGGCCGAGGCCGCGACGCGCCTGGGCGCGCCGGTCGATCCCGCCCGGGTGGCGGTCCGCGTCCAGGGCGAACACGTCTACATCGATCTCCGGTACACCAGGGCCATCGAGATCCTGCCCCGCGTGACGTATCCCTGGGAGTTCGAGGTCAACGCCCACGGCTGGGTCGTGCCGTCGGGCGGCGTCAAGGCGAAGTAGGGAGGCGGTCATGCCGGCATCCCGCCGTTCGTTCCTCCGCCGCGCGATGGGCGCGGCCGCCGTGCCTGCGCTCGGTCCCCGGTTCCTCGACACCTTCGAACGGCGCCTGGAGGCGTACGCGGGCCTGTCAGCAGACGCCGCGGCGCAGGACGACGGGTTCTGGGCCGAGGTGCGCCGCGCGTTCCCGCCGCATCCCGACTACATCAACCTCGAGAACGGCTACTCGAGCCCCCAGCCCGCGCCCACGTGGGACGCCTTCCTGCGGCACGAGGCGGCCGTCAACCAGGGCCTCTCCTTCTACATGCGCCGGAAGCGGGCGGCGGACCTCGCGGCGGCGAAGGCCGGCCTGGCCAGGTTGGCCGGCTGTCCGGCCGACGAGATCGTCATCACGCGCAACACCACGGAATCCCTCGGCACCGTGATTCACGGCCTCGACCTCGGCCGCGGCGACGAGGCCATCGTGGGCGACCAGGAATACGGCTCGATGATCGAGCAGTTCCGGCAGGAAGGGCGCCGTCGCGGCGTCGTCAGCGTGCCCGTGGCCGTGCCGCTCCACCCGGCGGGCGACGACGACATCGTGGGCGTGTACGAGCGCGCGTGCACCCCGCGGACGAAGGTGATCCTCGTCTCGCACATGATCAACATCACGGGCCAGATCCTGCCGGTGCGCCGGATCGCCGACATGGCCCACGCGCGGGGCGTGCAGGTCATCGTCGACGCGGCCCACTCGTTCGCCCACGTGGCGTACGCCGTGCCCGACCTCGACGGCGACTACCTCGGCGCCAGCCTCCACAAGTGGCTGTGCACGCCCCTGGGCGCCGGCCTGCTCCATGTGAAGAAGGCGCGCATCGCGGGCGTGTGGCCGCTCCTCGGCGAGACCAGCGTGCCCGACGACGACATCCGCAAGTTCGAACGGATCGGCACGCACCCGTCCTGGACCGTGCTGGCCATCGCGGACGCGATCCGGTTCCACGACCTCATCGGGAGCGCCCGCAAGGAAGCACGGCTGCGGTACCTGCAGCAGTACTGGACCGACCGCGCACGCGGGATCCCGGGGGTCTACCTGAACACGCCGGGCGGCCCGCGGGCCTGCGGCATCGCCAACGTGGGCCTGCGGCGCCGGACGCCGGCGGACCTGGCCGATGCCCTGCTGGCGGGGCATCGCATCTACACCGTGGCCATCGACACGCCTGCGGTGAAGGGCGTCCGGGTGACGCCCCACCTCTACACCACGGTCGCCGAACTGGACGCGCTCGTCGCCGCCCTGCGCGCCCTCGCCGCCTGAGCCGGCGGCGGGGGCCGTCGTCCGCCTAGCGGCCGTTCTTCGCGAAGAACTCGCGTTGCAGGCGCAGCAGCAGCGGGATGGACGCCAGCACCCCGATGAGGTTCGGGATGGCCATCAGGCCGTTGAGCGTGTCGGCGACGTCCCACACCAGGTGCAGCGACCCGGTGGCGCCGAGGTAGACAAACACCAGCCATAGCAGCCGGTAGGGCATGGCCGCGCGGGCGCCGGCCAGGTACACGATGCCGGTTTCGCCGTAGTAGCTCCAGCCGATCAGCGTCGAGAAGGCGAAGAGCAGCAGCCCGCCCGTCACCACGATGCTGCCGAAGGTCCCTGGCAGGCCGACCTCGAAGGCCTTGGCCGAAAGTGCGGCGCCCGTGAGGCCGCTGGACCAGGTGTCCGTCACCATGATGACCAGGCCCGTCGTCGAGCAGATCAGGATGGTGTCGACAAACACCTCGAAGATGCCGTACATGCCCTGCCGCACCGGGTGGTCCGTGTCGGCGGCGGCGTGCACCATCGGGGCGCTGCCCAGGCCGGCCTCGTTGGAGAACAGCCCGCGGGCCACGCCGTAGCGCAGCGCCAGCATCATCGTGCTGCCCGCGAAGCCGCCGACGGCCGCCGTGCCCGAGAAGGCGCCGCTGACGATGAGGCCGAGCGCCGCGGGAATCCGATCCGCGTGCAGCACCAGTACGATGGCGCCGCCCCCCAGGTAGAGCAGGGCCATGAACGGCACGAGGTACTCGGTGACGCGGGCGATGGACTTGATGCCGCCGAGGATGACGATGGCCGTCACGATGACGAGGCCGGCGCCCGTGATCCACGTCTCGATGCCGAAGGTGGCCCGCAGGGCGTCGGCCACCGAGTTGGCCTGCACCATGTTGCCGATGCCGAAGGCGGCCAGCGCCGTGAGCAGCGCGAAGACCGTGCCGAGCCACGGCAGGCCGAGGCCCTTCTTCAGGGTGTACATCGCCCCGCCGCGCATCGTGCCCGCATCGTCGGGCTCGCGGTAGTGCAGGGCGACGACGATCTCGGCGTACTTCGTGGCCATGCCGAGCAGGCCCGAGACCCAGACCCAGAAGACGGCGCCGGGGCCGCCGATGACGATGGCCGTGGCCACGCCGGCGATGTTGCCGACCCCGACGGTGGACGCCAGGGCGGTGGCGACGGCCTGGAAGGGACGCACGCTGCCCGTGCCGCCGCCGTGCTGGGTGATCTTGCCGAGCACCTCGCGCAGGGCAAAGCCGAGCCGGCGGAACTGGACGACGCCGGTGAGGGCCGTGAGCAGGACCCCGGTGCCCATCAGGAGGGCAATCATGGGCCAGCCCCACACGTAACTGTTCACGAACGCGTTTGCCTGCTGCAGGAAGTCCACCATGATCGCTCGCAATGAAGGGGGCGGGTGAAGGGGCCGGGTCGGCCGGACCGTCCGGCCATTCTGGCATATCGTGACGGTTTCGTCAGGCGGCGTGCACCACCCGGCCGTTCTTGACGACCGCTCGGATGGCCGGGACGCCGACCTTCAGCAGATCCACCGCGTCGCGCGCCACGAGCACGGCATCGAGGCGCTTGCCCGGCTCGAGGGAGCCCACCCGTTCGTGGCGATCCACGGCGTACGCGGCGTTGATCGTCGACGCCACCAGCGCCTCCTCGAGAGTCATGCGCATTCCGAAGCACGCCAGCGCCATGGCGAAGGGCATCGATGGCGAGAACCCTCCGCCGGGATTGAGGTCCGTGGCCAGGGCGACCGGGACGCCGGCCGACATGAACTCCCGCGCGGGCGCGAAGCGCCCGAGCTTGAGGTAGAAGGCCGCGATCGGCAGCAGGGTGGCGACGACGCCGGCGTCACGCATGGCCTCGATGGCGCGCGGCCCGGTGTGGAGCAGGTGGTCCGCCGACCGGGCGCCCACCTGGGCCGCCACCAGCGACCCGCCGCTCTCCGCCAGTTCGTCGGCGTGGATGCGGGGCTTCAGGCCGTGGCGCAGGCCGGCCTCGAGGATCTCCACCGCCTCGTCCGGCGTGTAGACGCCCGCCTCGCAGAACACGTCGCACCACTCGGCCAGCCGCTCACCGGCCACCGCGGGGATCATCTGGCGCACGACCTGGTCGATGTAGAAACGGCGGTTGGCCCGGTGCTCGGCCGGGATCTCGTGGGCGCCCATGAAGGTGGGCACCAGGTCCACCGGGTGCTCGCGATCCAGGCGGCGCACGACACGCAGCATCTTGATTTCGCTCTCGGGGTCGAGCCCGTACCCGCTCTTCACCTCGGCCGTGGTGGTGCCCGATCGCAGCATGTGGTCGAGCCGCTCGCGCGTGGCGGCGGCGAGTGCATCCTCGGTGGCGTCGCGCGTGGCCCGCACGGTGTGGAGGATGCCGCCGCCGGCGGCCGCAATCTCGGCGTAGGTGGCCCCGGCCAGGCGCCGGCGGAGTTCCGACCGGCGATCGCCGGCGAACACGGCGTGGGTGTGGGGATCGACGAACCCGGGGACGACATCGCAGCCGGTGGCGTCAATCTCCGTGACGGCTGCGCCGGGCGGCACGTGGGCCGCCGCGTCCGCCGTGGCGCCGACGAAGGTGATGGCCCCGTCGACGGCGACGATGACGGCGCCGGAGACCGGCGTGGCGTCGGCCTGCGCGTGGCCGGCGCGCGGGGCCGGGCCGGCGCAGGTGAAGATCGTCTTGGCGTGGGCAATCAGCTGGACAACGGGCACGGATCCTCGCAGTGCGGGCCGGGCCCGCACCGCGAATCGTACCACGGACCGCGCCGGATGCGGGCCGCGCGTCCGCTACCGTGCCGCGGCCGCCGGCGCCTCGCCCGCGCCGTCGTCGTCCCGGCGCGGCTGCGACCAGCCGGCCATGGCCTCGCGGCCCTCGGTGTGGCGCGGGCGGTGGAGCACGACCTTCTCGGCGCGCTCGTCGCGGTCGCGGGCCTCCTGCTCGCGGATGAACTCAAGGGTGTTGCGCAGGTTGCCGATGACCGACTCGACCGTCGTCTCGGCGTCGCGGCGCTTGAGGCGCAGGCCGTCGATCTCGCGCTGCACGTCCTCCAGGCGGGCCTGCGCCTTCTCCAGGATGAGGGCCGCGCGGGCCTCCGCGTCCTTGAGGACCGCGGCGGCCTGTTTCTGGGCGTTGTCGCGGATGTCATCCGACAGGCGCTGCGCGGTGAGCAGGGTGTTGCGGAGGTTGCGCTCGTGCTCGCGGTGCTCGGCCACCTGGCCGTCGAGGCGCGCCACCTCCTGGCGCAGGCGCTCGGCTTCGTGCAGCGCGGCCTCGTAGTCGTCCGCGGCCTCCACGAGGAACGCGATCACCTCGGTCTTGTCGAAGCCGCGCATGGCGGTCTTGAAGTGCTGCTGACGCAGGTCGAGCGGTGTCACGTTCATGCCGATGCTCCCGGGTGCGGCGTGCCGGGCGGAAGACCCGCGCGCCGCGGTCCAGCTGGTCCCGTCTCTGCAGGCGGCGCGGTCAGCCCCGGACGCCGAAGATCGACGTGCCGACGCGGACCATCGTGGCGCCCTCTGCGATCGCCACCTCGAAGTCGTGGCTCATGCCCATCGACAGCTCCGCGAGCATCGAGGGGGGCACGCCACGGCTGGCGAGTTCGTCGCGAATCTCCCGGAGCCGCCGGAAGTACGGGCGGGTGTCTTCGGGATCGTCCGCGAACGGCGGCAGCACCATGAGGCCGGCCACGGCGGCCGCCCGGCAGTCCCGCGCCGCCTCGAAGAGGGGTACGACGAGATCCAGCCCGGCGCCGTGCTTGGTCGGCTCTCCCGCCAGGTCCACCTGCACCAGCAGCCGGGGAGCGGTCCCCGCCTCGCGGGCGGCGGCGTCGACCCGTTGCAGGAGGTCGACGCTGTCAATCGAGTGAATCCACGCGAAGACCGCGGCGGCCTTTCGCGCTTTGTTCGACTGCAGGTGGCCGATCAGGTGCCACTCGACCGGCGTATCGGCCGTTTCGCTGATCTTCTGTAGGGCTTCCTGGACGCGGTTTTCGCCAAAGGCGATCTGGCCGGCCGCGCGGGCGGCCCGCACGGCGTCGGCGGGGTGGGTCTTGGAGACGGCGATGAGCCGGACGGAGGCGGGGTCCCGGCCGGCCCGCGTTGCCGCGCGGGCCAGCCGGGCGCGAACGTCGGCGAGGTTGGCGGATATCGACGCGTACACCGCCGCCCCCGCCCGTGCCTTACTTCTTGATCTGCGACAGCACGCCCTTGGCGGTGGCCGCGTACTGGCCGTCGGGCGCCATCTGCAGGTACTTCTCGAACATGGCTGCGGCCTCGGGCAGCTTGCCCTCGTTCAGGTTGGCCATGCCGATCTGGTAGTGGGCATCGGCGTGATCCGGCTTCATCAGGATCACCTTCTCGAAGTGTTCCTTCGCCTTGCCGATCTGCCCGGCGTTCCACTGGATGACGCCCTGGTTGTACTCGGCGTCCACGCCACCCGCGCCGCCGCCGCCCACCGCCGCGAACTCGGCGGCCTTGGCGCCCATCTCGGAGGCGAGGTCAAACTTCTTCTGCGCGTTGTAGACCGTGGCGAGGCCGTTGTAGGCGTCCACGTAGTTCGCCTTGAACTCGAGGGCCTTCTTGAAGGCGATCTCCGCCTGCTCGAAGTCCTTCTTCTGCATCTGCGCGTAGCCGATGTTGTAGTAGCAGTCGTAGCAGTTCGGGACGATGCCGGCGGCCTCGTTGAACTTCGCGATGGCGCCATCGTAATCGGCGGCCTTGCTCAGGGCCACGCCTTCCTCGAACACCTGCTTGAGCGCGGCGGCCTTGGCGGCGTCTTCCTTGCTCATGCCGCCCTTCCCGGCCTCGCCGCCGCCGAGCATGAAGTTCACCTCCGCGGCGTCGCCGAGGCGGACGCGCACGTCGAAGGCCTGCTCGCCGAGGTCGGGGAAGGTCGCGCTGATCTTGTAGCCGCCGGGCGGCAGCCCGATCTGGATGAACTCGCCCTTCTTGTTGGTGCTGACCTCGTACTTGCGGTTGACGCCGTCCTTGTACTCGATGGTCACCTTGGCCTTGTCGAGCGGCTTGCCGGCGCCATCGAGGACCTTGCCCTTGACCATGCCGGTCTGGGCGTAGCTGGGGGTTGCGAACACGACGACCGCCAGCACGATCGCCAGGGCGATCAGACTGCGGCCGGAGGTGAGGCGAAGCATGGAGCTCCTCCGTAGAAGAATGCGGAAACGGGTTGAAAAGAGCGTACGAACGCCGGGGGGCCTATCGCCATCAGTTTACATGGGGACGGCCCGGTTTTCCACACGCCGCCGGCGCCCCGACGGAATCGGACCCGGGTGAGCCGGGCGTGCGTCGGCGTCAGGACCGGTCCGATGGTCCGGCCCCGGCGAAGAACCGCGTGATGTCGTCGGGATCCGCGGTCACCGGCGCCGGCGGCAGGGACGCCAGGAACCGCTGCCCGTACCCCATGGTGCGGATCCGGGGATCGAGGATGGCGAGCACGCCCCGGTCGAGGCGGTGGCGGAGCAGCCGGCCCAGGCCCTGGAGCAGCGTGAGAATGGCCAGCGGCACCTGGAGCTCCGCGAACCCGTCACCGCCGCGCTCGGCGATCGCCTCGAGGCGCGCCGACACCACCGGGTCGGCCGGGGACGCGAACGGCAGGCGATCGATGATCACGCAGCTCAGGGCGTCGCCCACCACGTCCACGCCCTGCCAGAAGCTCGACGTCGCCAGCAGCACCGCCTGCGGCGTCGACCGGAACTGCTGGAGCAGCACGGAACGCGGGGCCGCGCCCTGGACGAGCAGGGGGAACGACAACTCCGCCTCGATGACGGGCTGGACGGCGCGCAGCATCGCGTAGCTCGTGAAGAGCACGAAGGCCCGGCCCTGCGTCCGCCGGAGGATGTCCACCACCTCGGCGGCCGCCGCCGCGGCGAAGCCCGGCTGTTTGGGCGAGGGCATCCGGCGGGGCAGGTAGAGCACCGCCTGGCGGGCGTAGTCGAACTCGGACGGCAGCCGGAGTTCCACGGCCCGGCCGATGCCGAGGCGCCCGCGCACGTAGTCGAACGAGCCGTCCACCGCCAGCGTCGCCGAGGTGAACACGGTGGCGGCGAAACGCTCCAGCACGGTCTGGCGGATGACGTCCGAGACGTCCACCGGCGAGGCCTTGAGGAGCACGCTGCGGCTGCGCCACTCGAGGTAGAAGACGTAGTCCCGATCGGTGGCGCGCAGCAGGAACCGGAGATCGTCGCGCAGGTCTGCGGCGCGCCGGGCCAGGGCCGCGGCGTCTTCGCCGGCGTCCGGCAGGAGCGCGACCGCGCCCTGCAGGTCGTCGCAGGCCTCGATCAGCCGGGCGCCGGGTTCGGCGCCCGGCTCGAGCAGCGCGGGCCCCACCCGGACCCGCCCGTCGGCGCCCGCCGCCGCCGAGGCCGTCGCGAGGGCTCCCCCGTCATGACGGGCCAGCGTGAGGGCGCCCCAGAACCAGCGCCCGGCGTCGGCCAGGGCGTGCAGGGCCCGGACCACGGAGCCATCCGGATCGGCGAGCGTGCCGCCGACGGCGAGGCGCAGGCCGTCGCGCACCAGGTCGTCCACGCGGTGGGTGCTCGCCGCCACGCCGAAGTAGCTGGTGGCCACGTCCTCCAACTGGTGCGCTTCGTCGATGATCGCCACGTCGCACTGGGGGATCACCTCGCCGTAGGCGCTGCGGCGCACGGCGGCGTCGGCGCACAGCAGGTGGTGGTTGACGATGACGACGTCGGCGGCCTGGGCGCGCTGGCGCATGCGCGTCACGAAGCAGTCGTCGTAGTCCGGGCAGTCGGTGCCGAGGCACGTGTCCGCGCCCGCCGCGATGTCGCTCCAGAACGCGACGTCTTCGGGCAGGTCTGCCAGCTCGGCGCGATCGCCCGTGGCGGTGTCGGCCGCCCACTCCTCGATCATCTGGAGGTAGATGCGATCGGCGGGCGTGCCCGCCGCCGTGTCGTCGACGCGCTCGCGGAAGCGGTGCAGGCACAGGTAGTTGCCCCGGCCCTTCATGTACGTGGCCGTGAACGGCAGGCCGAGCGCGTCGCGCAGGAGCGGGATGTCCTTGAAGTAGATCTGCTCCTGGAGGTTCTTCGTGCCGGTCGACACGAGCGCGCGGCGGCCGCTGAGGATGGCCGGGACGAGGTAGGCGAGGGTCTTGCCCGTGCCGGTGCCGGCCTCGGCGACGAGCACGCCGCCGCCGGCGAGGACGCCCGCCACGGCGTCCGCCATCTCGCGCTGACCCTGGCGGGCTTCGTACCCGTCCACGACCCGCGCCAGCGGCCCGTCGTCGGCGAAGACGTGCGCGACCGTCGCGCTCAGCGCGCCGCCAGCAGCCCCGGGTACAGCGGGAACTTCCGACACAGGGCCTCGACCTCGCTGCGCACCATGGCGTGCACGTGGTCGTCGTCCGGCGACGCCAGCACGCGCGCGATGAGTTCGCCGATGACGTCCATCTCCGCCTCGCCCATGCCGCGCGTCGTGACGGCCGGGGTGCCGATGCGGATGCCGCTGGCCTTCAGGGGCGGGTTCTGGTCGAACGGGATGGTGTTCTGGTTGACGGTGATGCCCGCCTTGCCGAGGGCGATGGTGGCGTCCTTGCCGGTCAGGCCCCTGGACCACACGTCCACCAGCAGGAGGTGGTTGTCGGTGCCGCCGGAGACGAGGCGGAACCCCTGGGCGGCGATCACGGACGCCAGGCGCGTGGCGTTGGCGACGATCTGGCGCTGGTAGGCGGCAAACGCCGGCTCGGCCGCCTCCTTGAAGCAGACGGCCTTGGCCGCGATGATGTGCACCAGGGGCCCGCCCTGCACACCCGGGAACACGCTGCGGTCGAGATCCTTGGCGAACGGCTCCTTGCACAGCACCAGGCCCGCGCGGGGCCCCCGCAGGGTCTTGTGCGTCGTCGTGGTGACGAAGTGCGAGTGGGGCACCGGGCTCGGGTGGACGCCGCCCGCCACCAGGCCCGCGATGTGCGCCATGTCGGTCACCATGATCGCGCCCACCTGGTCCGCCACGGCGCGGATGCGGGCGAAGTCGATCACGCGCGGGTAGGCGCTGGCGCCCACCATGATCATCTGCGGCTTGCGCTCGACGGCCAGGCGCTCGATTTCCTCGTAGTCCAGGCGCTCGTCCTCGCGGCGCACGCCGTAGGGGACGATCGTGTAGAGCTTGCCCGAGAAGTTGAGGGGGTGGCCGTGGGTGAGGTGGCCGCCGTGGGAGAGGTTCAGGCCCAGGACGGTGTCGCCCGGCTTGAGCAGCGTGAGGTAGACGGCCATGTTGGCCTGGGCGCCGGAGTGGGGCTGCACGTTGGCGTGCTCGGCGCCGAACAGCGCCTTCGCGCGGTCGATGGCCAGGCGTTCGACCACGTCCGTGTACTCGCAGCCGCCGTAGTAGCGCCGGCCCGGGTAGCCTTCGGCGTACTTGTTGGTGAAGACCGAGCCGGCGGCCTCGAGCACGGCGCGGCTGACGAAGTTTTCCGATGCGATCAGTTCGAGCCCGGTGGCCTGGCGGGTCACTTCGTCGCGGATGGCCTGGGCGACGTCGGGATCGGTGTCGGCGAGAGTTCGCATGTGGAACGCGGTGGCGCTGGTCATGGCGGTGTCCGTGTGTGGGGCGGCGGTTTCGAGCCTGGCGATCTTGTCGAGGCGGCGGCGATGGCGGCCGCCTTGGAAGCGCGCGGCCAGGAAGGCCCGGACCGCGGCGCGCGCCGTGGCGGGCGGCGTCGTGCGCCCGCCGAGGGTGATCACGTTCGCGTCGTTGTGTTCGCGGGCCAGGCGTGCCGTGTCAGCGTCGACAACCAGGGCCGCGCGGATGCCTGCGATCTTGTTGGCGGCGATGACCATGCCGATGCCGGTGCCGCACACCAGGACGCCGCAGTCCGCGCGCCGTCCCAGGACGGCCTCCGCCACGGCCGCGGCGAAATCGGGGTAGTCCACCGAGGTGTCGGTGGACGTGCCCACGTCCTCGTACGGCACGCCCTCATCGGCGAGGAACCGTTTGAGGTCCTCCTTGAGGACGAACCCGGCGTGATCGGATCCGATGGCGACGCGCACGACCGTGATTGTACTTCACCCGCGCCGGGATCCGGCGCGGCGGGCACGCCCTGCGCCGGGGTCCCGGGTCATCCGGGCGGGGTCGACCCGCGGCGTCAGGGGTGCGTGCCGGCGTCGGGGAACGGGAAGCCGAGCAGGATGTCCGCCAGGCGCGCCACGACCGCGTCGCCCAGCGGCTCGGTGTGCAGGCCGATGAAGAACCCGTGGCGGTGGACGTGCTCGGCGCCCGGGTACGCGGCCGGATCGGCGTCGAGGCCGAGCAGACGCACGGCCGGCTGACGCGCGAAGTTGCCGCTGATGATGGGACGGTTTTCGACGCCGCGCGCGGTCAGGTACGCGAGGTACGCGCGGTGGTCCGCCCCGGCGCCCGGGTCGAGCAGGCACGGGAAGCCGAACCAGGCGGGCTCGGTGCCGGGCGCGGCCTCGGGGAACGCCAGCTGGGCGCGCCAGCGCGGGTGGATCTCGAGGGCGCGGCGGAGGCGCGCCCAGTTGTCCACGCGCGTGGCGTTCATGCGGTCCAGTCGTTCCAGTTGCCGCAGGCCCATGGCCGCCTGCACCTCGGTCGGCCGCAGGTTGAAGCCGAGATTGACGAACAGGAACCGCGCGTCGATGTCCGGGTGCCTGGCCTCCACCGCGGCCCGGTCCGACAGTTCGCGCGTCCAGCCGTGGGCGCGCAGGCACTTCAGCAGGTCGAGATCCGCGCGGGTGCGGCACACCACCATGCCGCCCTCGCCGGTCGTGACGTGGTGCGAGTAGTAGAAACTGTAGGTGCCGAAGTCGCCGAACGTGCCGAGGCAGCGCCCGTCGGCGCGGCTGCCGAGCGATTCGCACGTGTCCTCGATGAGGATGAGGCCGTGCTCCGCGGCGAGGCCGACGAGCCCGGCCATGGCCGCCGAGTTGCCGAGGACGTGGACGGCCACGAGGCCCCGCGTGCGCGGCGTGATCCGGGCGCGCAGGTCGGCGAGGTCGGCGTTCAGCGTGCGCGGATCGGTGTCGACGAACACGGGCGTCAGGCCGTGCTGCAGGATCGGCCACACGGACGTGGGCCAGCAGACGGCCGGCACCAGCACCTCGTCGCCGGGGCGCAGGTGACGCGCCCGCGCGGGGTTGGCCGCGGCGGCCACCGCCAGGAGGTTGGCCGACGACCCCGAGTTCACCATCACCGCGTGGGGGGCGCCGACGGCCTCGGCGAACCGCGCCTCGAACTCCCGCACCACGGACGCCATGGTCAGGCGCCCGCTGAGCATGGTGTCCACCATGGCGACGATCTCGGTGTGGTCGAAGCTCTGGGCGATCAGCGGGAACTCGAACACGAGGCCCGGCCCGGCCGCGGAGGCCTGGCGCTGGGCCTCGGCCCGGCGCTGCCACTCGCGCTCAATCGCCTGTTTCCAGTCGTCCGCCACGGTGCGATGCCTCCAGTTGCCGCCTGAGCGCGGAGATCCGGAACAAGCCGACACACGCGCTGCGGATTTCACTGTAGCTCAGGGAACTCTCGCCGCGCACGCGGTTCGTGAAGACGGTCGGGGTCTCCCCGACGCGCAAGCCGCGGTAGTGCAGGTTGACGAGGCTCTCGCTGAGGGCGATGAATCCTTTGCCGAGCCGGCCGCAGGTGGCCAGGACCGTGGCCGCGCCCCGCCGCGAGTACACCCGGTAGCCGTTGGTGTAGTCGGCGATCGGGACGCCGAGCACGGCGCGGGCGAGGCGGTTCGACAGCGCCGAGAAGACGCGGCGCGACACGGGCCAGTTGACGATCCGGCTCCCCCGCACGTAGCGGCTGGCGATCAGGAGATCCAGGCCGCGCGCGGCGGCCTCGTCGATGAGGGCAGGCAGCTGGGACGGCGGGTGCGAGTGATCCGCGTCCATCTCGATCAGGGGGTCGCAGCCGCGGGCGTGCAGATCCCGCAGGCCGTCGAGCACCGCCGACCCGCGGCCGCCCTTGGTGTCGCGATGGATCACGCGCACCGCCGGCGCCTGCAGGCGGGTGACGGCGTCCACCGTGCCGGCGTCCGGCGAGTCATCGACCACCAGCACCTGGGCGCGTGGCAGGGCCTCGAGGATGGCCCGGACGAGCGGACCGATCGTCTCGGCTTCCTTGTAGGCGGGTACGACAACGCCCGGGGTCGGTGCAGGGGTGTTCGGCGTCACGGCAATCAGGTGAGTTTACTCCGGGGCGGCGCCGCGAGGCGAGTGCCGCGGCGTCCGCCCGCGAGTCTCCCCTGTTGCCGGACGCGAATCCCCTGTAGGCTGGAGCCGTGACGATGAGCAGCGAACCGACCGTGATCGTGTCGTCGCGCGCCGAGGAGCGCGTGCACGGCGGCCATCCCTGGATCTACCGGACGGACGTCGGCGAGGTGCACGCGGCCGGCGGCGACACCGTCGTGGTGCGCACGGCGCGCGGGCGGCCGATCGGGCGGGCCCTCTACAGCGACCGATCCCAGATTGCGCTGCGCCTGCTGGTGACCGGCGACCAGCCCGCGGGGCCGGAGCTCTGGCGGGCGCGGATCGCGTCGGCGATCGACTACCGCGCGCGCCTCGGAATCGAGGCGACCGCGTACCGGCTGGTGCACGCCGAGGCCGACCTGCTGCCGTCGCTGATCGTGGATCGGTACGGGTCGTACCTGGTCGTGCAGGCGCTGTCGCAGGGGGCCGACCGGCGCCTGCCGGAGACCGTGGCAGCGCTGGCGGCGCTGCTGGCGCCGGCGGGCATCCTGGCGCGGCACGACGTGCGCACGCGGCAGCTCGAGGGCCTCGACGGGGAGGTGCGCCTCCTGGCGGGGGCGGTGCCCGCCACGGTGCCGGTAACCGACGGCCGGCTGGCCTACGACGTGGACGTGTGGCGGGGCCAGAAGACGGGGCTCTTCCTGGACCAGCGCGAGAACCGGCTTGCGGCGCGCGGGTACGCGCACGGGCGCCTGCTCGACGGCTTCAGCTATCACGGCGGGTTCGCGTTGCAGCTGGCGGACCGGTGCGAGGCGGTGGTGGCGCTCGACGTGTCGGAGGACGCGGTGGCGCAGATCCGGGCCAACGCGGCGCGCAACGGCATCGCGGGCGTCGACGCCCGGTGCGCCAACGCCTTCGACGCCCTGCGGGCGATGGAGCGGGCGGGCGAGCGCTTCGACACGATCGTCCTGGATCCACCGGCGTTCGCCAAGACCCGGGACGCGCTGCCGAAGGCGTACGCGGGCTACAAGGAGATCAACCTGCGGGCCCTGAAGCTGCTGCGGCCCGGGGGCATCCTGGTGACGTGCACGTGCTCGTATCACATGGACGAGGCGACGTTCGGGCAGGTGATCTACGACGCGGCGGTGGATGCGCGGGCGCGGGTGGCGGTGCTGGAGAAGCGGATGCAGGGGCGCGACCACCCGGTGCTGCTCGGCGTGCCCGAGACCTATTACCTGAAGTGCTTCATCCTGCGGAAGGTGGGGTAGCCCCGGGGGGCCAACGGGCGTACAAAACAAAGGGGGCGCCTGCCGCCCCCGCGCACGCGTGCGTGGCACGCGGTCAGCGCTTCTTGGCCGCCTTCTTCGTGGCCTTCTTCGCGGTCTTCTTCGCCATGCTGATCCCCCCTTTCGTCGGCGTGGTCAAGGCGGTGTGGCCGCCCCTCGCGTATGGGAACGCCCGGCCGGGCCGGGCGGGCGCGAGCAAAAAAAAACGGGGGTGACGCCACCCCCGCTTCGTGGAACCGCCTAGCGCTTCTTGGCGGCCTTCTTCGCGGCCGGCTTCTTGGCGGCCTTCTTCGCGGTCTTCTTCGCCATCTGTTCCTCCTTGGTTTGTGGTTGCCCAGCTGCCTACCGAACGGTTGGCATCACAAGTACTAGGCTGAGCGAACCTAGCTCATACAAGCTGTAGATTATGGGTGAGAAAAAAGCGAAGTCAAGCACAAAAATGCGGCGGGGGCCGGACGCCCGCGTGGCGGTCCCCGCGGCCGGGGCCTGTCGGAGGTGCGTCGCGGCGTGTCACACGGACATCTCATATGTGACACGCGATGTCACATCACGCGTCGATGCAGGCCAGGTGCGGGCTGGCGCGTGACGCGCCGTGTCGCAACCCGGAAATCAGGAGCCCAGGGCGGCGCGGGCGCGCCGCGCCGCGTCCGCCGTGGCCGGTTCCGCGCCCCGGACCCGGGCGGCCTGCTCGTAGTGCCACG
>CAYNDV010000071.1:13745-22493 GCA_964396055.1 uncultured Vicinamibacterales bacterium | reverse complement strand
TGGTGACGATTACGCTGCCGCGGGGGGCGGGGCCGGCGGACGCCGGCGGAGGCGCGTCCACGCCATCTCGATGAACGCCGACACGAGGTAGACGTAGGCGATCGCCATCAGCACGACGCGGGGCTCCAACTGCACGAGCGCGATCACCAGGGCGAGCAGCGCCAGCACCTGGTACGGACGGCGGGCTTTCAGGTCGATGGTCTTGAAGCTGCGGAAGCGGATCGTGCTCACCATCAGCAGCGCTGGCACGACCACCACCGCCAGGGCGATCAGGGCCCCGCGCGGATCGCTGAAGCCGTCCGGATAGAAGTACACCGTTGCCGCCGGCACCGCTGCCGCGGCGGGGCTCGGCATCCCGACGAAGTACCGCTTGTCGGTGGCCGAGGCGCTCTGGATGTTGAAGCGCGCCAGGCGCATGGCGGCGCCCGTCACGAAGATGAATCCCGCGGCCCAGCCGAGCCGGTGCAGGGGCTGAAGGCCCCACACGTAGGCCAGGATCGCCGGGGCCACGCCGAACGAGACCACGTCGGCCAGCGAGTCGAACTCGCGTCCGAAATCACTGGTGGTGCCCGTCAGGCGCGCAATCCGGCCGTCGAGCATGTCCAGCACCACGGCCAGGCCGATAAACGGCGCCGCCGTCACCAGGTCGCCGCGCATCGCGTAGAGCACGCACGCGTACCCGCAGAACATGTTGCCGAGCGTGAAGAGGCTGGGCAGCAGGTAGACACCGCGCCGGAGCCGCCGCCGTTCGCGGTCGGTCCCGTTCCGCAGGTTCGCCAGCATGTTCATGATGTCCACCTTGCGACGACGGTCTCGCCCCCGCGGACCGTGTCCCCGGGCTTCACCGTGAGCGTGGCGTCCGGCGGCAGGAACAGGTCGATGCGCGATCCGAACTTCATCAGCCCGAACTTGTCGCCGGTCTGCACGTCGGCGCCCGCCGCCACCCGGCACACAAGGCGGCGCGCCACGACGCCCACCACCTGCCGGCACACGACCGTGCGGCCCCCGTGATCGATCCACACCTCGTTCTTCTCGTTGCGCGTGGCCGCCTCGGCCTTGTACGCGGCGAGGAACAGGCCCGGCGTGTACTGCACGCGCGTCACGCGGCCGCCGATCGGGATGCGATTGATATGGACGTTGAGCGGGCTCAGGAAGATGCTGATCTGCCGCCACGCGCCCGGGGGCGCGGCGTTCAACTCGACGTCCCCGGCAATCATCACGCGGCCGTCAGCCGGCGACACCACGATCGACGGATCCTGCGGCACGACGCGGTCCGGATCGCGGAAGAAGAACGCCATGAACGCTGCCACCGCCGCGAAGACGACGGCGGCCACGATCCAGCCCGCCGCCGCGCACACCGCCGCGGGCACCAGCGCCCCGAGCACGAACGGCCAGCCGGCCTTGTCCATACGCATCAGGCCTCATTCTATACCCGCCGCCTCACCAGGCCGGGATCATCCAGGCGAAAACGTACGCCTGCAGCATCGCCAGCACGCCCATCAGGGCCGTGAGCACGAGGCTGTGTCCCACCACGCGCCGGAAGATCTCGCCTTCGCGGCCCACAGCACCGACACCCGCGGCGCCCACCGACAGGTTCTGGGGGCTGATCATCTTGCCCATGACGCCGCCCGAACTGTTGGTGGCGCCCATCAGGATCGGATCGAGTCCGGACACCCGCGCGGTGGTCGCCTGCAGCGGCCCGAACAGCGTGTTCGACGACGTATCGCTGCCCGTCAGGAAGACGCCCAGCATGCCCAGCACCGCCGAGAAGAACGGGAACAGCACGCCCGTGGACGCCAGCGCCAGCGCCATCGACGACGTCATGCCCGAGTAGTTCATCACGGTGGCGATGGAGAGGATGAACGCGATGGTGACCACGGGCAGTCGCAACTGCCGCACCGTGGCGCGCCACGCCCGACCCCACGCGGCCCCAGGCACGCCGCGCACCCGCATGACGATGAACGCCACGACGGCTGCCAGCAGCACGAGCGTGCCCGCCGACGCCAGGAAGTCGAGACGGAACGTCAGCGGATACGGCGCCGGCGCCGCCGCCACCGGCGGCACCCGCCTGATGACGGCGGAGGGCCGGCCTTCGATGCTGCGGTACGAGCCGGGCCACTGGAACTCCCAGACCGGGAACCGGAACCCCTGCGGGTCGGCCGCCGCCGGCCGGCCCACCCAGGGGTCCGGACACTGGGCGTTGCCGGGTTGACCGCAGCGCAGCAGGGCGGTCACGTTGACCGGCGGCGGCAGTTGCCGCACGCTGCCGAAGTTCCCCACCTGCCCGATGAGCACGACCACGACCAGGATGCCGTAGGTGGCAAAGGCCCGCACCACGCGGCCCGGCGAATCGGAGGCCTCAGCCCCCGATGCCGCGCGAGCAACCTCCCCCTTCGGGCGCCAGACGCGCAGCAGCAGCGCCAGCGCGCCAATCGAGCACAGCGCCGCGATGGTGTCCGTCAGTTCCGGTCCGAGGGTGTTCGACACGACGAACTGCGCGGCGGCGAAACTCCCGCCCGCCACGATCACCGCCGGGAGCACCCCCACCACCCCGCGCCAGCCGGACAGCAGGATCACGAGGTAGGCCGGAATCAGCACCGAGAAGAACGGCAACTGGCGGCCGACCATCGCGGAGAGCGCCCGCGTCGTTGCTTCCACGTCGCGGCCCAGGATGGGCGCCAGCAGTCCGCCCAGCGTCGTCACCGGGATGCCCAGCGACCCGAACGCCACCGGTGCCGTGTTGGCCAGCAGCGCCAGCACGGCTGCCATGATGGGCTCGAACCCGAGCCCCGCCAGCATCGACGCGGTGATCGCCACCGGTGCGCCGAAGCCGGCGATGCCCTCGACGAGCGCGCCGAACCCGAACGCCACGAGCAGCGCCAGCAGCCGTTTGTCGGTGGTCAGCCGCGCCAGCGACCGCCGGATGACATCGAAATCCCCGCTTTCAACCGACAGGTTGTAGAAGAAGACCGCGCTGAACACCACCCAGCTGATGGGCCAGAGGCCGAAGGCCATGCCCTGCGTAACGGCCGCCAGCGTCAGACCAGCCGGCATACCCCACACCCCCCAGGCAAGACCCGCTGCGGTCGTGGCCGCGGCCACCGCTGCCTGCCACGGCGGTCGCCGCACCACCGCCAGCAGCACGGCAATCACCAGCAGGGGCAGGGCGGCCACCAGGGCCGACGCCAGCACGCTGCCGGACACCGGTGCGTAAACCTGATCGAACATGCGGACTCCCCCGTCGAGGATCGTGGCGGCCCATTCTGCCCGCTGCCCGCACCCGGGTCAATCTGCCATTGGTCAGACCTAAAATGGGGCCAGGCCCCTTTTCCCGGGTGGTCGGACCTAAAAAGGGGCCTGGCCCCTTTTCGGCGTACACGCGAACAGCCAGCCGGCGAAACGTGTTCGCCTGGCTGGCTGTTCGGGATCGTCGGAATCGTCGTCGGGTCGATGCCTCAGGCCGTGAGGGCCTGGGCGCTTCCGTCGCTCTTCAGCCGGCGGACGATGTCCTCCATCCGGTCCTTGAGCTGGAGCTTCCGCTTCTTGATCGTGACTTCTTCGACTTGTTCGGGCTCGGACAGGTAGGCTTTGCGGTGCAGTTCCGACAGCCGATCTTCGAGTTCGCGATGGCGCGCGGCGAGCTGTTGGTACTCCTGGTCACTCTGAAGCAACGAAGACTTCAGTTCCGTTGGTTCTGTCGCCATGCGATCCGCCTCCTTTGGCCGTGGAGAAGCGCGTGAGTCAAACGGTGGATGAACATGTAATAAACCCTGCGGGCCCGGTGTAACGCAAACGCGACACCGGGATCGGGTGACAAGGCGAACGGTACCATAAGGCCCCACCCGATTCAAGGGGCCGAAGATTCTCCAAGTCCTTGGATTTCTGCCCACAGAATGAGCGCATCGTCTACCGGGTGATCGTAGTACTTCGGCCGGACGCCCCGCTCCCGGAAACCCAGGTTTTCGTAGAGCTTCCGGGCAGACTCGTTGGCCCGCCGGACCTCCAGCGTGGCAGCCTTCGCGCCGCGGGCCGCCCCGTCCATCAGGACGTGCGTGACCAGCGCCCGGCCAATACCCAACCGGCGGCAACTCAGCCGGACGGCGACGTTGTTGATATGTACCTCGTCCAGGATCAGCCAGGTCGAACAGTAGCCAGCGACGGGGATGCCGGGCAGTCTCGCCACGAACACGCGGGATTGTTCGTTGGCGAGGTCCTGCTCGTACATGGACCTGGTCCAGGGACTCGAGAAGCTCTCGCGATCGATGTCGAGGACAGCGTCCAGATCGGCAGGCCCACCGAGCAGGTCGATGACGAGGCCCGCGGTCATACGCCGCCCTGGCGGCGGTCCCGGGCGAGTTCGGCATCGGAACGGCGCACGTAGACGGGCGCGATGGCGTGCGGCAGAAACGCCCCACCGCCGGCGAGGGCTTCCGCGGCCATGACGCCGATCGTGCCGGCCAGTGCAGGCGTGGGGTCGATGATACGCCAGCGGCCGCCTCCGGCAGCCGCGACCGCCGTCCGGTAGTGAAGGGCCCCGTCACCGACGAACAGCGCGGTGCCGAGCCCATCGGCCCGCCATTGCGCCGCGACCAGCTCGGGGGGCATCGACACGGGCTCGTCCACCGGGGCGACCGCCGTGGCCACGCCGTCTCTGGCCGTCGCCACGCGGTAACGCGCGGCGAACACCTCGCCACGCTGCGCGTCCATCCAGACGCCGATCGTCTCGTCGTCGGCCACGCCCGGGGCCGCCGCCCGCGCCAGGGCATCCAGCGTGGGCACACCCACCGCCGGCTTGCCCGTGGCGAAGGCCAGGCCCTGAATGGCGGCGATGCCGATCCGTAGCCCGGTGAACGACCCGGGCCCCGAGGCTACGGCGAAGCCGTCGACGTCTGCGAGAGCCAGGTGATGTGCCGACAGCAGGTCGAGGATGTCGCCCGGCAACCGGACGGCGTGGGGCCGGTCCTCCGCGCCGCTGACGACGGCGACGGGCACCCCGTCGCGCACCAGCGCGCAACTCCCCGCCCGCGTCGTCGTGTCGAGCGCCACCAGCACCATGTCCCGCATTCTAATCAATCCGGGACTGATTAACGGTCTGATTAACGGTAGATGGCGCCGGTGAGGTAGGGGGCCCAGTTCTTCTCGAAATAGAGGTCGTCGAGGCGGCCGAGTTCCCGGATCGGCACTTCGTGCACGACGAAGCGCTCCCCGTCCCAGCGGACGCGAATCTGGCGACCGCGGTCTTCCAGCCGCTCCGGGAGGAAGCGAAATTCCTCCAGGCAACCGAGGCGCGTCTCGGGCACCTGGGTGCCCGACGGCGAGCACAACACGCGCGCGCCTCGGCTGCCGCCGCCCTGCCGAACGTAGTGCTCCAGCGCTGCCAGCACCGCCTCGGAGGCCAGCGCCGCCTGGCGCCACAGGATCGCCTGCTCGATGCGCCCGGGATCCGAGATGGCCAGTCCCCGCTCGCGGATGCCCGCGTTCAACGCCCGCGCGCCGTCGAGCGCGCCCGCGACGTCGCCCGCACGGCAGATGAACCCCGCCGTGTCACTCATGCGCGCCTGCACCTCCCGGCGGACGTCCTGGACGACGAGCCCGCCGGGTGCGTCGAGTCCTCGGCGGATCAGTTGGACCGCGCGCGCGATGACGGCCCGCGCGGGTTCGGCAAGTTCCGCAGATGCCGGCGCCTGCCCGCGCGCACTGATATGCGTCGCGCAGCGGATGCCCATCACCTGCCCGGCATTCAGCGCGGCGCCACCCGGGCGCGTCACGCCGTGCGTGCCGGCCGCTTCGCCGATCGCGTAACAGCCGGGCACGCTCGACTGCCCCCAGATGTCCACGGCCACGCCGCCGTTCATGTGCTGGTGGTTCACATTGAACGGGAGCGGATCGCGCTCCAGGTCATGCTTGTGGCGCCTGTAGAGTTCGATCGACAGGGGGTTCATCCGCCGCAGTCGATCGATCGGCAAGGCCAGCACCGCGTCGTTGTTGTCCAGGTACGCCCTGACGTCGGGGTCGAGGCGCTCGAGCGAGAACGGCAGGTCGCCCGGCACGGCCTCCGGGTTGCGCGTGAAGTCCATGCACACGGTGCGGCCGGCCTGCGACTCGCGGTACACCGCCAGGTCGACCAGGCTCGATCCGAACCCCATCATCCGCGCGGCGTGAAACGGCCACTGGTAGCCCTTGCGGAAGATGTTCGACGCCAGTTCCTGCGTGGTCCGATAGTAGTCCGCCAGGAAGTGGCGCTCGCGCCCCTCCGCGTCCACCGAGTAGATGTGCGGCATGGCCTGGACGTAGGTGCCGGAGAGATTCCACGGGAACTCATCCCGCCGCGTGCCGATGCCGAACTGGCTCTCGGTGAGGTTCGTGAGTTCGATGCCCGCTTCGAGCGCCAGCCCGAGCGATCCGAAACAGTGTTTCGGGTAGACGCTGTCGCGGTAGAGTTCGCCGGGCCCGCCCGTGGCCAGCACGACAGCGGGCGCCTGAAACACGGTCAGCCCGAGGGGATTGGCGTCCGTGCGCCCGTCACCCCGGATCGCCAGGAGGCCCGCCGTCACCGGGCCGCCATCGCCCGCTGCCGTCAACAACGCGAGGCCGGTGCAGCGATTGACGAAGGGCACACCCAGGCGCTTCGCCTCCTCGGCCAGCACCTTCACCATCAGCCGCGACGTGCGCGGCCCGCAGCTCGTCGCCCGCCCGGCCTCGTCGTGATCGGTCTGGTACCGCAGGACCGCTCCGAAACGATCGACCGGCACCGGCAATCCGATGTAGCGCAGACCGGCCAGCGCGTCGATGGACCCGACGGCCTCGACGTAGGCGGTGTCGGCGTCCATCGCGCCGCCTGCACCGATGCCCTTCGACAACGCCACGAAATCATCGCCCCGGCGGCTGGTCGACGCCGTGTGCAGCGTCTGCTTGTCCGACCCGGAACACACCGACGTGCCCCAGAACAGGGCCTGCGTGGCGACAACGACGTCCACGCCCCGGCGTTTCAGCTCGACGGCCGCGCGCAGACCGGCGGCGCCACTGCCGACCACCACAGCCTGGCAGCGGTGCGCGGGCAGGCGCAGGCCGGCCACCTCCAGTTCGCCCTGCGCCTCATGGCGCGCCAGGCCGTCGGGCATCTCGACGTCGGTGAGCGCGTCCAGGATCTCCTGCGGGATGGTCACGGCCACGGCTCTGCTCCGCTGCTACCTGAATACGTCCGCGGGCATCGTCGCCACCTGCCCGACCTGCGGCGCGAACGCCATGTGGGGCAGGATGTCGCGCGCGACGTCGATGCCGGGCGCCACTTCGACCAGGGCCAGGCCCGAGTCGACGAGGCGGAAGACGGCCCGCTCGGTGACGAACAGCACGTCCTGCCCGCTGGCGCGCGCGAACGCACCGCTGAACGTGATGCGCTCCACGCGCTCCACGAACTTGCGGACCTTCCCTGGCTGCAGCACGCGAAGTTGCCCGCCTGCGAACTCGAGGCGCGTCCCCTGCGCATCGAAGGTGCCGCAGAAGACCACCTTCTTGGCGTTCTGCGCGATCTCGATGAAGCCGCCCGGGCCGATCAAGGCCCCCCCGAGATGCGACACATTCACGTTACCCTCGGCGTCGGCCTCACCCATGCCCAGAAACGCGATGTCCACGCCGCCGCCGCTGTAGTAATCGAACTGCTCGATCGACGGGACGATGGCGTCGGCATTGCGCGCGGCGCCGAAGAGCGCATCGTCGAGCATCCGGCCGTTGTGGACGCCCTGTTCGACGCTCATCCAGAGGGCGTCGCCGATCCCCTGTTCGGCAATCACGCCGAAGATGCCGCCCGGCATGCCGAACCCGAAGTTGAGGGATGCCCCCGGGCGGAGTTCCAGGGCGGCGCGCCGGGCGATGATCCGCCGCTCGAGCCGGGCGGGCACGTCAGCCTTCAGCACACCGAGGTCGGCGCGGGCCTGGCCGCTCACCGCAGGGTCGTACGGGAGGCCGTAGAACTGCTGCTGGTCCGGGACCTCGACCACCGCGTCCACCATCACGCCCGGGATGCGCACGCGGCGCGGCTGCAGGCGCCCCGTGTCCACCACTTCGCGCACCTGCGCGATGACGCGGCCACCCGTGTTGTGGGCCGCCAGCGCGATCGTGTGCACGTCCATGTCGATGGCTTCCTCCTCAGGGCTGATGTTGCCGCGCCGGTCAGCCGAGGTGCCCCGCACGATCGCCACGTCCACCTTGAACGGCTTGTAGTGCAGCACTTCCCTGCCGTCGACGTGCACCAGCTGCACAAGCGTCTCACGGCTCCGGGCGTTGCACCGGCCGCCGCCGTGGCGCGGGTCCACGAAGGTGCCCAGGCCGCTGTGCGTGAAGAGGCCCGGCCGGCCCGCGCCGATCTCGCGCAGCAGGTGCTGGATGACCCCACCAGGAAAGCAGTAGGCCTCGACCTTCTCCTCCGCGACGAGCTGCTGCATCCGGGGCGACCACGTGAAGTGGGCGGCAATGACCTTGCGAACCAGCCCCTCGTGGGCGAATCGGTTCGTGCCCAGCTCGCCGCGGTCGCCGAGACCGAGGGAGTGCACGAGGGTGAGATCGCGTGGATGGCCCGTCTCGAGGAACCGCCGTTCGACGGCCTCGAACACGGATTCGGCCGAGATCATGCCGGCGCCGTTGCCGCTGATGGCAACGGTGTCGCCGTCCTTGATGAGCAGTGCGGCGTCGGCCGCGGTGATGAAACGGGTCACTGCCATAGATTCTCTCAGGCCGTTCGGCCGTTCGGCC
>CAYNDV010000071.1:0-13645 GCA_964396055.1 uncultured Vicinamibacterales bacterium | reverse complement strand
GGCCGTTCGGCCGTTCGGCCAATCACCAGGCCGTTAGGCCGTTAGGCCGTTAGGCCATTGGGCGGCCGGGCTATCGGTTCACGAACACCGGCGGGCGTTTCTCGAGAAACGCCCTCACGCCTTCGCGGCAGTCCTCGGTGGCGGCCGCCTGCGCCGCCGCGCTGGCGTGCGCGTGCCGCAGATCGGCGTGCGTCGTCGCCAGCAGTCCCTTGATCAACGCCATCGACGCCGGGGCATTGGCCAGCAGCCGGTCCAGCCAGCCGTCGAGTTGCGCCTCGAGGTCGGCCTCGTCATCGGCCACGGCGGTGACCAGGCCCCAATCGAGCGCCTGGGCCGCGGTGACGGGCGTGCCGAGCAGCAACAGGTGGCGGGCACGGGCCGCCCCGATGAGTTCCGCCATCCGGGTGGTGCCCGCCCAGCCCGGCACGACGCCCAGCGTGGCTTCGGGCACGCCCAACTTCGCCCCCTTCACCGCGATCCGCAGGTCCGCGGACATGGCCAGTTCGAGCCCGCCGCCGAGCGTGTGCCCCGACAGCACCGCCACCACGGGCTGCGGCAGCGCCGACAGCCGCTCGAACACCTCGACGCCCTTGAGGATCCACTCGCGGCCCATGTCGTGCGGCGTCAGCGCTCCCCACTCGGCGATGTCGCCGCCGGTGCAGAAGAACCGTCCCTTCGCACGCAGGACCACGGCCCGGAGGTCGCGGTCGCCGGCGATCTCGCGGACGATGGAGTCCAGCCGCGTGATCATGGCCATCGTGAGCGCGTTGCCCTTCTCGGGCCGGTTCAGCCAGATCTCGGCCCACGAGCGACCGCTCCGCTCCCGCCGCTCGAGCACCACCTCGTCGTTCATCACGTCTCCCTCATCACTTGGCGCAGCGTGCATCGTGCTCCGTGCATCGTGCTCCGTGTCCCTTCTTGCTTCTTGCTTCTGGCTTCTGACTCGTCACCTCCCCCGTGCACGCCCCTAGCACTGAGCCTCCAGCCGCTCCCTGCACGTCCGCAGCACCACGTCCGGATCTTCCTTCCACCAGCGGTCGCGCGAGAAGATCTCCACCTCGGCCGGCCCCACGTACCCCGCGGCCTCCACCAAGGCGCGCAGGCCCGGCAGGTCGATCACGCCGTCGCCCATCATGCCGCGGTCGAGCAGCGGCTCCTGCGTCTCGCGGTGCCAGTCGCACACATGGAAGGCGCAGATGCGCGAGCCCGCCGCCGCGACCGACGGCTCGAGCTGCGGGTCCCACCACACGTGGTACGCGTCGACGGCGATGCCGAAGTACCGCCCCTCCGGGTCGAGCCGTTCGCACCAGGCCCGCGCCTGCGCGATGGTGTTCAACAGGCTGCGGTCCGCCGCGTAGAACGGGTGCAGCGGCTCGAGGGCGATGCGCACACCCGTCGCCTCGATGGCCGGCATCAGCGCCTCGAGGCCGCGCAGGATCTGCGCGCGCGACTCCTCGATGTCGCGCGACGACTCGGCCAGGCCGCCCACCACGGCGATGAACTCCCCCGCCCCGAGCACCGCTGCGGTCTCCAGGCCTCGCCGGTTGTCGTCGATGGCCGCCTGCCGGGCCGCCTCCGTATCGTGCGCGAAGTACGCCGTCCGGCAGTAACTGCGGACGCGCAGGCCCGCGGCGCGGATGGCCTCAGCCGCGCGCTCCGGGTGCTGCTCGTCCACCTCGCGCCGCCACGGCGTGATCCAGGTGAAGCCGGCGGCGGCCACGCGCTGCGCGGTCACGCCGATCGCTTCGCGGTAGCCCAGCGTGGCGGTGTTGAGGCACCAGCGGCCGGGGTTTCCTGCCAGCGTCGTCAGCGGACGGGTGCTCACGTCAGAACCTCGTCAGCAGGAGGCCGCCTTCGACGCGCACCTCCTGCGCCACCGTATACGGCAGCAGTCCCGCGGCCATGGTCCGCACCGTGCGCGCCACGTCTTCGGGCGTGCCCCAGCGCGGTTCCACGAGCAGGCCCTCGGCGATCAGCGCGTCGTAGCGGGCCTTCGACGGCGCGGTCATCTCGGTCAGGATGATGCCGGGCTGCACTTCGTACACGCCGACGCAGTGGCACGCCATCCGGATGGCGAACAGCTTCGCCGCCATGGAAAGTGCCGTCTTGGACATGCAGTATTCGCCGCGCTCCACGGTGGCTGCGACGACGTTGGACGAGGTCACGAAGATGATGCTGCGGTGCCGGCCGGCCGGAGGCGCCTCGGCCGCCATGCGCCGCGCCACGGCCTGGGTCCAGAAGAACGTGCCGCGCGTGTTGACGTCAAAGCACCGGTCGTAGCTCTCGCGCGACACGTCGAGCAGGTCGCCGCGCTGGCGGACCGACACGCCGGCGTTGTTCACCAGGCAGTCCACGGGGCCGGAGTCGCGGGCGATCGCGTCGAGGACGGCCGCGTGCGCGTCGAGGTCGGCGAGATCGAGGTCGAAGGCCGTAAACCGCCGGCCGGCGCGGCCGACGGCCTCGTCGAGGGCCGCCATCCGCTCGTGATCCGGCAGCGCGACGGCCGCGATATCGAACCCTTCTTCCGCCAGCGCCAGCGCGGTGGCGTATCCGATCCCGCGCGACGCCCCGGTGACGATCGCCGTCCGTCTCATGCGGCGCATCATACTCCGGGACCAGCGCCGGGGTCAGGCCGCGGAGCTCTTCTTGATGGCCTGCTGCAGGTCCCAGTCGGCCTGCAGGTGCATCCAGAACTGCGGGGTGGTGCCGAAGTGCGCGGACAGGCGGAGGGCGGTATCCGCCGTCACGCCGCGCTTGCCGAGGACGATCTCGTTGAGGCGGTTCACCGACAACCCCAGCCGGCGCGCGGCCTCGACCTGCGTGAGCGACAACGGTTTGAGGAACTCCTCGAGGAGCATCTCGCCGGGGTGGACGGCCGGGCCCAGCGAGGCGGGATCACGCGTGATAGTCTTCGCAGCGGACTTCGTGGGCATCACTCCCCTCCCAGCGGAACGTGATCCGGAACTGGTCGTTGACCCTGATGCTGTGCCGGCCCGCGAGCCGGCCCTTGAGGGCCTCCAGGCGGTTGCCAGGCGGACTGCTCAGATCAACGAGGCGGTGCGCCGCGTCCAGGATCTTCAGTTTGCGGCGAACGATCGGCCAGAGCCCCATCGGGATCCGGCGCGCGTCGCGCGACGCCTTCTCGTTGAACAGGTCGCACGTTGTCCGGTCGGCGAACGACTGGATCATCTTACATGATACCCGTGTATTATGGAAGACATCATGCGGTCGAGCGCGTGTTCACCGGTGCTCCGGCTCCTTGACGGGGAGAAAGAGCCCTCCACCGAGGTAGCGAGTTCGTCCGAGCAGCACCGGCCCCGCAACGCTCTGGTCGAAGATCAGCGACACGTTCGCCGTGAGCCCACTTCCTGGCACACCCTGCACGTTGCTCGGCTCTACTAGAGGCGCAGGTAATCCGATGCGGCGACACTCCGCAAGGACATCGGCTGTCAGTGCAGCCGTCGCTGCTGCCCCCCTCACATGGCGCGTGACAACATAGGGCGTGCTCGACTTCCACACGATCGAGCGCCCGAAAAGCAAGGCCTCGTCGGCGATACCAGAGTCAATCGAGCGTATGACCAGCAGCCCAGCCCCGCCAGCACGGAGTTCGCGGAAGCCTGCCAGCGCAAGGTCCAGCGTGCGGAGGTGTTCGATCTCTGTGGGCGTGGGCGCCCGCCTTTCGAGAACGTGGGGCGCCAGGATGAATAACCTTCTGGTGTTGGATTCGAAGGCGAAAGCGAGGTGCGACGAGTCACCCCGCCGCACTGGACGCCCGTCGTCGCCGTGTCCGCTGAAGAAGGGATCAAGCCGCTCACCGGACCCGATCAGCGATTGCACTCTTGCCATGACGGCACGGCGCAGCGCTCGCGCGATGTCGCTTGCCTCCGGATGCCCCACCAATCCGTCGTTGATCGCGAACGCATGCACGCCCGGGACGGCATCGGGTACCGGTGCCATGAGCCCAAGCCCAAGGAATCGCCCATCACCGATCAACAACGGCCCCTCCACCGGCACGCCGAACGCAATCTCGACGTGCCAGAGGCGCTCCTTCGGGAACCGTGGCTTTCGCTCGAACGCCTCGGCACGCTGCCCCCTGGCATCGAACGGCTCTCGTTGTACCCGGACCGCAACTGGGCGCACCCGAACCCCGACATGGCGTAACCCGGCGCAGACGGCCATCGCCGCGGTCGCCTCCTCACTCCGTCGCTCATTTCCCCCCTTAGCCTCGATTCTCCGCCGCGTCGGGTCGATGCGTCGACGGCCGGAGCCATCAGGCACCGCGACCGGGGTCACCGACTGCCAGCACCGGGCCTTCGGCAGGTAGTGCCGGCGCAGCATGTCCCAATTCTCCGCTGGGATCAGGGTCATGCGTACCTCACGGGTATCGGGTTCCGCCACGTCCAGACCCGTGAACGCCCAGGCAAGGTCATCCGCCCGGAGGGGTGCGCCCGACGGAATCTCGACCAGCACCCGCCGCACGCCGCGGTCGGCGTGCTCGTGGCCTATCGACAGCAGGGGAATGATGCGGACGCGGTGCGCCGTGGGCCCGGCCCCCGTCCCGTCCGGTCTCTTGCCGACGAGGCACCGCGTCGTCGCGGCCTCTTGGCCCGGCATCGCCTCCTCCAGCCGAGTCACCGCCGCATCGCGGATCCGCTCCACGAGTTGCACGACTTCCGATGGTCGGCCGGGCGCCGATCGCTCTGGCGCATCGCTGCGACGCAGATCGAACAACAGGCGCTGCACCTGAGGCCGGTACGCCACGCCGACGAAGAGAGGCTTCGGGGCGTTGGTGAAGTACGTCTTCGCCTTCTTGCCGGACCCGTTGACGGTCAACCGCGGCGCCACGTGACGAGTCACCAGGCTTCGCAGCGTGCCAGGCGCGGGGCACGCCAGCACGCCATCCCGACCACCCCCAGGCGTGTGAACCGCCCCCTCGAATCGAGCCAGTCGTTCGGAAAGCGCCTCGTCGCTCAGGACGTCCCCCTCGGCCCAGGCCATGTCAACACCACGACCGAGCTGGTACACTCCGTTGGCAGTCTCCGCGATCTGCGCGGCGTGGCCGTCCGGATCAGCCTCGATCCGCCACGCGTAGAGGAGCGGCCCGGGATCAGGGATGCGCGGGTGCGTCGCCTTCTTCGCACTCCGCAGCTTTGCGAGATCTCGTGGATCGGTCGGGCACGCCAGGGAGTCGGCATCGTTGTTCGGCATGAAGTGCACGACTCGGCTGCCGAGGGGCGCAAGCGGCGCGCCGATCACGGGAGGCGGCTGGGATTCCAGCCATTCGAGGGCAGCCCGCTTCTCCTCCGGCAACGTCCGGCCCCGGGCAGCTCCAGCGACGAGCGCCTGGAACAGACGGCCCGGCGCGGGCGGCCACTCCGAGCCCCCTTCCGCCATCCCATGGAAACGATCGTGGAGGTGGACGGTGAGGACGAGGTGCTGCCCCATGATTCAGGCCTTCTTCCCCTTGCCGGATTTCTTCGGCTTGTCACCGTCTTTGTCGACCAGATCGGCCTTGGCCGCGTCAGGGCTGAACTTCACCGTTCGACCGGGCGCGACACCGAACGCGCCTGCCCAGAGCGCTGCAAGCCGACGTGCTTCGGCACTATTGAGCGCGATCTTGGTCCGCACGCCGGTCCGCGCGACCTGTTCCCAGGCACCGGGCTGGTCAGGCTTGGGGACGAGCAGGCAGCCCTGGCGGAGGAACCCATCGAGCGGTTCGGTCGCCGCAACGAGGCACAGCCCCAGAATGTACCGACGAAGCGTATCGGCGTCGTCCTTCGCCCAGAGCCGGCGGAGCGCGACCAGGTTGATGGTGAGGTCGCGCTGGATTGGGCCCCTGGCGATGATGCCACCTGGGGCATCAGTCGACGGCACAGCCACGAAGCCCTTCTTGGCGAGCGCACTCTTGCCGTCGCCCTCCGACTTCTGCTTCTCCTCCTCGGAAAAGACCTCCAACTTGGCATAGTCGAGCGGGGGAACGTACTGGGCCGCCCGCGTGAGTACGTCCACGTCCCACGCCCGGATCACCCCTTGGACGATGCGCGGGAGCTTAGCCTGTGACGCACGTGAGTCCCAGACGCCAAACACCAAGGATGTAGGAGCGAGCCTGGCGATGGAGGTCGCATCGCCGTTGGCCTGAAACGACTCGAACGCCGCGGCCGCCTCGACGCCAAGTTCGGAGGCACGGACGGCTGCATCACCCAGCCTATGGCCCGCCTCCATGATCGAGACCGCGTGCCCACCGCCCGCGTCGATGGTGATCTGCGGCACCAGCTGTCTGAGCTCGGGATCCTCGGCGAAGATCGGCTCCATCCGGTTGGCCTGCGAGCCTACGCTGTCGACCGTCGCTACCTTCGTGCCATCTGAGAGCGTGTCGATGTTGTATCCGACGTCGGCATAGGTCGGCGGGAAGAAGACGCCGTTCTCCCCTTCCACCGGCATCAGCAGCTCGCGGAGCACGAGCGCCACGGGGCCCTTGGGGTCGATCCAGCTCTCAATAGTGTCCTGACTCAGCGTGCTCATGACGAATTCTCCTCGGTGACGGTAGTGATCGAACGGGCCTGACCTTCCTGTCCGGGCCAATCCAGGCGCATGCGGAAGTGTCGGGTCGGCCACGGGAATTCAGTCCTCCGTGCACGGCTCGTCGGCGGGCCGAGTGCAGCACGAATCACGGTCGGCGGCAGCCACGTGTGCGGCCCACCGGGCCCGCCGCCGATGACGGCGTACTCGTAGATGAGCTTGTCCCGCGAGTTCGGCCGACGCGGGCGCGCATGGCTGAGCCCGAGCGCGGCGAGGAGCTCAACGAGTGGATACCCGCGTGTCTCCATGTGGTCGTGGACGTTCAGAGAAAAGCCCGCGTCGATTGGCACATAGTCACGACGCCAGTCCAGCCGGAAGCTGCTCGACTGTGGCGCGCTCAGCCCGAATGGGTCGGCGGCCGCACCTGCGGCCCGGCCACGCACCAAGCCGAGCGCGTCGTTCGCGAGCGCAACGCCGGGATAGCCACCCGAGCCCGCCCAGAACTTCACTCTGTCCCGCCCCGTCTCGTCGCCCCAGTGATCGAGCGCCAGGCGCTCGGTCCCCGCGATCAACGCGCAGACCAACGTCGCGGGGCTCGACGGATCGGGAAAGGGATAGCCTGCACTTCGTGGGAGGATGGTCGGGCGCGGCCCCCATGCGTCCTTCCACGCCTCAAGGTTCCGGCTGCCCTCCACGACCTCGGCCCGGGCTTCAGCCTGGTCGAGGAAGCGCAAGACACGCTCGACCGGGGACTCGCCACCATTGGCTCGCAGTCGGAAGCGCACGTCCGACACGGCAGTCCAATCGAAGTAGCCTTCGGCGTCGCCACAGAGCACGTCGGCGGCCTCGAGCAGCCCCACGCACGCAAACACCTGCCCGGGATTGAGGAGGTCGACTGGGATGTCAGCCTCGGTCTTCGTCGCCTCAGCCATGGGCGCCTCCTTCGTCGTTGAACCGGGATGCACGTTGATCGGCAGCCCGGATCAGCGCCTCCCACCAGGCCAATCCCCAAGGGCCCCACGTCTTCTCGAGTCGCGCGAAACGGAGGGCGATCTGTTGGGCGCGGCCGACAAGCACCGACGGTGGTTCTTCCGCGCCGTCGGTGCGGAGCAGGGGACGGGCGAAGCCGTGGTGAGCCGCGATGAGATGCAGGCACAGATCGCGGAGTTCCGGAGAGAGTGATTGGACGCGAGGGTCACGCTCTGCGTGCCGAAGCGACCCTAGTTCGTGGCGGTACCCGGACAAGAGCCCCAGGTTCGGGCGTGTCGGGGTCTTGGCGTAGACGCGACCGCTCTGCGACTCGGCGTCCTTCACCCCGAAGGCCCTCTGCCATGTCCGCGCGCGTTTCCCTTCGTCGTGAAGGCTCGCAGCCAGCGCGACCATCGACGCGTACGGTTCGGCAAGGCCGAGGCGAGCGGCCAACGAGCGCGCTTCGCGCGCGGTCCATTCCCTGTGCTCCTCGAGGAGTTGCGCGCGCGTCGGGGTGACCGCTCGTCCCTCCTCGGACTCGGCACTCTCGCCGGCGAGCGTCTCAACGACTAGCCAGGCGGTCTCGGCGCCCTCGGCTTCAGCAACACAGAGGCGGGCCTCTTCGCGGTACTGTAATCCCTCCGTCGTCGCTGCGGGAGCATCCCCGCCGACCCGTGAGATCCGGAACGGCAGTGGCGGAGTAGCGCCGTCTCGCTGCTCGCCGACGTCACTGGCCTCGGCGTGTTCACTATCGAGAAGCCCGTGGCGGAGGCCCCCGACGCGCACATCCAGAAGAAGCGTCGCACCGCCTAGGTCACGTGCGAGTCGCTCGCGGTCCCGCTTACTCTCGAGGTCCGAAAGGCGCACCTCACGCACGACCGCCGCGCTATCGAGCACGAGCCCCACGATCACATCGTCGCCGGGGACAATGGGCTCTGGGTTGCGCGTCTTCGCAATGCTCACGCGCCGAGTGTCAAGCCACTCGACCACCCGCCATGTCTCAGTCTCCAGCACTTCCTTCAGGTGGGGCGGAGCAGCTTCCAGGTACGCTGCCGTGGCGCGTTCCGACAAGCGCGCCCCTCGATTGTCTAGAGGCAACTCCCGCCGGAAGAGTACCGCCGTCTGGGGCTCCTGCTCCTCCACCCAGCCGCGGATCCACGGCTGCACTGCGGGACGTCCGGTGTGATCTTCCAGCGAGGTCATCGACCAGCTCTCCACCTGCGCACGAGCGAGCGGCGGGTGAAGAGGCGCGGGCGAGCTCGCCTGTTCGATCTCGGCCCCCACACTCGCCCTGAGTTGCGAGAGCGCCCACGGGCTCGCGTCATGTCCGCCGTTGACCTGTGGTAACCGGAGCAATAGTGTCTGCGTCCGCTCCAGGCGCTCCGCATCCTTCGCGCCGTTCTCCGGCAGGACGATCACCTGCGCATCGCCCTCGCCGCGCCGGTTCACCCGGCCGAGGCGTTGCACCATTCGCTCCCAAGGGACGAGGTCCGACACCATGTGGTCGGCGTCCATGTCCACGCCGACCTCGCCCGCGCTCGTGGCGACGAGAAACCCGGGATTGCTCGGTGCGGCGCGCTGCCCAGCTGCACTCTCCACGAACCCGTGTTCAACGAGCCAGCCGGCAACCCCTGTTCGTTCGTAGACACGGCGCGCGCCGACCAGGAGTTCAACTGCGGTGCCATCGTGATGGCGGAGGCGATCGCACACGTCCTGAGCGACGTCACGGCTCGTCGCGTATACAACGCAGCGTATCGGCTTACCATGGCTCAGACTCCACGCGGCATCCGCGAGGCGCTGCGCGAGTTCCTTTCTGTGTACCGGCTCACGCACCGTGAGGATCTTCCTGGCGGAAAGGCGCTGGGCCACCACGGGATGGGCACGGTCCGCGTCAGAGAGCGTGAGGGGAGCCTGCCATTGGCGACCGGTCGCAGACAGGGAGAGGAGGCTCATACGAGGCACCTGGCCCGCGGCACTGGTTCGCGGCCCGAGCGACCCACCCGGTTGGATACCACGTTCGATGGCCTCGACGAGCCGTTCGAACGGCGGCACGAGGTGCGCCTCGTCGAGCACTACGAGCGCATCCGCGCCCAGCAGGCCAGCGTGGTACGGCCGCATGCGCCGCGACACGCCATACCCCTCGAAAAGCAGCCGCGAGCCGATCATGTCAACGGTGCCGACCACGATCGCTGGGGACGACGGGTCTTCGAGCCATGCCCGGTTGTCCACGTGCTGGCCGCGAAGCGTCGAGATGGGCAGCGGGCGGACGCCAAGGCCGAGTGCATCGGCGACAGGGCGCTCCTGCGACACCCACGCACGAAGAGACTCGGCGACCACAGTCGCCTGATCGACCACGACCCGACGGTCGACGACGTACACCAAGCGCCGAGGGAGCGCGGCTCCGAGGGCACGCGCGACGAGCCACACGGCCATCACGCCTGTCTTTCCGAGCCCTGTGGGCACGTCGACGGCGCCAACCGCTTCACCGCGGAGGAATCGTCGCAGCAGCTCACTCTGCCAGGGAAAGGGCATATCACTGCCGCCGAGGCCCAGTGCGCCCCGCAGCCACTGCGTCGACCGGCCAACGTCACTCGAGTGTGTTGCCTCGTTCACGTGAGCTCCCCGCAACTTGTCGACAGTACTGTCTCAAGCCCATTGCCATGCGGCGTATCTGCTCACCGATCCACGTCGGAGCGCTCGTCGTCGTGGGACTTCGATCTCGGACATTTTGCTGACCCGGGACTCGGGCCGCAAGCGGTTTGGCCCTGTGTCCATTCGGATACCAAATCTTGATCTTCGTTGCTGGGGTGTGACCTCTTCTGACACACCTCTGCGTTAAGGTGCCGGCCACCGGGCGGGGTGGCTCGGTTCGACCTCCCGTGCAGAGTCACCTCGTCCGCCACCGCACACCATGCGCAACACCTTCCTCGTCACCTACGACATCTGCGACGACACCCGCCTCGCGCGCGTGCACAAGACCATGCGCGGGTTCGGCGACCACCTGCAGTACTCGGTGTTCGAGTGCCAGTTCACACCCACGGACCTGGCCCGATGCCGACACCGGTTGTCGGAAATCATCAACCACAAGCAGGACCAGGTGCTCTTCGTCGATCTGGGCCCCGTCGAAGGCCGCGGCGACCGCGTCATCGCGGCCCTCGGTAAGCCTTACTCCCCCATCGACAGTCCCTGCATCATCGTCGACGGCGAATCCGATTGAACGCACCCGATCGTCACCCAGCGCCCCCGGAATACGAGCCGGCCATGAGCGACAGTCACGTCACTGCGAGCCCGCCATCAGACAACAACTCTCCGGCCGCGCCAGATCCCCGACCGGGCCCTCAGCCCCTGCCCGACCTGCTTCCCGCCCGCATGGTGAACGAGTACGTCTACTGTCCGAGGTTGTTCTACTACGAATGGGTCGAGAGCGTCTTCGCCCACAGCGTCGACACGGTCGAGGGCGCCTTCCGCCATGAGAAGCTCGGCGATACACCACAAGCCCTGCCTCCGGCCGGAACCGAGGACGCGACGGAGGCCCCTGCCAAGGCACGGTCCGTCATGCTGTCAAGCGACAGACTCGGCCTCATCGCCGAAATCGACCTGGTGGAGGCTGAGGGCCCGGTGGTGACCCCCGTAGACTACAAGAAGGGCTCGCCCAGAGACGGAGACGCGGGCCCCTCGGCCTGGCCGGCAGACCGGGTGCAGGTGTGTGTGCAGGCGCTGATTCTGAGGGACAACGGCTACACCTGCCGGGACGCCGTGCTGTACTACGCCGCGACCAAACAACGTGTCCGTGTCGCCATAGACGACGACCTGGAACGCGAGACACTCAACGCCGTGGCGAACGCTCGCGAGAGCGCAGCCTCGGGGCGCATCCCTCGGCCACTTGTCGACAGCCCCAAGTGCCCGCGCTGCTCCCTCGTCGGCATCTGCCTGCCCGACGAGACGGCCGCTGCCATGGCGCTGCCGCCCGATCCCGACGACACCGCCCAGATCCCCCTGTTCCCCGAGTTCTTGCCTTCCGACGACCGCCCGCTCGAACGGACGCCCCTGGGTGAGGTACGCCGCCTCGTGCCCGCCCGCGATGATCTGCGACCGCTCTACGTCACGGGCTATGGCCTCAGCGTGGGCAAGTCGGGCGACGTGCTCCAGATACGGGACAAGAAGAAGCTAGTGCAGGAAGCGAGGCTCCACGAACTGTCGCAGGTGAACCTGTTCGGCAGCGCCTCCGTCACCTCGTCGGCGGTGCAGGGGGCGTGCTGGGCCGAGAAGCCGATTGCGCACTTCTCGACCGGCGGGTGGTTCTACGGGCTCACCGTCGGGCTGGGACTGAAGAACGTCTTCCTGCGCCAGGCCCAATTCCGGCGTGCCGACGATGCGGTGTTCTGCCTGCTCGTGGCCCGCGACATCGTCGCGACCAAGATCAGAAACCAGCGGACGCTCCTGCAACGGAATCACGTCGAGCCGCCCGCCGTCGCCCTGAATCAGCTGAAGAGGCTGGTCAATCAGGCCCTGCGGGCCGAGACGCTGGGCGAACTGCTGGGCATTGAAGGGGCGGCGGCCCGTGAGTACTTCCAGCATTTTTCGGGGATGCTGAAGGTTCCTGGCACGACTTCAGAGCCCGCGCCGTTCACATTCGACTTCACCGGGCGGAATCGACGTCCACCGAGGGACCCCGTCAACGCATTGTTGTCGTTTGGTTATGCGCTGCTGACGCGCGACCTCACCATCGTGTGCCACGCGGTGGGCTTCGACCCGTTCGTCGGCTACTACCACCAGCCCCGATTCGGCCGACCGGCGCTCGCGCTCGACTTGATGGAGGGCTTCCGTCCCCTGATATCCGACTCCGCCGTACTGAGTGCGATCAACACCGGCATGGTCGGGCCGAGAGACTTTGTCCGCGCCGGACAGTCGGTCGCCCTGACGACGTCCGGGCGCAAGGCCTTCATTCGAGCCTTCGAGCAACGGATGGACACGCTGGTGACGCACCCGCTCTTCGGATACCGTGTAAACTATCGCCGGATCCTGGAGATTCAGGCGCGCCTGCTGGCGCGGTTCGTCACGGGTGAACTTCCCCGCTACCCGGGTTTCGAGACACGTTAGCGGGCACAGAGAGAGGCGCTGTGTCGGACGATCGGGAAGCCCCCCTGAGCAACGCCCGCTTCGTGAATCGCTGGACCGCTGCCGGACCGGCATTGGCGGCCCAGCGGTACGCCGAGTTGCAGGCCCTGACGGACCATGACGCCCGCCTGATGATGCTCGACCTGTTCGCGCGGTGGCGCCCGGCGGCGGACGACGAACTCGGGGCCGAACTGGTTCTTCAGCGACAGGTATTCCGGGCAGCTGCACGCGCGGGGCGGCGATGACCACGACGGGGCTGACGACGGCTGCGGCGGAACTGATGTCGTGGCTCAACCGCCGCAGCTGGCCGGCGTGCATCATCGGCGGCCTGGCCGTCCAGCGTTGGGGAGAGCCCCGACTGACCCAGGACGTCGACGTGGCGGTGCTGGTTGAACCGGGGCACGAGGGTCGCTTCGTGGATGAGGTGTTGGCCACCTTTGCCGGCCGCCGACCCGACGCACGTGAGTTTGCTCTCACGCACGGCGTGCTCCTGGTCAGGTCTACTGGCGGTGTGGCGCTCGATCTGGCGCTGGGGACTTCGCAATTCGAGGCGCAGGTCATCTCGCGGGCATCGTCCTGGGGCATGGAGCCAGGGGTGAACGTCGCCACCTGCTCCGCCGAGGACCTCATCATCTACAAGCTCCTCGCCCGGCGCCCCAGGGACCTGGGTGACGTGGAATCGGTGGTCGCCCGCCAGTGGGGTCGGCTGGACGAGTCGTATCTGCACGAATCGCTGTCAGCATTTGGCGAGTTGGTTCCGGACGTTGATCTCGTCGGAACGCTCAGGGCCGTCGTGCGGCAGGTTGGGGCGGCGTCTGCTCGAAGCCGCGAGCGATGACATGGCCGAAGAAACCAGCCCGGCGCTCGCGCCCTGCAACTCGCGGAAAAGCAGGCAGTTGGGCCGGGCATATGCCGCCGATCCGCTGACGCCGTGGCTGCTCATCGGGGCCTCTCGCAACACCGTGGCTAGCTCCTTGACAACTGAAGAGTTACAATCGAGGTCATTCCGCGGTTGAGAGACCGCGGCCCCATTGAAGCA
>CAYNDV010000070.1:0-23187 GCA_964396055.1 uncultured Vicinamibacterales bacterium | reverse complement strand
GCAGCTTCCAGAGCGCCGCCATGTTCAGCGACTCGTGGAAGGCGCCGATGTTGACCGCAGCCTCGCCGAAGAAGCAGAGCGTGACCCGATCCTGCTGCTGGTACTTCGCGGCGAATGCCGTGCCCGTGGCCAGGGGGATGTGGCCACCGACGATGCCGTGGCCGCCCAGCATGCCCTTCTCGCGGTCGAACAGGTGCATGGACCCGCCCTTGCCGCGCGACACCCCGTCGCGCCGGCCGAACAGCTCCGCCATCACCCGGCCCGGATCGCAGCCCTTCACCAGGGCGTGCACGTGCTCCCGATAGGCCGTGATGACGTAGTCGTCGGGGCGCAGCGTCGAGAGGGCGCCAATCGCCACGGCTTCCTGGCCGATGTAGAGGTGGCAGAAGCCGCCGATCTTCTGGAGCGCGTACATCTCGGCGCACTTCTCCTCGTAACGGCGCCCGAGGAGCATCTGGTAGAGCATCTCGACGAGCGTCGCCGGGGGCGTGCTCGCGATCTGGCGGCTGACGTGGTCGGTGGCGGTGGTCGTGGACATGGCGGTCTGTGCTCGTTCCGGCGCCGGCGCCGGAGGTGGCGCGGCCGGGCCCCTAGGCGCTCTCGGTCCGGCGCCCGGCCTGGCTGAACGCGTCGGCTTGCGTGTGGGCATGATAAGAACTGCGAACGAGGGGGCCGCACTCGACGTGGCCGAACCCCATGTTGACGGCTGTGGCCCGGAGCATGTCGAACTCGTCCGGGTGGTAGTACCGCGCCACCGGCAGGTGCGTCGCGGACGGACTCAGGTATTGACCAATGGTCAGGATGCCCAGGCCGACATCGTGCAGGTCGGCCAGCGTGGCAATGACTTCGTCCCACTGCTCGCCCAGGCCCACCATCAGCCCGGACTTGGTCGGGATGCCGGGCGCGTAGCGGCGGGCGCGGTCCAGCAGTTCGAGGGTCCGCGTGTAGCGGCCGCCCGGCCGGGCCGTGCGATACAGGCGCGGCACCGTCTCGGTGTTGTGGTTCAGGACATCCGGCCCCGCGTCGAGCACGGTGCGCAGCGCGGCCTCGTCGCCCTGGAAGTCCGGGATCAGCACCTCGATCCGGCACCCGGGACGCTGGCGCCTGATCTGCCGGATCGTCTCGGCAAAGATCCCGGCGCCGCCGTCGGGCAGATCGTCACGGTCGACCGACGTGATGACGACGTACTGCAGGTCCAGGTTGCGGACCGCCTCGCCCACCCGCGCCGGTTCGCCGAGGTCCAGCGTCGGCGGCTTGCCGTGCTGGACCGCGCAGAACCCGCAGGCCCGCGTGCAGACGTCCCCCAGGATCATGAACGTCGCGGTGCCGTGGTGCCAGCACTCCCCGATGTTGGGGCAGTGGGCCTCCTCGCACACGGTGTGCAGGCCCTGATCGCGCATCAGGCTCTTGAGCCGGACGTAGTTGGGCGATCCCGGGGCCCGGACCTTGAGCCAGTCGGGCTTCGGCGCACGCGGCCGCACGAACAGGGCAGGAACGGGTGTGCTCACCAGGTGATTCGTTAAACACTCATCATACACCATCGACTCGGCGGCGCCGGCGCGCGGGGGATCGTGAGTCTCGCCCGGCACGGTCCACGCCTGCCTGCGGCTGGTATACTCGGCCCGACGCAATCCGGTCCCGTGACTCCATCCGAGGTGCACCATGCGATTTAATGGTCTGTCCGTGACGTGGCTGGGCCATGGCACGTTCCTGCTCGTGTCTCCCGGTGGCCGCCGGATCCTCGTGGATCCCTGGCTCGACGGAAACCCGTCCTGTCCGGAGGGCGCGAGGGACCCCGGCCCGGTGGACCTCATCCTCGTGACCCACGGCCACTTCGATCACATCCACGACGCGGCGGCCGTGGCGGCGAAGACCGGGGCCACCGTGGTGGGCATCTTCGAAGTCTGCCGCTGGCTCGAGTCCCGGAAAGGCGTGAAGACGACCTCCGGGATGAACAAGGGGGGCACGCAGGAGCAGGCCGGCATCCGAATCACGATGGTCGACGCGAAACACAGCTCCAGTTACGAGGACGACGGGGTGATCACGTATCTGGGGGAGGCCGCCGGGTACGTGCTGCGGTTCGAGAATGGCCTGTCGGTGTACTTCGCCGGCGACACCGCGCTGTTCGGCGACATGGCCCTCATCAGGGACCTCTACGCGCCCTCCATCGCCTTCCTGCCGATTGGCGACTTCTTCACGATGGACCCGGCGGCGGCGGCCAAGGCGGCGGAGTTGCTGGGCGTGCGCACGGTCGTGCCGATGCACTACGGGACGTTCCCGCTCCTCACCGGCCGCCCGGAGGTCCTGCGCGAACTCGTGGCACCGCTGGGCGTCGAGGTGGTGGAGTTGGCGCCCGGCGCGACGGTGCGGTAGGAGGCCGGTGTGGTGATTCGGATGGTTGACAGGCCGTCGCCATGGGGGTAGTCTGACCAATGAAACGGCATTCCATCCAATGGAATACCAGGGCCTTATGACGACCGCCTCGAGCGACCACCAGATCGGCGTCCCCACCTCCATCGACAAAGCGCTCGATGTGTGCGAGGCGCTGAGCCTGGCGCCCGCCGGCATGACCCTGACGGATCTGGCCCGCGCGATCGGGCAGCCGCGTCCGTCGGCGCACCGGCTGCTGGCCGTCCTGAAACGACGCGGGTTCGTGCGGCAGGACGACGAGACGCAGCGCTACAGCCTGACGCTGAAGATGCTGGACCTCAGCTTCCGCCTGCTGGGGCGGTCGGAACTGCGGCTGCACGCCTACCCCGTGCTGCGCGAGTACGTGCTGCGCACCAACGCCCGGAGTTTCGTCGCCGTGCCCGGCACCGACGAGGTCACCTACACCTGGAGCGCCGGTCCCGATGAGGTGGCGATGCGCACCGTGTACGGCCGCCATATGCCGGCCCACTGCGCGATCTACTTCGAGGGCAGCGGGCAGGGGCTGCGGCGCCTGAGCTGCCTGCGCCTGTCGCAGGCCGCGGATGTCGCGGCCAGTGAGGCCGTCGTCACGCGCCTGGGTTCGCCGGGCGGGGACGGCGGGCAACGAATGTACTGCACGTGCGCCCCGGTCTTTGACTACACTGGTCGGGAAGTGGCGCGGGTGGGCGTGTTCGGGCACGGGCCCGACGACACGCCGATCCTGACGGCCCACAACCGGGGCGCCTGGGAACTGGGTCGGCTGGTCTCGACACGGCTGGGGCACCTGCCGGCTGCGGGACCGGAACGTCACTGATCCGCGGGGCCTGGCCGGCGCCCGCGGGATCGCAACGGAGGACGAGGAACGATGGCCTACATCATCTGTGAGCCCTGCGTCGGGACGAAGGACACGGCGTGCGTCGACGTCTGCCCGGTGGACTGCATCCACCCGCGGAAGGACGAAGCGGCGTTCGAGACGGCCGAGATGCTCTACATTCACCCCGACGAGTGCATCGACTGCGGGGCGTGCGTGCCGGCCTGCCCGGTGGAAGCGATCTTCGCGCTGGATGAGGTGCCCGAGAAGTGGAAGGGCTTCATCCCGAAGAACGCCGAGTACTACCAGAAGTAACCGATGAGGCGTCGGCCCGGCGGGGCGGGGCCGTGGGCCCCGGCGCCGGGCTGGAGTGTGACTGCCCCCCTGGATCGAAGGTGTTGCCATGGGCGTGATCGACCACCGGTTCGAGGACAACATCATCACGACGAACCTCGACAAGGTGATGGCGTGGGCCCGGCAGAATTCGCTGTGGCCGATGGGCTTCGGCCTGGCCTGCTGCGCGATTGAGATGATGGCGGCCGGCGGATCGCGGTTCGACATCGCGCGCTTCGGCGCGGAGGTGTTCCGGGCCTCGCCGCGCCAGGCCGACCTGATGATCGTCGCCGGCACGGTGACCAAGAAGATGGCGCCGGTGCTGCGCCGGCTCTACGATCAGATGCCCGAGCCCAAGTGGGTGATTTCGATGGGCAGCTGCTCGAACGCCGGCGGGCCGTTCCCGACCTACAGCGTGCTGCAGGGCGTGGACAAGGTGGTCCCGGTCGACGTGTACATTTCGGGGTGCCCGCCGCGTCCCGAGGCGCTGTTCTACGGGATCATGCGGCTGCAGGACAAGATCGCCAAGGAGAGCACGGTGTTCCGGCGCGAACGGCTGATTCCCGCGGGCGGCCAGGAACCCATCATTGTCGAGGAGCGTGGCTGATGCTGGGCAAATTCCTGCGCTCCATCTTTCTGGTCGACTTCATCAAGGGGCTGGCGGTCACGCTGAAGTACACGCCCGAGCCGGCCTTCACGTTCCAGTACCCGTCCGAGCGGCGTCCCGTGTCGCCCCGGTTCCGCGGCGTGCTGCGGCTGCAGGTCGAACCCGGCTCCGGCGCACAGACCTGCATCGTCTGCGACCAGTGCGCCAAGGCGTGCCCGGACGACCTCATCTCGCTCGGCGGCCATCGCGAGCCCGGCATGAAGATCAAGGTGCTGGACTACTTCGACTTCAACCTGTCGCGGTGCAGTTTCTGCGGGTTGTGCTCCGAGGTGTGCCCGACCAAGCCGATCAAGGCCCTCGTGATGAGCGAGGACTACGAACTGGGGTATTACAGCCGCGAGGCGCAGATCCTGCGCATCGACGACATGTACGACGGGCTGCCGATCAAGCAGTACACACGGTGACGGCCGCGTGGCCCTTCGGCCGTCAGGCCGTTGGCCGATCGGGCCGGGAGCCGAATGGCCGATAGCCGAATGGCCGCAATCTTCGGGCGCGACGGGCGGGATTCGCCAGTCGCGCCCGTCGTCTTTCCGGGTCTCGTGTCCGGCACCGGTCTTCGGGTTCCAGGAACCGGCGCCGGGCCCGGGGCGTCCTATCGGTGGCCCGTGTCGCGCGCCTCTTGGACGGACGCCTGGCATGGGCTATGCTGATAAGAGTTCCCCAACAGTCTTCCGGGAGGCGTCTCGTGGCCCCACGCGGTGCATCGGCGCTCGTTTCGGCGATCGTGGTTGCGGTCATGCTGGCGGCAGGTGTCGGTGCGTTCTCACAGGAGCCAGACCCGGACGTGCAGCTGCAGCTTGGACGGTTCCTGTATTCCCAGGGGCTGTTCAAGGATGCGCTCGACGCGTTCCAGTCGGCCCTGAAGGCGGGCGGCGCAGCCGTGGCGGTGCCGGCGCGCAAGGGGCTGGTGCAGTCGGCGCTGCGCATCGCGGAGTTCAACCTCGCCCGCGAGGAGGCCGAGGTGCTGCGGCAGACGACGCCGGGCGACAGCGAGTCGCTGTCGCTGTTCGGCGACGCCATGTGGTCGGCCGGGCTGTTCGCCGAGGCCGAAGCCGCGTACCTCGATGCCCGGGCGCTGGCGCCCAAGGACGCCCGTGCCCTCAACGGCCTGGCGCGCGCCCTGTCGGCCCGCAGTCGCCAGCCCGAGGCGCTCGAGCACGGCATGGCCGCGCTGAGCCTGAATCCCCGGGACCCCGAGTTCCACCACACGGTCGGCAACATCTACGAACGCCTGGGCCGGTACGACCTCGCGGCCGAGTCGCTCGTGAAGTTCATCAACCTCCTGCCCGTGGGCGCGCGCGACGACCGGACGCTGCTGGCCCGGGCCGAACTGCGCTTCCTGGCGTCCTTCGAGCGGCGGATGCCCAACGAGATCCTGGGCAACCCGAACCAGGTGCACGTGGTGCCGTTCCGGCTGGAGCACGACAAGATCCTGGTGCGCGGCAAGGTGAACGGCAGCCGCGAGATGGACTTCGTGGTGGACACCGGCTCGGAGATGGCGATCGTGACGCGGCCCGTCGCGGAGCGGCAGGGGGTGGCCCCGATTACCTACACGATCAGCGCCGGCGTGGGCAACGTGGGCCTGCGCGGCCTGCAGCTGGCCCGCATGGATCGGTTCGAGGTGGGCAGCCTGCGCCTGCGCCACGTGCCGACCATCATCAAGAACCCGCCCTTGTCAGGCCTGCCGCGCGAGGAGATGGAGAGCTTCTCGCCCCTGGCGTTCGGGTTGTCGATGTCGATCGACTACCAGCGGCACCTGCTGACGATTGCCCGGCGGCTGCCTGAGGAGGATCGGGCCGACGTGCGCCTGCCGCTGTGGATGCACCGGCTGGCCACCGTGCGCGGGCTCGTGGACGACAACCACGCCGCCAGCTTCGTGGTCGACACGGGCGGCCAGGTGATTTCGATCAGCACGGCCACCGTCTCGGCGCTGAACCGGCCGGAGCCCGAGCGCAAGATCGCCCTGCGAGTCTGGGGTGCGTCCGGGTGGGACCCTGACGCCTACCTGCTGCCGGGCGTGCAGCTGGCGTTCAAGGACATCCAGTACAAGAACTTCTCGGTGGTGGTGCTGAACCTGCGGGCGCCCAGCGTGCTGCTGGGCTACGAACTGGGCGGCATCGTGGGGCACCAGATGCTGGGCCGCTACCGGGTGTCGTTCGACCTCGAAAAATCGGTGCTCCGGTTGAACCGGAACGTCCAGGGCTGACGAGTCCGTCACGCCTCCACTAGGCCCGTGCGTGACGGCGCGCCAGGCGCTCCGCCCGCCGCCGGTGCGCCGCCTCGCAGCGCGCGCGCTCCTCGTCGGTCTCGACCAGCAGCGGCCTGATCGGCACGTGGCGGCCGTCGGCGTCGAAGGTCGCGAAAGTCAGGAATGCGTGGCTCGTGAGTTGCCGGCGGCCGCTCAACGTCTCTTCCGAGAAGACTTCCACCTCGACCTCGAGCGACGTCGTGAAGGTGCACGTGACACGCGCCTTCAGGATGATCAGGTCGCCGACCTTGATGGGGTGCAGGAACTGCAGCCCGTCGACGGCCGCCGTCACCATCGGCGTCCGGGTGTGCCGCAGGGCAGCGATCGCCCCGGCGATATCGATGAGGTGCATCACCGTGCCGCCCAGGATGAAGCCCAGGGGATTGGCGTCGTTCGGCAGGACCACCTGCACCATCTCGGTGGCGGATTCAGCGGCCGGTCTGGGCGTCAGCTCCACGTCAGCTCCCTGTACGTAAGCCCGGGTTCCGGCGGTTCCGGAACCCGGGCCTTGTCCAGCCTCTAGCCTCTACCCTCTAGCCTCTAGCCTCTAGCCTCTAGCCTCTAGAAGTCGAACCCGATCCAGAAATTGAACTGCGCCTTGCGGAAGACCTCGCTGCCGCCCGCAGAGGCGAAGAGCACGTCCTCCCATTCCCGGTTGAACAGTGTCTTCCACGACCAGTCGAAGTGGATCGGGAAGCCGAGGGCGAAGGTTTCGAGGCCGAGGCCGTACGAGGCCCGGCCGTCGACCAGCCGGAACCCGTTCACGTTGACCGGCGGCCCGTAGATCGGGGTCGGAATGCCGTTGATGTCGAAGTCCAGGCCGAGCACGGGTGTGTAGAGCTCGGTCTTGTTGGTGCCGAACCGGTAGCCCGTGTTGTCGAACCAGGCGCCGCCGATGTTGAAGAAGGCGACGCCCCGGATGCCGCCCACCACGCCGATCGGCGTGAGCATGGCCTCGACGAGCGGGATCCGCAGTTCGGCGTTGCCGAAGTACGCGTTCTGCCCGGCGAACTGGAGGTACTCGTAGCCGCGCATCTCGGAGTTGCCGCCGAAGTACATGAAGTCCGGCGTATCACCCCAGCTGCGGAACGCGCGGCCCCGCACGGCGAGCAGGCTCGTCCCCAGCAGGCGGAAGTACTTGCGCACGTCGACGTCGATGGTCTGCCAGCTGAGGTCCTTGATAGGCGGCGCGAACTCGTACGCGAGGCGCATCGTGCTGCCCGTCAGGGGGCCGAACTCGCGGAACAGGGTGGTTTCCTGCACGAACGCGACGCTCATCGGCGCGTAGTACCCGCTCCGGAAGAGCGGTTGCCCGTAGAGGCCGTTCTGGTAGTCGCCGGCGATCTGATCGAGCAGTTCGTCGTTGTACGCCTCGTTGACGTAGGCGAAACCGGCCGAGAGTTCGACGCGCTGGAACCGGTTGAACGGGTAGCTCGCGAAGACGTTGACGCCGCGGTTGGACCGGGTCGCCGTGGCGAGGTCGCGATCGATGTACGGCGAGTAGATCGGATCGTAGTACACGCCGCTCGACATCCCGTAGAAGAACTGGTCGAGCCAGTACCCCTGGATGGCGTACTGCAGCCGGTGCGCCTGGTTGACGACGGTGCCGGCGAACTGGCGGTACTGCGACATCGACGCCGCGTAGAAGTCGAGGCGCCGGTCGCCGAGCACGTCCGTGAACGAGATCGCCGTGCCGCCGAAGAAGTCGCCGCCGCTGGTCACGCCGACGCTCACCGGCGGACGGCCGTCGAGCGACATGTTGGACCACGCGCCCTTCTTCTTCCGGTTCTCGGGCGAGAAGACGTGCGTCAGCGGCGCCTGGAAGTCGATGATCGGCCCCGGCGCGCCGAAGTCGCTCGTATTCGACGTCAGCAGCGGCTCCTTGCGCTCGAACAGGTGCAGGCCGTAATCGCCCTTGTAGTAGGAGATGAAGACGATCTTCGTCGTCTTGCCGTCCTTGACGATCGCCGGCGAGAAGTTGCCGCCGATCGCGTCGGTCCACTGGCGCAGTTCGCCGTTGCGCAGGTTCAGCGTCCACAGGTTGTAGGTGGCGCCGTTGCGGGCGACGTCGGCGTCCACCGCCTGGTTCGGGTCCATCGCCGTCGACGGGAACACCAGCGTCTCGTTGTCCAGGAACCGCGCCGCGGCGTCATCGTGGGTGCCGAAGGTCAGCTGCGTCTTCTCGCCCGAGGCGAGATCGAGGCGGAACAACTTCTCGTTGCCGCTGATCCGCGCCATGTAGACGACGGACTTGCCGTCGGGGGCGAAGGTCGGGCCGTAGTCCGCGAAGGCGTCCTTCGTCAGGTTGGTGACGGTGCCGGACGCGAGGTCGACGGTGAAGATGTCACCGACGGCGTTCTGGAGCGCCGCAAACGCGATCATCCGGCCGTCGGGTGAGAACGCCGGCGACTCCGGTTCGTCCACTGTCTTGAGGTCGATGCGCTGCTCGACCTTGCGCGTGAGCACGTTCTGGACGATGAGCGTCTTGCCGCGCTCGCGGCGGACGATGTACGCGAGGCGGTCTCCGGCGGGCGACCACGACAGCCACGGAATCGTCACCCAGCGGTTGCCGGGGGTGACGATGTACTCGAAGCCCATCCCCTGATCGAACCCGGAGGTGAGATTCCGGATGACCTTGCCGTCCTTCGCCGACACCAGGACGATGTCCACTTCCTGGTCGCTGTAGTTCAACGTGACCACCGCCAGCAGGTCGCCCGAGGGGGACGGCTCGGCGGTGATGGCGCCCGAGAAGCTCGAGTCGCGGCGGCGCGGCGCGAGGTTGCGGCCGTAGTCCGCCGGCGTCTCCTTGTCGCGGAAGGGCTTGAACCGGGCCTTCAGGTAGCGGTCGAACTGCTGGTCGAACTCATCGGGTTCGAGTTGGAACGCCTCGCTGTAGGCGCTCTCGCCGCCGCCGATGATGCCCTTGCGCAGCGAGAAGAGGAACTGCCGGATGCCCTCCTTGCCCCAGCGCGACTCCATGAACTCGAAGGCCGCGTGGCCCAGGTTGTAGACCAGGCGCGGGTTGGAGGTGTTGCCATACCCCTCCATCTCGCTCATGCGCGGAATGATGTCGGCAATCGCCGCGTCCCGCACCGTCATCAGGTCGATCGGCCGCCACAGACCCGTCATGTAGTCCGACAGGCCCTCCGTCACCCACAGCGGCGCCGTCTGGCGGATAAGCGACTGCGGGATGATGTCGAACTCGAAGATGTGCGTGAGTTCGTGGACGATGAGCCGGTACAGCAGGTCCGGCGGCTCGTCCATCGGCAGCAGCATGCGGCTGCGATCCGACTCGGCGAAGGCCCCTACGCCTTCCTGCGCCGCGCCAGGAATGACGTTCTGCTGCTGGAACTCGGCGTGCGTCTCGAACAGGATGAGCGGCACCTTGAACGCCAGATCGTGCTTCAGCTCGGCGCTGATCTGCTGATAGGCGCTTTCCGCGTAGCCGGCCACCCGCTCGATGTGTTTCTCGATCTCGGGGTAGTAGTAGATCTGGAAGTGCTCGGTCGTGTAAACCTGCCAGTCGAACCGGTCGTAGCGGACCATGTTCTTGCCGAAATACGGCACGTAGGGCGTCTGCGCCTCCGCCGGAGCAGCTGCCGCAAGCAGGCCGCAGGCCATCAGGAACACCAGCCCCGCAGCGGTCTGGCGCGTCGACTTCATACGCATACCGTCACCTCGTGAGCGAACGGGCTGACCGGGATCGAATCATGAGCATGTTATCGCCTGTACGACGAGGGCCGCAACGCTCAGGATCCGGATCGGTTACCTCCGGCGTAGCAAAACAGATGCCCCCGGGGTGCGCGCGGATCTCGCCGGGAAGGACGGCGGCCGTCGCCGTCCGCACGCAGGATGTCCCTGGCAGGTGGCGTTGCCTTCAGGCGTCGTGTCCTCTGCACAGGGCAGGCAGGAGCCGGGACCCGGGCTCTCTCGCCTATACTGGTTGGGAATAACCGGGCGCCTGCCGGGGTTACCCAAACAGGCGCCGAAAGGAACCGGACGTGTTCGGGAGACGCCCTCGGGCCGACGTCGATCCTCAGGCGCAGACGTCCTTCGAGCAGGAGGCGCTGGCACTCATCGACCGGCTCTACAGCACGGCGCTGCGCCTGACGCGCAACGAGGCGGATGCCCAGGACCTGGTCCAGGACACCTACCTCCGGGCGTTCCGGTCAGCGGCGTCGTTTACCCCGGGGACGAACCTGCGGGCCTGGTTGTTCACCATCCTGCACAACACGTTCCTGAACCAGCGCCGCGACCGCGGGCGCGAACCGGCCGAGGCGGACAGCGAGGCGGTGGAGGCCGCCGCCGCCGCCGCCGCCACCGGGTCTGAGAACCCGGAAGAACTGCTGCTGAAGGGCGTGATGGATGCAGACCTGCGGGCCGCGCTCGACCGGCTGCCGGAGGCCTTCCGGGAAGCCGTCTGGCTCAGGGACGTGGAGCAGTTCTCGTATGCGGACATCGCGGCGATTGTCGGCATTCCCGCCGGCACCGTCATGTCGCGGATCTCGCGGGGCCGACGGCTGCTCTACGAGGATCTCGTCGCCCGGGCCCCCCGCCTGGGCCGCCGGTCCGGCCTGCGCGGGGGCGTGGAGGCCGGTCGCGGCGTCTCAACCAAGAGCGAGCCATGAAATCCTGTCCCGATGTTGACGCCCTCGTTACCCCCTACGTCGATGGGGAGGTGTCCGCCGCCGAGCGGCAGGCGGTCGGCGACCACCTGGCCCAGTGCCCGCCCTGCGACGCGCACGAACGGGCGGAGCGCTCGGCCCACGACGCGCTGCGCGCCCACGCGGAGGGGCTCACCTCGCCGGCCCCCGCGGCCCTGCGCCAGCGCTGCGCGGCGTCCGCCTGGGCGGCGCGCCACCGCGTCACGGGGGAGAGTGGTCGCCGGCTGCCCTGGCCCCTGGCCGCAGCGGCCACGCTGGTCCTTGCCGTGAGCGGCGTCGTGGCCTACTCCACGTGGATCAACCCGACCGTCGCCGCCGCCGCGCAGTTGACGCTGGACCACCTGAAGTGCTTCGCGCTCTTCGAGGAGCCGGCCGCGCTCGCACCTGCCGACGTGCAGGCCGCCCTGAAGGCGAACTACGGCTGGGACGTCGGCCTCCCGGATGCCGGACACCTCGACGGTCTCTCGCTGGTCGGCGGGCGCCGTTGCCTGTATCTCGACGGGGCTCTCGCGCATCTGTTGTATAAGAAGGGGAGTATCCCGGTGTCGGTGTTCATTCTGCCGGCCGGCGAACGATTGCCCGGGCCCGAGGTGGACGTGCTCGGCCATGCCGCGGTGTCCTTCGAGCGCGGCGGCCGCACCTGGGTGGTGCTGGCGCGCCAGGCACCCGGCGAGGTACGGTCGATCGCGCGGTTGTTCGAGCCGGAACGGTGACGGGCGGCGGCGCCCCTGGGAAAGGACAGCGATGATGACGGTGCGGTGGATGATTGGGGCCCTGGCGGCGCTGGGGCTGGCCTTCGTCGCGGCCGGGGTACCGGCCGGCGGGCTCGTCACGGAGGCGGGGGCTGCGACGGCGGCCGCGTGCGACCCCGGGGCCAAACCTGCCAACTTCAACTTCACGCTCAAGGATGTCAACGGCAAGACCTTCAACCTGGCGTCGCTGAAGGGCAAGGTGGTCATCCTCGACTTCTGGGCCACGTGGTGCGGACCCTGCAAGGTGGAGATCCCCGGCTTTGTCGAACTGCAGACGAAGTACAAGGACCGCGGGCTCGCCATCGTCGGGCTGTCGGTGGACGACACGGTGGAGCAGCTTCGCCCGTTCGTCGTGCAGTATAAGATGAACTACCCGGTCCTCGTCGGCCTCGGCAACGACGCGATCCAGGAGGCCTACGGGCCGATCTGGGGCCTGCCGACGACGTTCGTCATCAGCCGCGACGGCAAGATCTGCAAGAAACACATGGGGTTGACGGGGAAGGAGAAGTTCGAGAAAGAGATCCTCGGACTCCTGTAGTATGATCGGACCGTGGTCTTGAAGGGCTTTTCGCACGCGCACCTGGCGTGCGGCTGTCGCGTGTCGTTCGTGGAAGGCGTCGAAGGCTCCCCGGTGACAGTGGTGCTGGCAGCCAAGTCGCCAGCGTGCGTCATCTCGTGGCACGTGGGCGGCCTGCCCCTCTACGACTACCGCGAGGCGTTGCGTCCTCCGACGCGATCCCTGCCGCCGAACGAAGAGGAATACGAAGAGGAAGGCTGAGGCCCGGCGCGCGCCGGGCCCCACCTGGGAAGACGGTCAGGATGACGGGCCGCCGGACCCCCGGCGGCCCGTTTCCTTTTCGCTCGGCGGTTTCAGGCGGCCCGCATCCTGGAGCGCGCGCCTCAGCAGGAACTCGATCTGCGCGTTGAGGCTGCGCAGGTCGTCGTTGGCCCACCGCTGCACGGATTCGAGCAGCGCGGCGTCGATACGAAGCAGGAACGGTTTCCGCTCGGCCACGTCCCGACCCTATTGATACAGCGAACCGGTGTTCACCACGGGCTGGGCGGCACGTTCGCCGCACAGCACCACCAGCAGATTGCTCACCATCGTCGCCTTGCGCTCCTCGTCGAGGTGCACGATGTCCTTCTGGTTCAGGCGCTCCAGCGCCATCTCCACCATCCCGACCGCCCCCTCGACGATGCGCGTGCGGGCCGCGATGATCGCGGCGGCCTGCTGACGCTGCAGCATGGCGGCAGCAATCTCCGGCGCGTAGGCCAGGTGGCTGATGCGGGCTTCCACGACCTCGACGCCCGCCTTCGACAGGCGGTCCTGGATCTCGGTCTTCAGGTGCGCCGCCACGTCCGCGGTGTTGCCCCGCAGCGACATCTGGTGTTCCACGTGCGAGTCGTACGCGTAACTGGTCGCGAGGTTGCGCAACGCCGCCTCACTCTGCACGTGCACGTAGTTGTTGTAGTCGTCCACCTGGAAACACGCCTCGGCGGTTTCAACAACCCGCCAGACCACGACCGCCGCGATCTCGATGGGGTTGCCCTCGTGGTCGTTGACCTTGAGACGCTGCGTCTCGAAGTTGCGGATCCGCAGGGAGATGCGCCGCTTGGAGTAGAACGGGTTGGCCCAATGGAAGCCGGCGGTCTTCACGGTGCCGACGTAGCTGCCGAACAGCTGCAGCACCTTCGCCTCGTTGGGGTTGACGACGAAGAACCCCAGCCAGAGGATGAAGTCGACCACGAAGACCAGGACCCAGAGGATGACGGTCCAGGCATCGGGCACGGGCGCCGCCACCGCGACGACGAACTGGTAGACGCTGGCGACGAGGATGGCCAGCAGGATCGGGAAGACGAGCCAGCCGGATACCGCCTTACGTTCAAGCTCACGGACCATGGACGTTCAACCTCCTGTGCTTTCGAAATGATATCACTCTGAAATCTAGTGTCAAGGGTAAACTTGGCTGACCCGGCCGCCGGCCGGGACGCAGGAGGCGCGTGTGCGACAGCGTTGTCGAGCGTGTGTGGTGCTGGTGCTGGGGGGCCTGGCGCTCTTCGGGTGCCGGGAGGTGCGTTCGCCGATCCGCATCGAAGGACGCCAGTTGACCGTGGAGAACATGACGGGCGGAGACTGGCAGAACGTCGAGATCTGGGTCAACGACCACTACCGGGTCACCCGGTCCCGCATGCCGGCCGGAGAACGGCTGGGGGTGCCCCTCGACGCATTCGTCGCCGGGTTCGGCCAGCGCTTCAACCCGGCGAAGCAGGTGGTGCAGGGCGTCGAGGTGACGGCCGTCGGCCCGGGCGGGACGCCGGTCACGGTGACGTGGGGACACGGCCGGCGCCGGTGACGGCCGACGGCCTGCTGTAGAATGCCGGCATGGCGAAGCTGAAGTCCGAGATCGACGTCACCTGCCCGTGCTGCTCGGCCGTCCTGACCATCGACAAGAACCTGGGCCGGGTCGTGTCCCACCAGGAGCCGCCGCGTGAGGATCGGCCCGACCTCGATCGGGTCTCGCAGTTGCTGGCAGAGGAACAGGCCAGGCGGGAAGCGATCTTCCAGCAGTCCGTGCAGGCGGAGAAAACGCGCGGCGACGCGTTGTCGAAACGGTTCGAGGAAGCCCTCAAGCAGGCGCGCGAGGAGCCGGTCAGCAAGCCCAGGCGGGACTTCGACCTGGACTGACAGGCCAGCGATAGTCGGCTGTTCGGCCGTTTGGCTAACGGCCCAACGGCCTGACGGCCCAACGGCCACCGAGCGGCCTAACGGCCTGCCCCCACCCAGTCCCTGAAGTAGCCGGGCCTGGTGTACGCAGGCGGGAGCGCTGTCCACGCCTCGCGGCCCTCGTAGGCGAGCGGCTTGCGGCCGGGATACCGATCGTAGAACGCCCGGTACTGGCGCCGCAGGCGCCGCTCGCGCGCCCAGTCGACCGGGAGCGGCGTGTGACGGTAGTCGATGAGCATCTGCTCGACTTTCCACACGTTGCGTGTCGCCAGCCGCCAGTCGTACCGCCCCAGTTCGGTCCGCAGGTCCACGACGGCGAAGGCGGTGATACACCCGGTCAGATCGACGTACGGATCGAAGTAGCTGCGGGCCAGCGCCCGCGCCGTCCGGAACACTGGCTTGCGTCCGTGCAGGCCGGGGTCCCGGGATCGCGCCACCGAGCCCCAGCGGCCGCCCGCCTGGTAGACGAACAGCACGTGGTCGAGCTTGTCGATGGACTCGAAGCTCAGCACGAGCGGGGGATACCCATGCTGCTCGAGCAGGACGGCCGCCGCGAGGGCGGCCTCCAGGCAGTGGGCGGTGTGATGGCGGACCACGCCCCGGAAGCTGCGCAGGGTCTCACCGACCGGCTTCGCTTCCGTGTTGTACGGCAGGCGGTTGAGCCACGCCTGGACCCGGTCAGGCGTGGTCAGACGGCGGACGAGACGCCGCTCGGCCGGCAGGAACGCGTCGAGGGGCGGCGCAGGCCCGGTCGTCTTCACGCCGGCCGTGTTGTCGAGTGCGCCGCCCGTTCCCGGGCGTCGCAGAACACGTTGAAGAGCCGCAGCGCGCGGTCGGCAGTCCTGAACGTCGGCACTCCGGCGGCGCGCAGCGCGTCGGCCATCGGATCGTAGAGGGGGCCGGCGTCCAGCACGGCCACGAAAGGCTTGGCGTACTGACGGCGGAGCCGGGCCAGCCCGGCGACCATCGCGCCCTCCGCGTGGAGATCCTCGGCGTGATGCGCTGCGGGCGGCAGCGTCTGCATCGCCGCCGTGAACGGCACGCATCCCGCCAGGACGGCATCCACCTCGTCACCCTGCAGCAGCGCCTCGACCGTCTGCACGTAGCCGGCATCGCCGGTCATCGGCGTGAGGTCGATGGGGTTGTTGAGATCCACCACCTGCGCGATACGGTTGGCCGCGAAGACCTCCTGCAGCCGCTGCCCCGTGCGGCTGTCGAAGGGCGTCAGCGAGAACCCGCCGAGGTTGTCGGCGAAGGCGACGCACTCGAACCCGGCATTCGACACGGCCGCCAGGCGTCGGCCGGGGGCGGGGATTCGGCCGAACGCGGCGAAGAGGCGCGTCAGGTCCTCGAAATCCTCGAGGGTGTCGGCGACGACGACGCCAGCCGACTGGGCCAGCGCCCGGATGACCGCGTAGTCGCCGGCAATCGATGCCGTGTGGCTGGCGGACGCCTTGGCGCCGGCGGCCGTCCTGCCGGCGCGGTACAGGATGACGGTGCGCCCCCCGGCCACGACCCGCCGCGCGGCCTCCAGGAACCGCAGGCCGTCGAGGGGGCGGAAGCCCTCGACGTAGACCGCAAAGAGGTCGATCTCGTCGTCGTCCTCGAGGAAGGTGAGATAGTCGCCCACCGTGAGGTCCATCTGGTTGCCGAGCGTCACCGAATACTTCGGGTTGACGCCGCCGAGTTTGCTGGCCTTCGAGAGGGCGAACGCGCCGCTCTGCGAAATAAACGCCACGCGCGACGGCGCGCCGGCCGGCAGCGGGAACTTGTACTCGGGGATGAACGTCGTGTCGTAGCGGCCGGGCAGCGATCGGATACCCAGGCAGTTGCCGCCGTTGATGAGGGGGCCGCCCCACTCGCTGGCCCGCGCCGCCTCCAGGGCGTCGCGCATCCGCGCCACGATCGCCTCGCTGCCGGCCTTCTCCTCGAGGCCGCCCGGGATCAGCACGACGCTCTCGGCGGCCTGCCGCTCGATGATCTCCACGAGGGCCCGGGACGCCTGCGTGGCGTCGATAGCCAGGACGAACAGGTCCACCCGCTCGGGCAGCGATGCGACATCGGGCACGCACGCGCAGCCCTCGATGTCGCGGCTGCCGGCTTTCACGATGTAGATGCGGCTCCGGTCGAATCCCTCGCGCAGGAGGTTGTTGACGATGATGTGACCCGGGTTGAGACGCTCCGACACGCCCATGATGGCCGCGGACGCGGGGCGGAGCAGCCGGGCCAGCTTGCCCAGCGGGCGGGGCAGCGATCCGGTTCGGGCCCGCGGCGGACAGGTCTTGACGAGGATGTCGAGGGCCACGAGGCGGCCGTCCGCCGTCACGACGAAGGGGTTCACCTCGCACTCGACCAGTTCGCGCCCGAACGCGGCGGCGAACGCCAGGAACCGTTCCACCACGTCGACGAGGGCGGTGATGGCGAGGCGCGGCGGCTGGCCGCGCAGGGCGCGGGTCATCAACTGCACCACGGCGACCCGTCCGAGGCCGTCCGCGATCGTCTCGCGGCCGGCGAGGTCCGGGGCGAAGACGGCGATGTCGCGGCCCGGCCGGAAGTGCCCGGCCAGGAACTCGGTGTAGATGCCGCCGGCGCCCACGCTGACCACCGGCCCCATGTCCTCCGTCCAGCGCAGCCCGACGATCAACTCGTGGCCGAGCGCCGCCGGATACGGGACGAACTCGTTGATCGTGTACCCCGCCACGTCGTGGCGGCCCAGGCGCGCGGCCATGTCCGCCACGGCCGCCTGCACCCGCGCCGCCGTCTTGTCGACGACGGCGACGCCGCCGACGTCGCTTTTGTGCAGGATGCGCGGCGAGATCACCTTCACCACGACGCGGGTGCCGGGCAGCGCGTCGAGCGCGCCGGCGGTCACGCCGTCCGGGCCCGTGACGAACACGTGACGCGGCGCCGGCAGCCCGAGCGCCTCGAGCAGGCGCAGGCCTTCGGTTTCGAGGAGCGCCTCGCGGCCGTCGGCGCGCGCGGCGCCCAGGAGGGCGGCGATCGTGGCGGTATCCATGCGGTCCTATCCCTGGCGGGTTGCGGCCGCCGCGTCGCGGCCCGCGCGCAGCGCCTTCACGTTCGTGTCGACCACCTTGTCGCCCTTCGCGGCGAACAGCGTCCGGACGAAGTGCTCGATGCTGTCCACCGAGACCGGGAGCCAGTGCGAGGCTGCGCCGACCATGACCATGTTGGTGGCCCGGGCCGACCCGGCCTGCCGCGCCAGCCGCTCGGCCTCGACGATCGTGGCGTGCGGCACGCGCCCCACCTGGGCCAGCACGTCGGCGATGGGCGGGTAGTCCGTGATGTTGATGACGGGCTCGGCGGCTGTGATCAGCGTGCCCCCGGGCGTGAGGTACTCGAGATAGCGCAGGCTCTCGATGGGCTCCATGCTGAGAATCATCGATGCCGCGCCTTTCGGGATCAGGTCGCTGGCGATCGGCCGGTCGGAGAGCCGCAGGTTGGCCACCACGGCGCCGCCGCGCTGTGACATGCCGTGCACCTCGGACTGCTTGACGTGCAGGCCCTCCTTCATGGCGCTCGACGCAATGACCGCCGACACGGACAGCACGCCTTGCCCGCCGACGCCCGCCAGGATGATGTCGAACTTCATCGCGCGCCCCCTGCCTGCTCCTGCTTGCTGCGTTTGGCCGTCTCGATGCACTCCCGCACGGCGATGACCACCGATAATCCGCGGTGCTGGATCTCGCGCCGCATGATCTCCGTGTTGGCCGCCGTGTGGCGCGGGTGCGCCTCCAGGACGTGCAGGTGCTCGGGCGCCACGCCGAGGCCGCGCACGAGCCCTTCGAGTTCGGACGACGGGCGAATCGTGGGCTGGCCGCCGGTCATGCCGACGGTCTTGTTGTCGAGGATGAGCAGCGTCATCGGGGCGTCGGCCGTGATGGCGTCGAGCAGCGGCGTCACCCCCGAGTGCAGGAACGTGCTGTCGCCGATCACCGCCACGACCGGGTGGAACCCCGCGTCGGCGGCCCCGCGGGCCATGCCCACCGACGCGCCCATGCACACGCAGGTGTCGATGGCGTTATAGGGCGGCAGCGCGCCGAGGGTGTAGCAGCCGATGTCGGACGTGACGATGGCCTCGGGGAACTCGTGGAGCGCCGAGGTCACCGACTGGAAGCTGTCCGCGTGCGGGCAGCCGGCGCACAGCTGCGGCGGGCGGCTGGGCAGCGTGAGCCCGGGCACCGAGACGCCGGCCCGGGCGGGCAGGCCCAGCGCGCCGCGGACGATGTCCGGATTCAGCTCGCCGTCGGGCGGCACGTGGCCGGATTGGCGGCCCTGGATCTCCACCGGCGGCGGGACCACGCCGCGCAGCATCCGCTCCACGAACGGGTAGCCGTCCTCCAGCACGAGGACGCGCGGCACGCGGCTGACGAACTCGCGCAGGGTCTCGCCCGGGAACGGATACGCGCCGATGTGCAGGTGGGGCGGCGCCACCGGCAGGTCCTCGAGGTTCTCGAGGAAGTAGTTGCGCGCCAGCCCGGCGGTGATGACGCCGTACCCCGCGGCTGCGTCGCCGGCCTCGACGGTGTTGTAGGGGCTCGCCGCCGTGTAGGCCCGGATCTCGGGCATCCGGTCCAGCAGGCGGCGCCACTCGCGGCGGGCGTTGGCGGGCAGCAGGATCCACGATGCGCGGTCCGCCGCACGATGCACGGGCTTCTCCGGCAGCGCCGGCGCCACGCGCACGATGCCTCTCGAGTGGGCCAGGCGCGTCACCAGCCGGATCATCACCGGCAGATGGAAGCGCTCGGAGGCGTCGAAGGCCTCCCGCGCCATGTCGTACGCGTCCTGGTGCGTCGTCGGCTCGAAGCAGATGATGTGGGCGAAGTCGGCGAAATACCGGCTGTCCTGCTCGTTCTGCGAGCTGTGCATGCCGGGGTCGTCGGCCACGGCCAGCACCAGGCCGCCGTTGATGGCCACCAGGGCCGAGTTCATGAACGGGTCGGCGGCGACATTCAGCCCGACGTGCTTCATGGCCACCAGCGTGCGGCGGCCGGCGAAGGACACGCCCAGCGCGGCCTCGTACGCCGTCTTCTCGTTGGCGCACCAGGTGGCCAGCGGACGCTGGTGCCGCCGCTGGTAACGGACGAGATACTCCACGATTTCCGTCGACGGGGTCCCGGGGTACGCGTACGCGGCCGTCAGGCCGGCGTGGACCGCGCCAAGGGCCACGGCTTCGTCGCCTAGCAACACCATCTCACTCATCACAGGCTCCAACGGGGGATGGACACGCGCGGGCCACGCAGGGCCCGGCCGGCAGGGGTCAGCGGCGGGCGGTCAGCGCGTCGAGGTCCCTGACGACCTCGGCCGGCGACCACTCACTGCCATTGTATGTCTTTACGAGCGTGCCGTCTCGGGCCAGCAGCGCCGTGCGCAGGTTGTGGGTGATGTTGGACCCGTCGGCCCCCTCGCGCGTCACGCGCAGCCCGAAGCGGGCGCCGAAGGCGTCGACCTCCGCGCGCGGCGCGGTGACGAACCGCCACACCGCCGGCACGGCGCCGGCCTGCGTGGCCTGCTCCTTCAGCCGGGACGGCGTGTCGAAGTCCGGATCGAACGACACCGACAACAGCTGCACCCGGCCCCGCAGATCCGGGCGGGCGAGCACCCGGTCCTGCACGCCCTTGAAGGAGGCGTTCATCCGCGGGCAGTACTCCGGGAGCGGGCAGCGTGTGTAGATGAAGGTCAGCAGCACGAACGACCCGCGCAGCGACGCAAGCGCGACAGGGCGGCCGTCGTCCGCGGTGAACGTCATGTCGGGAACCGCCTGGCCGGGGGCCAGGCCGGCCGGGGGCTCCTCCAGCCGGCCGCGCTGCTCCGGCGGCACCGTGCCCGTCCTGCGGATGTCGGTCAGGAACGACTCCTCGTCGGTGAGCACCAGGGTGGCGGCGATGGTGTCGCCGACGGCGAGGCCCGCGAGCTGGGCCGCGTCCGTGATCGGGAACGGCATCGTCATCGCCGGCATGAAGTCCTTGATGTCGTCGTGCTTGACGGTGATTTCGGTGCGGTCGGCCTTGATGGCCACGATCTCGCCCGTGAGGGGGAACCGCCGCGCCGGAGACTCCTGCGTGCGGCATCCCGACACGAGGAGCAGGAGAACGAGGACGACGGTGCTGGAGCGCCACATACCTTCCACTCTAGATCGGTCGGGGGCCCGTGGCCAGCCGCCGACCCGGCCCGGGGGCACGGGGCAGCCCGGTGCCAGGTTGCACGGAATCGCACGGAATCCGCCCCCTGGAAGGGCAGAAGCCTTGACACATTCTGGTATACTGCGCGCGTCAGGCGAACGCGCACCGTTGTGTCAAGGGCTATCCGGGCCTTCCACCCCACATTCGAGTGAGCGATCTGCCCAGCGACGGCCGTAGGGCGCGCCGGTTCGTTGCTGCGAGTTTGCGCGCGAGTCGTCAGGAGCTAGGACTGGTATGGGTCGTAGATTGTACGTCGGCAACCTCCCTTACAAGGCCACGGATGAGGAGCTGCGGGAGCTCTTCAGCCAGGCCGGCGCCGTGGCGAATGTCCAGGTCATGCGGGATACCGCAACGGGCCGGGCCAGGGGCTTTGGCTTTGTCGAGATGTCGACCGACGAAGGCGCGCAGAAGGCGGTGGAACAGTTCCACCAGTACCAGATGCAGGGGCGCGCGCTGGTGGTGAACGAGGCCAGGCCGAAGGGCGCGGGCGGCGACGGCGGCGGCGGCCGGTCGTTCGGCGGCGATGGCCATCGAGGCGGGTATGGCGGCGGCTCGGAGCCGCGCGAACCACGCTGGTAACCAACGGACAGCCTGACCGCGGGCCGGGTTCGCCGTCTCGCGGTCGCCCCCACCCACCATGGTTCACATCGGCACGTCCGGGTACAACTACCCGGAATGGAAGGGACCCTTCTACCCGGACGACCTGCCGGCCGGCCGGATGCTCGGGTACTACGCCGAGCGCTTCACGACGGTCGAGATCAACTACACGTTCTACCGGATGCCCAACGAGCGAACCGTCGCGGGCTGGGTCGAGGGCAGCCCCGAGGGCTTCAGCTTCGCCCTGAAGGCGCCCCGGCGCATCACGCACCTGTCGCGGCTGAAGGCGTGCGCCGACGCCACGGCCCGGTTCTGCGCGGTGGCCGCCGGCTTGGGCGCGAAACAGGCGCCGCTCCTGTTCCAGCTGCCGCCGAACTTCAAGAAGGATCTGGCCCGCTTCGACGCGTTCCTCGAGACGGTGCCGGCTGGCACCCGCGCCGCCTTCGAGTTCCGCCATCCCTCGTGGCACGACGAGGAGGTGTTCGGGAGGCTGCGGAGCCGCGACCTGGCGCTGTGCGTGGCAGATACCGGCGAGGCGGACACGCCGATCGTCGTGACCGCGCCGTACGCGTACTTCCGGTTGCGGGACGAGGGGTACACGCCCAACGACATCCGCGCCTGGGGCGGCCGCATCCGAGAGGGCACCGCCGGCCTGGACGACGTATTCGTGTACTTCAAGCACGAGGACCAGGGCAAGGGGCCGGAGTTCGCCGCCTTGTTGAGGTCGCACCTGGATGCGTGAGTATCGCCCCCACCCGTGGCTGCGCGGCGGGCACCGGATGACACTGGCCGCGTGGGCGCGGCGGCGGTCGTTTGCCGGCCTGCCTCCGGCTGAGGCGCGCCTCTTCCGGATCGACGACGAGACGCAGGTGCTGGCGCACTGCCACTGGCAGCCCGATCGGACCTCGCGGCCCACCATCGTGATCCACCACGGGCTCGAGGGGTCGAGCGATGCGCATTACGTCAGGGGCATCGCCGCGAAGGCATTTGCCCGGGGCTTCAACGCCGTCCGCCTGAACCAGCGGAACTGCGGCGGCACCGAGCACCTGTCGCAGGGGCTCTACCACTCGGGCCTGAGCCAGGACGTGGTAAGGCTGCTGACGGAACTGGCGCAGCGCGACGGGCTGCCGTCGTTCGTCGTGGCCGGCTACTCGCTGGGCGGGAACGTGGCGCTGCGCCTGGCCGGGGCCTTTGGTGACCAGATCCCTCGGGTGAAGGGCGTGTGCGCCGTCTCGCCGACGCTGGACCTCACCGCGTGCATGGACCTGCTGGAACGGCCGGCCAACCGGATCTACCAGTGGCACTTCATGCACAGCCTGCGCCGGCGCATCCGGCTGAAGGCGAAGCTGTTTCCGCACCTCTACGATGTCCGCGGCCTGGGCGGCCTCTGGTCCGTCCGCGGGTTCGACGATCGGTACACCGCGCCGCACCACGGCTTCAAGGACGCCGCCGACTACTACCATCAGATGTCGTCGATCCGCGTCGTGGACCGGATCCGGGTGCCCACGCTCGTCATCACGGCCGAGGACGATCCGTTCATCGCCGTCGAGTCGTTCCGCGCCCCGGTGGTGCAGGCGAACCCGCACCTCACCGTCGTCATCACGAAGCATGGCGGCCACTGCGGGTTCATTGAGGCGCCAGGCAACGGGTCGGACGGGTTCTGGGCCGAAGACGCCATCGTCGCGTTCGCGGAGAGGCTGTTCCAGGATCCAGGCTCAGCGTAACCGCGTGATCCCTTCTTGCTTCTTGCTTCTTGCTTCTGACAATCCTCAACGCCCCAC
>CAYNDV010000069.1:0-23201 GCA_964396055.1 uncultured Vicinamibacterales bacterium | reverse complement strand
ATCGGGGCCGGCACCTCACGCCTCGGTCTGCGTACGACCATGTCGGGCTCGCGGACCACGGTGGCCGCCACGGGCTGGATGACCAGCTCGACGGGCGACGCCGCGGGTGTCGCGACCGGCGGCGGCGCGGGGGCGGACACCAGCACCGGGGCGGGAACCGGGGCTGGAGCGGGCCCCGGGGCGGGCAGCGGAGCCGGAGCGGGCACCGGGGTGTCGATCGGCCCGGCGCCTGCCGCGGCTTCGCGAGATGCGCGCACGAACGCATCGAGCAGATCCTTGACGGGCCGGCCCGCCTGCCGGGGCCGGCGCGCGTCCACCAGTCCGGCCTCGAGGGCCGCCAGCGCCTCGCGGGCGCTCGCCGGGTGGCTCTTCGGGTCCATCCACAACATGGCCCGCAGCCAGGCCTTCAGGGTCTTCGCCATCGGCACGCTGCCGCCGCGGCCGTCCGACGCGTAGAGGGCGTCGACCATCGCGGGCAGGCGGGCGGGATAGTCGGCGGGCGCCAGCGGACGCCCCGCCAGCAACGCGACGGCCAGGACACCCACCTGCAGCAGATCCGTCCGCTCGTCGAAGCGCGGCGGGCCGTCGCCGGGAACCGCAGGCACGCCGAGTTCGCGCCAGAGCCGGGGCCGGTTCCACTCGAGGCGCTCGATGGCCGCACCCAGGACGTGGTCCGCCAGCAGCACGTGGCCCTTGTCGGTCACGAGCACGCGCTCGGGCGCGACCGCGCCGTGCGCGACGCCGCGGGAGAGGTGCAGCGACGAGAGCGCGCCGAGCACCTGCCGGACGATGTGGAAGGCGGTGTCGGTGGGAATCTTCATCCCGCCGGCGCCAGCCGCTTTCAGAATGGCCGACAGGCGCACGCCCGGCACGTGGTCTGACACCACCTCGAAGGCGAAGTCGTCGTCGGGAGGCGCATCGGCCGCCCGTACGGGCACGAACTGCGCCAGACGCAACGTCGACTGGCGCTCCACGCGGTCGGCGACGGGTGCGCGCATGGAGGCGAGGTCGCGGCACAACCGGAGGATTTCAACCGTGTCCCGCCCCTCGTCGCTCCTGAGGTATCGACACCCCAGGCCGTCGACGAAGTGCTCGACATAGGCGAGCGGCACGACCTCTGCGCGTGGCATCCGAGGGGTCGTGTGCAACGCCCGCGCCGACTGCCGGCGGCCCGGCAGGCTGGACTAACAGCCAGTGTCTCAATAACTTACAGATCCGCGCGCCGCGGGGCCCCTTACACGGCCCCGCGGCCCGTACGCGACCTTGTGGGCGCGATGCCGGATCTGTCGTTCTACCGCGGCAGCGGCAGCGCGGCACCGCCCGCGGCAACCGAGGCGGCCACTTCCCGCCCCACCTGGCGTTCGGTCCGCAGGGCCGTCGTCGTCTCGAATCCGGGCTTCGGTCCGCTGTCCTTCCACCCGATCAGCGAGAAGTACTGCCGCATGCGGAGGCTGTCCGTAATCCACGCGGTCGGCGCCATGTCGAGGGCGTGCTGCAGTTCGTGGCCGACCAGCGCGATCTGCCGGTCGACCGGCAGGGCGTCACAGACCTTGATCACCATGAAACGCTGGAATGGCGACCGGCCGACGAAGTGAATCGACGAGTCGCGCTCGAACTCGGCGCACGGGGCCACGCTCACGTAGGTCACCACGTCGGTGCCGTCGAGCTGCGCGACCAGATCCCGGATCGTGGCCGAGCGGGCCAGCGACTCGTTGACGAGGACCGCATCCGTCCGATCGGCCGGACGCAGGTGACGGTTGATGTCCAGCGGCCCGGCGGCATCGGCGCGGGTGGCCACCAGCAGCATCACCGCCAGCGGCACGACAACGAAGCGTGCTCTCATGGTCAATCCTCCTGCTGCCGGGTGCGGGACAGCGCCCGGTCTCACAAGGATTGACGTCGGCCGCCGCGCGATCGGCGTTCTGGAATCCTTCGTTTGGGGCTCAGGCCGCTTCGAATCAGCTGCGCGTTCGGCCGCGGCGCGGGAACCATGGCACGAAGGCGCTGGTGGTGGCCACGTAGTCGGCGTAGCCGGGCTTGCGCTCGCGCAGGGCCGACTCGAGCATCGCCACGCCGCTCACGCGGACCAGCAGGAAGGTCATCAGCACGGGACTGAACGCCGTCCACCATGCGCCGGCCGCCGCGGCCAGCAGGAAGTGGCCCCACCACACGGCCGCGTCGCCGAAGTAGTTGGGGTGGCGCGTGTACCGCCAGACCCCCGTCGTCAGGAGCCGTCCCCGGTTGGCGGGGTCGGCCTTGAACCGCGCCAGCTGCCAGTCGCCGGCGGCCTCGAAGCCGAATCCGACCGCCCACACGAGGATCGCCAGGGCATCGACGAGGCCGAGGGGCGGCTGCGCGTCCCGGGTCAGTCCGGCCACCACCGGCGCGGCTACGAGCCACATGATGCCGCCCTGCAGCAGGAACACCTTGACGTAGCTGCGCCACCACCAGGAGGGTCCGGCCTGGTCGCGCCAGGCCCGGTAGCGGAAGTCCTCGCCGCGGCCCCAGTTACGCCGGAGGATGTACCCGGAGAGGCGCACGCCCCACACCGTCACCAGGCCGGTCAGCAGCCAGGCCCGCGGGTGTGGCGGGCCATCAGCCGCCGCCAGCGTCACCCAGGCGATGGCCACGAACCCCAGGCCCCAGAAGATGTCGACGATGGAACTGTCGCGCAGGCGGAGGCTGAGCAGCCACACCAGCGTCACGAACGCGAAGGTGAGCACGAGGGAAGCGACCCATGGGTTGTGCAGCATGGCCAGCGGATCTCCCGGAGAGTCTACCCCCGATGTGACGCCGTCGTGAGCGGCCGGGGTCCGGCACTCCGCGCGGGGCGCGCCACGGGGCCGCACCGCCGCCGGCGTCCGGCTTGACTCCCCCCGCGTCGGCCCACTAGAGTCAGGGGTTGCCCGGCCTTTGCGGGCATTCCCTGGGTGATCCTGCCCCCGGTTGTCTTACCCGGACCGTCATATTCGAGGACACACGATGAGCATCAAACGACCGCTAGTCTTCCTGCTCGCACTCCTGGTGCTGGGCGCGGCCTTCACGGCCGTGCCGAGGGCCGACGAAGGGTTCTGGCCGTACAACGCCGTGCCGAAGGCGGCCATCAAGGCCAAGTACAAGTTCGACGTCACCGACGCGTGGCTGAAGCACCTGCAGTTGGCCACGATCCGGTTCGGCGGCGGCACGGGATCGATCGTGTCGCCCAACGGCCTGGTCCTGACGAACCACCACATCGCCCTCGGCTCGCTGCAGCGCCTGAGCACGAAGGAGAAGGATCTGGTCAAGCACGGGTTCTACGCGGCCACCCAGGCCGACGAGCTGAAGGTGCCTGGCATGACGCTGAGCGTCCTGCAGAGCATCGAGGACGTGACGACGAAGGTGAACGCCGGCGTGACCGCGGGCATGGCGGCGCAGGCGGCCGTGGACGCGCGCCAGAAGGCGATCCAGGAGATCCAGGGCACGCCGCAGGCGGGCGTCTCGAAGCAGGTGGTGTCGCTCTACGCGGGCGCGATGTACCACCTCTACACCTACAAGACCTACAACGACGTGCGGCTGGTGTTCGGCGCCGAGTACCAGGCCGGGTTCTACGGCGGTGACCCCGACAACTTCACCTACCCGCGCTACAACTTCGACGTGGGCATGTTCCGGCTGTACGAGAACGACAAGCCGGCGCAGACGCCGAACTACCTCAAGTGGTCGCCGGCGGGCACGAAGGACGGCGAACTGGTCTTCACGACCGGCCACCCGGGCGCCACGCAGCGCCTGAACACGGTGGCGCACCTGGAGTACCTGCGCGACGTGGCGCTGCCGTTCTCGGTGGCCAGCCTCGAGATGCGCGAGGCGGCCACGAAGAAGTGGATGGCGCTGAACGCGGAGAACGCGCGCCTGGCCACGTCGGAGCTCTTCGGCATCCAGAACGGCCTGAAGTCGCAGCGCGGCCGGCTGGCGGGCCTGAAGGACCCGGCGCTGATGGCCAAGAAGGCCGCCACCGAACAGCGCCTGCGCGCCGAACTGGCGAAGAACCCCGAGAAGCAGAAGGAACTGGGCGACGCCTGGGACACGATCCAGAAGACGCTGCAGGTGGCCCGTGACCTGGACGCCGAGCGCAACTTCATCGCCAACGCGGCGGGCCTGAACTCGTCGCTGTTCGCCATTGCGCGCAACATGGTGCGGACCGCCTACAACCCGCCGGCAGCCGGTGCCGCCCCGGCCCCGCGGGGCCCGGGCGGGCCGGGCGGACCGGCGCAGTTGTCAGCTGCGGCGGTGAACGTCGAGCGCGACAAGATGAACCTCACCGAGTCGCTCACCTTCATGCAGACGTTCCTCGGCCCGAAGCACGCCATCGTGACGCGCATCCTGGGCGACAAGACGCCGGCCGCGCGGGCGGCTGAACTCGTGGACGGCTGCCGGCTGCGCGACGAGGAGATCCAGCGGCTGCTGAAGGCCGGCGGCAAGGCGACGATCGACGCCTCCACCGACCCGATGATCGTGCTGGCGCGCTCGCTCGAGGCGGATGCCCAGGCCGTGACCAAGAAGTACGAAACTGAGGTCGCCGCCGTGCAGGCGGCCACCTACCCGAAGATCGGCCAGGCCGTGTTCGCCGTGGACGGCGCGAAGGCGTATCCCGACGCCACCGGCACGCTGCGCCTGTCGTACGGCGCGGTAAAGGGTTACGTGGAGAACGGCAAGAAGGTCGCGCCCTACACCGTCTTCGCGGGCCTCTACGCGCGGGCGGACCAGAACAAGAACCAGCCGCCGTTCGACCTGGCGCCCCGCTGGGCCGAGGCCAAGGGCGCGCTGGGGCCGGCCACGCCCTTCAACTTCGTCAGCACCAACGACATCGTCGGCGGCAACAGCGGCTCGGCGGTGGTGAACCGGAAGGGCGAGCTGGTGGGCCTGATCTTCGACGGCAACATCCAGATGCTGCCCGGGTACTACATCTACGAAGAGTCGATCAACCGCGCCGTGTCGGTCGACTCGCGGGCAATCATCGAGGCGTTCCGGAAGGTCTACAAGGCCGACGCGCTGGCCAACGAGATCGTGGGGGCGCCGGCGAAGAAGTAGGCGTCAGCCTGTCGGGTGTCGACGCGGGCCAGCCCGGCGCTTCGTGCGCCCGGGCTGGCTCGTGTGGTGTACGCGCCTGGCGCGGGCGGGCGGCACGCCGGCCGGCACCGCCGGCACTTGGCCGCAGCACCCGCCGGCGAGGCAGTCGTCGCACAGCCGCAGGCCGCACAGCGCGCAGTGCGCGAACAGGTCGGCGCCGGCCGGGCCGGCACCGCAGCGGTCGCACGCGACAGGCGCCCGCCCGGCCACCTCACTGCCCTTTCTGCGCCGCGGCCGCCCGTTCCACGTCCCGCCACACGCGCATCAGGTTGCCGCCCCAGATCTTCACGATCTGCTCCTCGGTGTAGCCGCGGCGCACCAGCTCGATCGTGACATTCGGGGCCTCGGTGTCGTCGTTGAAGCCGGGCACGCCGCCGCCGCCGTCGAAGTCGGTGCCGATGCCGACGTGATCGATGCCGGCCACCTTCACCGCGTGGTCGAGGTGGTCCACGAAGTCCTTCAGCGTCGCGCCGGGGTACTGCGCATCGATGGGCTTCACGCGCTCGCGGTAGGCCTCCATCTTCTTCATGTACTCCGCGCGCTGCTCGTCGGTCATCGTGGCCAGGCTGGGCCGGCCCGCGCCGCCGCCCGGCCCGCCACGGCCGTACGCCGGCAGACCCAGTTCCTCGCGCAGTTTCGCCACCGCCACGCGCCGCTCGGGGTGTTCCGCCTTGAGGTAGCTGCCGAGCGCGACGATCTGGATCACGCCACCGTTCTTCGCCAGCGCCTTCAGCTGCTCGTCGGTGAGGTTGCGGTCGTGGTCGCAGACCGCCCGGGCCCCCGAATGCGACGCGATGATCGGCGCCTTCGACGCCGCCAGGACGTCCCAGAACGCCTTCTCGGAGATGTGCGACACGTCCACCATCATGCCGAGCCGGTTCATCTCGGCCACCACCTGCCGGCCGAACGGCGACAGGCCGTTGTGCAGGGGATCGGCCTGGCTCGACGAATCGCAGATCTGGTTGTGGCCGCTGTGCGCCAGCGTGATGTAGCGCGCACCGAGGTCGAAGAAGCGTCCGACGTTGGCGAGATCGGTACCGACCGGGTACCCGTTCTCGACTCCGGTCATGATGACCCGCTTGCCGGCCTTCGCGATGCGCTCGACCTCGTCAGGGTTCCGGGCGAACGCGCTGCGGGCCGGATACATGTCCTCGGTCAGGCGTTTCAGCGCCGCGAACCCCGTCATCGCCCGCTCCCAGGCCCGCGTGTAGCTGGCGGCGTCGAGCGGCCCCTGGCTCACGAAGACCGCCAGAAAGGCGCCGTCCACGCCGCCCTTCTCCATCTTGGTGAGGTCGCACTTCAGCGGCGTCGATGGGGCGCCGGGATCGAGCGCCGGCGTGGCATAGGTCGCCCCGCCGATGTCCACGTGCGTGTCGAGGGTGAGGGCGCGGGCGTGGATCGCCAGAGCCTTCGCCACCACGGGATCGGGCGCGGGCGTGGCGGGCGGCTGCTGGGCGAGGGCGGACACGGCGAGGAACGGCAACGTCACGGCACAGAACCACGATGAGGTGAGGCGCATGAGTCAGGCACTCCGGGGGGCCGGATGCGCGATTCTACCGTCACCGCCGCCCTACTGCCAGCGGAAGAGGCGGAGGGCGAGCAGGAAGCTGCCGAGGCCCCAGCCGGCCAGGATGGCGAGTTCGCCCGACACGGCGGCCAGGGAAGCGCCATCCAGCATGATCGCGCGCAGCGCGTCGTTGATCGCCGTGAGCGGCAGCGCGTGAATGAACGGCTGGGTCACGGCCGGGAAGTGGGCCGACGAGAAGAACACCCCTGAGACGACCCACATCGGCAGCATGACGAAGTTCATCCAGCCGGAGGCGGCTTCAATCGTGGCCGCCCGGCTGGCCACGAGCAGGCTCAGCCCCCCGAAGGCGAGGGCGGCCAGCAGCGACGCCAGCGACAGCGCCGCCACCGAGCCCCGCACCGGCACGTCGAACACGGCCCAGGCGAACACCACCAGGAGGCCCACTTCACCCACCAGGAACACCGTCCGCGCAAGCAATTGCGCCAGCAGGTAGTCCACCCGCGACATGGGCGTGGCCGCCAGGCGCTTGAGCAGCTTGCGCGTGCGGGACCAGACGATCGAGAAGCCGATGCCCCACATGCTGGTGCCCATGATGTTCATGCCCACCAGCCCGGGCACCAGCCAGTCGATGTACCGCGCGCCGATCACGTCGAGCGGCGCATCGCGCCCGGCGAACCGGTCCGTCCGGCCGGCGGCGCGCTGCAGGGCTTCGTCGACGACGAGGCGGGCCAGGCGGCTCTCGGGCCGCGTCGGATCGAACCGGTAGGTCGGCGGCGTCCCCGGGACCACGGCAACCTGTATCCGGCCGTCTCGCAGGGCGCGGTCCACGGCCGACGGCGCCACGTCCTCGACGGTGATGCCCGGCGCGGGGGCCAGGGCCGCCCGCGTGGCCCCGCTGTCCGGCCCCTGCACGACGCCCACCAGGACGGGCTCGTCGCCCTTGTGCCGGAACGCGATGCCGAGCGCGGCGGCCAGCACGAGCGGGAAGATGATGACCCAGAACACGGCCTCCGGCTCGCGCACGAACTCGCGGAGCCGCATCAGCGTCAGTTCGACGAGCGGACGGGGCGGGTGCCGGTCAGTCATCGCGCAGGTGCCGTCCGGTGTGCGCCACGAAGACGTCCTCCAGGGTCGCGTCCGGGTAATCCGGCCCGAGCGAGGCCTTGAGATGCGCGGGCGCCCCGAGCGCGATGACGCGCCCGTGATCGATGATGGCCACGCGGTCGCAGAGCGCTTCGGCCTCGTCCATGTAATGCGTGGTGAGCACGATCGTGCCGCCCCGGGCGCGGTACCGCCCGAGCAGGGCCCACAGCTGCCGCCGCGACTGGGGATCGAGGCCGGTCGTGGGCTCGTCGAGGAACAGCAGGTCGGGCTCGTTGACCAACGCGCACGCCACGGCCAGGCGTTGCTTCTGGCCCCCCGAGAGCTTGCCCACGCGGGCGTCGCGCTTGGCGTCGAGCTCCACCAGGCCGATCACCTCGTCGACCGTCGGCCCGCGGTGGTAGAACGACCGGAAGAGGCGGACAATCTCGACGACCGTCAGGCGGTCGTTGAGCTGCGTCTCCTGCAGCTGGATGCCGAGGCGCTGCCGCAGGGCGGCATCGTCGCCGGCGCCCCAGCGGCAGCCCAGCACGGTCACCTCGCCGCCGTCGGGCGTGAGGAGCCCCTCGAGGATCTCGACCGTGGTGGTCTTACCGGCGCCGTTGGGCCCCAGCAGGCCGAAACACTCGCCGGTGCGCACCTCGAGGTCGAGGCCGTCCACGGCCACCACGTCGCCGTAGCGCTTGCGCAGGCCGCGGCACACCACGGCCGGGGCGGTGTTGGATTCGGTCGTCACGGAGGCATCCTACCGGAAACGGCAACGGGCCGGCGGCCGCCAGGGACCGCCGGCCCGCGCCGGCGTCACGTCGTCACGCCGCTAGAGCTTCCGCCACCACACGTGGTGCTTGTCGTGCAGCTCTTCCATCGACGGCATGCGGAAGAACACCGTCTCCTCGCCGGCGGCGAACCAGAACCCGTGCTTGATCATCTTGTAGCTCATGACATCCACGCTGGGGTTCAGGCTGACGGTCTTCGTCTTCTTGTTGGCGTCCTCGCGCAGCTCCTTCAGGGCGTTGGGCAACGCGTCGGGGCTGACGTTGGGAATCGGGCCGAGGCCGCTGGCGTACACGCCGCCCCGCGTCACGATTTCCTCCAGGTTCAGGTCCCACTGCGTGAAGAACATCTTCGGCGCGCCCTTCGACCAGGTGCCGGCCGTGATGTAGGCGCCGAACTCGTGGGGCGCCAGGCGCGACGCGACCACCAGTTGCAGCGGGCAGATCTCCTGGTAGACCCGGAACGGGCCCTGGCCCGCGGTGGGCGGCTCGGCCGCGCGCTCCAGGCCCAGCACGGCGCCGTCGGGCGTCACGAGATACAGCTGCTTGAGCGCCGCGAAGTCCAGGTTCTCGAGCACGCGGTACGACTTCACGAACTTGGTCTTCTTCGGCCGTCCCGGCACGCCCGACTCGGTGGCGGCCAGGTAGTCGTCCAGCCGGAAGTAGTCGTTCCGGTAATTGACGTCGACCTCGGCGAAGATCACCTTGCCCGAGAAATGGCGCGTGCTGCCGATGCAGTAGTGGCGGCCGAACTCGGCCGGGGACAGCTGCGACGCCACCAGGGCCTCGTTCGGGTAGAGGATGAGGTAGAGGTGCTTCTGGAACTCGGACATAGCTCACTCCTGCGCGACGGACACCGGTCTGACCACCGTCGCCCTGAGTTGAGTCTACACTGTCTCGGCCCCGTCAGTGCACGGTTGTCCGGTGCACCACCAGGATCAACCCCTTGGGCAGGGCGCCGCTGACGCCGCGCACGACTGCCCCGCCCGTGTAGTACTGGTGGGAGTAGTACGCACCCGTCGCCTTGTGGTAGTAGACGGTGTCGTCTCCATCCACCATGTCGAGGTTCCCGACGCCGACGACGCGCCATCCCGTCAGCAGCATCGTCAAGGAGTGCGCTTCCCACGTGCCGCCGTCGCGGGCCATCTGGAAGGTCGAGGGTTTCTGGAGCGCCTTGTTCAGCAGGAAGTCCTGCCGCCCGTCGGCGTCGAAATCGCCCGCGTAGAACAGCTGCCCCCGGGGCCACTTCGTCGTCTGGGGCGGTTCCATCACGATGGTGTACGACGGCGTTGCGCCCGGGTCGTTGAACCCCACCCACCAGAGTCCGGACCCCGGCTTGTAGAACACGACATCCGAGTTGCCGTCACCGTTGATGTCGGCGACATTCGCCGTCCAGCCCTTCGGCAGGCCGGTCCCGGCTGAGGTCTGCCCGAAGGTCCCGTTGCCGTTGTTCACCAGCCAGGTCGCCCAGCCCGCTGACTTGAAGTGGACGAACACGTCCGGGTAACCCTGGCTCGCGTTGGATCGCTCGGCGATGTACGGCACCCCTCCCCCGACCACCGGATCCGCCTCCGTGCAGATGAACTCGTTGGCAAACGTCCGGCGGCACTGCACGTACCGTCCAGCCTTGCCGTTCATCAGCAGCAGGTCGCTGCGCCCGTCGTGGTTGAGGTCGATCACGACGATCTTGAAGCCCCGCTCGAACGTGCCCGACTCGATGACGAAGCCCCCCGCGCCGTCGTTGCGGGCCACCATCCACGCCCCCGTCGGCTTGATGTCGAACAGGTCGGCCAGCCCGTCACCGTCGAAGTCGCCGCCCTGCGGCGCTTTGGCCCACGGCAGCTTCCCCGTCGCGACCGGCGCGGCCAGCGCGTCAACCCCCTCCTGCGATTCGCCGACGAAGATGCCCGCCCCGGTGCCCCGCCAGATGCTCCAGAGGCCGGTGACCTTGGTCCCGAAGATGTCGCCGAACCCGTCGCCGTCGAAGTCGACGTGCGCGGCGGGCGGGCGCTGCCAGCGCCGCGCGAAGATGTCGGCGACGCCGTTGAAGTCCCCGCTGTTGTCGAGGTTGGTCGCCGCCGACGAAAACGCCACGAGCGTGCCGTCGGTGCTGATGGCCGGGGCTGCCGACGCGCCATTCCCCAGGGTGCCGGCATCCGCAACCGAAACGACGATGTTGATCCCTGTTTCCCGGTTGTGCACGAACACGTCTTCGACGCCGTTGGTGTCGCCGCCGACCAGGTTCGTGGCGACCGATCGGAACGCCACGTGCGTACCCGTCGCCGAGATGACCGGCGCGGCGCTGGCGCCATTGGCGGGCACCTCGCCTGCCGCCGACACCAGCCGGGTTGTGCTGCTGCGGCGGGTGTACACATGGCCCGGGGCCAGCACCTGACCCTCGAGGAGATTGGTCGCCGCCGACGTGAACGCCACGACATCGCCGTCCCGGCTGATCGACGGTTCGGAGGAGTGGCCGTCCGGCGCCGTGCCGTTGTAGCGTACACTCATCGCGCTGAACGACCCGTCCGACAGTTTCTTCCGGTAGACCATGTTCACCGGCGCGGCGCCCGGGAAGCCGTTGGCCACGAACGTGACGTACCGGCCGTCGAACGAGATCGCCGGCTGGAAACTCAGCCCCGTCGCCTGCTCGCCGGCCGCGTTCAGGGACGCGCGGATCGTCGTGTTGGTCTGGCGGTCGTGGACGAACACGTCGGGGTTGCCGTTGGTATCGCCCGACACCAGGTTCCAGGCGAAGGACGTGAACGCCACGTACCGCCCGTCGCCGCTGATGGACGGGTCGTAGCTGTGATCGTTCGCCTCGGTGCCGCCCGATCCCACCGACACCCGCGTCGTCTCCCCGGTCCGCCGGTCGCGGACGAAGACGTCAGACCGGCTGTTCGCATCGCCGGGCACCAGGTTGGACGCCATCGAAGCAAAGGCCACGTAGCGGCCGTCACCGCTCAGGGCCGGCGAGTCGCTGCCGGCGTTGCCCTGGGATCCGTCCGAGGCCACGCTGACGCGGTCGATCGCCACCGTGAACCGGTCGACCACGAACACGTCGTTCGCGCCATTGGTGTCACCCGCCGCCAGCGTCGTCGACGCCGACGCGAACGCGACGAATCGTCCGTTGCCGTTCACCACCGGGCCGAAGCAGGCGGTGTCGGCCGCGACGCCCGAAAGCGTCTGGCTGATCTTGGCCGTCCCGATGTTGCCGATGGGCCCGCCGGTGGGACCCGCCGGCCGGGGCCGCCCCACGATGGACACCTGACTTGCAACGATCACCGCACACGCCGCCAGCACGAGGGCGGATACACGCATCCGATGGGTGTTCATATCGGCTCCACGATGAGGGGACTGGGCTAGGACGTGGCCGGGGAAAGCAGGCCGACGGGGGGCGGGCCGGATCGTAACGAAGACCGATGCCCACGTCAATGCACCGTGGTGAGGCGGACTTGGGGTAGGATCCGCCAGACACCGGGGAGGCTCCCATGACGAGGAACGACGGCATCACGCGGCGCGAATTCGTAGCGGGTGTAGTGGGCACGACACTGGCGGCCACCGCCGCAGGACGCCTGACGGAGGCGGCGCCGGCCCGCGCCACCATCGTCCGGGTCGAGTCGGCGCGGGTGTGGAAGGGCGACGCGCGCGTGCCGGACGTCGTGGCCGAGATGGTGAACCAGGGGTTGCTGAAGTTCACGGGCACCGCGAAGCCCGCCGACGCCTGGGGCCGCTTCTTCAAGCCCGGCATGCGCGTCGGCCTGAAGCTGAACCTGCTGGGCCGGCCCCTCGTCTTCACCGCCCACGAGGTGACCAACGCCGTCGCCGCGGGCGTGCTGCAGGCCGGCGTGAAGCCCGACGACCTGATCGTATGGGATCGCAAGCCCGAGCACTTCGGCCCCGGCACCTACCAGCCTGGGCGCGGGCCGCACGGCGAGCACATCATGACGGGCACGCAGTACAGCACCGTGGCCGCCGAGACGTCGGGCGGTCCCGCGCTCATGGACCGCATCCCGGCCGAGCTCACCGACGTGACCGTCAACCTCCCGGTCATGAAAGACCACGGCGGCGCCGGTGTCACCTTCGCGCTGAAGAACATCGCCTTCGGCTGCTACCGCAACCACCGCCAGGCGCACAGCGGCAACTGCGAGCCGTTCATCACCGAGGCGTGCTCGCACTTCTTCCAGACGACGAAGATGCCGCTCATCGTCCTGGATTCGACCGAGGGGTGTTTCGACGGCGGGCCCGGCCCCGGCAGCCCCGACGTGGTGTGGCGCGAGAACGCGATCTACATCGGCACGGACCCGGTGGCCATGGACGTCATCTGCCGCGAGACGCTGATGGCCAGGCGGCGGGCCGCGGGCCTCCACGACAAGACGTCCCAGTGCCGCCACATCGAGAACGCGGCCGCGAAGGGCCTCGGCATCGGCGACCGCGCCCTCATCGACGTGGTCAACGTCAAGATCTAGGGGCTGGCGTCGGCCAGCCCCCTGCCTCGTCCGGCTGAAGCCGGACGCCACGACGGACGCCACGACGGACGCCCAGACCGACGCCACGCCGCACCACCGCCGCGCTGTAGTGCAGGGCTTCAGCCCTGCCCGTGTGGGGACGGGCGCGTCGACGCGCGTCGCCGGATCACGCCGGCGGCGTGCCCGTGACGGGCGGCAGGGCGTGCACGTCCGCGAGTTCACGCTCCAGGCACGCCGGGCAGATGCCGTGTGATGCCCGGTGGCCGGTGACCTCTCTCACGTACAGCTCGACGTCCACCCACGTGCCGCCTTCGGACTGACGCACCTTCTTGCAGTACGCGCAGATGGGATAGATCCGGCTCAGGCCATCCAGGAGACGATCGCGCGCGGCAATCTGCTCGGCATCGTGCAGGATGCGGAGGTTCAACTCGACGAGCCGCTTGATGCGATCCACCAGGTCGAGGTGGAGCGCGTTGTGGGCGTTGGCCTTGTCGTCGATGAAACACACCGTGCCGAAGAGCCCCCCGTCAGGCTGCGTGACCGGCACGCCCACATACGACACCATGTGGAGCTGAACGACCGCCGCGTTGTCCTTCCACACCTCCGATTGCCGGGCATCGGGGATGAGTAGCCGATCGCGCTGCTTCAATGTCTGTTCGCAGAACCACCCGGAGTCGGGATACGGGTCGCTGTAGCCCGCCGCGTACGGATTGCCGGCCGTGTCGCTCGACAGCAGGATCTCGAAGCGGTTCTGGTCGAGCCGTGTGATGAGACCGGCTCGCACGCCGAGGAGTTCGGCGCCGAGGTTCAGGAGGCTCTGCCATTCCCGCAGCAGGTCGCCCGTCAGCCGTTGCCGATTGAACGGGTTGGCGCTGGTCGTCATCACTGGCTCTCCCCTCGTGGCCTCACTCATCATACGCCCGGCTCCCGGTCTGGAAGGCGGCACGCCGCCCGGTTCAGGCGTCGAGCACGACGCCGGCGGCGGCGAGCGTCGCGACGATGTCGTGGTGCAGCGGGATCCCGTCCCGCAGGCGCGCCTCGCGCGTGCGCGCGCCGCGCTCGTCGGGCAGCCGGGCCCCATCGTCGAGGCCGTGCAGGTGCGCCTCCAGGGCATCGACGCGCGCGGCCAGGGACGCCGCGCCCCCAAACGCGTCGGCATCCATCGCGACGAACAGTTTGCTGGCGTCCGGGTCGAGCCCCGAAGCGTCGCGCGCGTGGATCTCGTGGCCCAGCAGGCCGCCCGCCAGCCCCGCCGTCAGCAGTTCCATCATCACGGCCAGCCCGACGCCCTTATGGCCGCCCATCGGCTGCAGCAGTCCCGACGCCAGGATGGCGGACGCGTCGGTGGAGGGGCGGCCCTCGCGGTCCAGGCCCCATCCGTCCGGCACGGGCACCTGTTCGCGGCTGTGCGTGCCCACCTTCCCCAGGGCGGCCTGCGTCATGGCGAGGTCGACGACGACAGGGGGACGACTCCCGCCGCGCGGGACGCCGATGGCCAGCGGGTTGTTGCCGAGCGCGGCCGCCGCCGTGCCCGGCAGCGCCAGCGTCGGAATCGCGTTGGTGGTGCAGAGGCCCACCATGCCGGCGGTTGCCGCGCGCCAGGCATACGCGTGCGCCCGCCCCCAGTGCGTGGTGTGGACCGCCAGGCAGACGCCGACGCCATGCAGGCGGGCGCGGGCGACGGCGTGATCCATGGCGGTGACGGCCACGAACCGGCCGGGGCCGTTGTCGCCGTCCAGGACGCACGTCGCGCCGCGCTCGCGCAAGAGGCGCACCGACGGGTTCGCACGGCAGCAGCCGTCGCGCAGGCCCGCGAGCAGCCGCGGCAGCATGACGACGCCGTGCGACGGCACGCCGGCGAGATCGGCGTCCACCATGACGCCAGCCTCGACGGCGGCGACGGGCGCCGGCACGCCCGCGGCTTCGATCGCGGTGCGGACGGCCACCGTCAAGGCGGCAGCGGAGATGACGATGTCGCGCTTCGGCATGGGTGGTGCGCCCGGGACGGAGCCGCCGGAGCCGGGCTGCGTCCGCCGAGGTGCGCGCACTATACTACAGGGTGACGGAGCCCCCCGGATCCGGATCCCGGCGGCCACAGGGCCGCCCGCACGCGGTGCCCTGCGCCGCGGGCCGCTCGTCGAACCAGACACCATGACCGACATCGACATCGCCATCGTCCCCGTCGCCGGCCTCGGCACGCGCCTGCTGCCGGCCACCAAGTCGCAGCCCAAGGAAATGCTGCCTGTGGGCCGCAAGCCCGTGGTGCAGTACGTGGTCGAGGAACTGACCCGGGTGCACATGCGCCAGGTGCTGTTCATCACCGGCCCGGGCAAGGCCTCCATCGAGAACCACTTCGACCTGGACGGCGACCTCATCCGTACGCTGCGGGAAACGGGCAAGGAAGAGCTGCTGGCGGAACTCGCCTACGAGCGCACGCCCGTCCAGTATTTTTTCACGCGGCAGCGCCAGACGCTGGGCCTGGGCCATGCGGTCCTGTGCGGGCGGTCGTTCGTGGGGGACCGGCCGTTCGTGGTGGCGCTTGGCGACTCGATCATCGGCATGCACGCCGAGAGCACGGTCGTGCAGCGGATGAAGGCCTGCTTCCTCGAGCGCGAGGCGGCGGCGGTAATTGCCTTCGAGGAGGTGCCCGTCGAGGAGGTCGGTCAGTACGGCATCGCGAAGCCCCGAGGCGACGGCGACATCTTCGCCATCGACGACCTCATCGAGAAGCCGCGGCCCGAAGAGGCGCCGAGCCGGCTGGCCATTGCCGCGCGGTACGTGCTCGCGCCGTCCATCTTCGAGGCCCTCGCCCGGACCACGCCGGGCCGGGGCGGCGAGATCCAGCTCACCGACGCGATCCGCACGGTGATCCGCGAGGGCGGGCGCGCGTACGGCGTGCGGCTGAATCCCGACGAACGCCGGTACGACATCGGCAACTTCGACTCCTACTTCCAGGCGTTCGTGGAGTTCGCCCTGGCCGACCCGCGCCACGGCGCCGCGCTGCGCCGTCACCTGGAGCACCTGCTCGATGTTCCTCACGCGTAAACGCGCCTACGCCCGCGCCGGCCTGGTCGGCAACCCGTCGGACGGGTACAACGGCCGTACGATCTCCATCAGCGTCCGGAACTTCTGGGCCGAGGTGGTGCTCTACGAGTGGGACACGGTCGATATCGTCCTGGCCGAGGGGGACCGCGCCACGTTCGGGTCGGTGCAGGACCTGGCCCGTGACGTGCGCCTGCACGGCTACTACGGCGGCATCCGCCTCATCAAGGCCACCATCAAGAAGTTCGTCGACTACTGCCAGGCGCAGGGCGTGGCGCTGCACGACCGCAACTTCTCGGTGCGGTACTCGACGAACGTCCCCCGTCAGGTGGGCCTCGCCGGATCGAGCGCGATCATCGTGGCCACGCTGCGGTGCCTGATGGAGTTCTACGACATCGCGATCCCGCAGGAGGCGCAGCCGTCCTTCGTGCTGCGCGTCGAACAGGAGGAGCTCGGCATCACGGCGGGCCTCCAGGACCGCGTGATCCAGGTGTACGAGAACCTCGTCTACATGGACTTCAGCACGTCGCTGGAGCGCCAGGTGGCGGGCCTGACGTGTTACCGGTACGAGCCCCTCGACCCCGGGCTGCTGCCGCCGTTGTACCTGGCGTACCACGACGCGCTCAGCGAGCCCACCGAGGTGTTCCACAACAACATCCGGGAGCGGTTCAACCGCGGTGAACCCGAGGTGGTCGGCGCGATGGTGCGCTTCGCCGACCTGGCCCGGCAGGGGCGCGAGGCGCTGGTGACGGGAGACACGGCGCGGCTCGGCCGCGTGATGGACGAGAACTTCGACACGCGCCGCGGCATCTACAACCTGCCGTCGTGGCAGATTGCGCAGGTCGAGACGGCCCGCCGCTGCGGCGCGTCGGCGCAGTTCGCCGGATCAGGCGGCGCAATTGTCGGCCTCTATGACGGCGAGGCCATGTTCGAGGCGCTGCGCCGCGAACTGGGCGCGATCGGCTCGCGGGTGATCAAGCCCGTCGTCAGGGAAGAGGGCCGTTAGGCCGTTGGGCCGTCAGCCGGACGGCCGGACGGCCGAACGGCCGTCAGGTCCCCTCGCCCAGCGTGAACCCGAAGTAGTCCCGCACGTTGGCGAAGCAGACGTTGCGCACCAGCGCCCCGAGGGCCTCGCGGTCGTCGGGCAGCAGGCCGCGCTCCACGTCCCCGCCGATCAGGTTGCACAGCAGGCGCCGGAAGTACTCGTGACGCGAGTACGACAGGAAGCTGCGCGAGTCGGTGACCATGCCGACGAACCGGGACAGCAGCCCGAGGTTCGACAGCGCATTCATCTGCTTCGTCATGCCGTCGAGCTGATCGAGGAACCACCAGGCCGACCCGTACTGCATCTTGCCCGGCACCGACCCGTCCTGGAAACAACCGATGAGCGACGCCAGCACCTCGTTGTCGCGGGGGTTGAGGTTGTAGAGGATCGTCTTCGCCAGATGGTCGGTTTCGTCCAGCCGGTCGAGGAACCGGGCCAGCGGCCGGGCCACGTCGAAGTCGCCGATGGCGTCGAACCCCGTGTCGGGCCCGAGGCGCCGCTTCAGCCGGGTGTTGTTGTTGCGCAACGCGCCGATGTGGAACTGCTGCACCCAGCCGCGCGCGTGATCGAGCACGGCGAACTCGTGCAGCATGGCCGACTTCAGCGCCCGGGCCTGCGCCGCGTCGGGGGCCGTGCCGCCGCGGACCTGATCGAAGGCCGCCTGCACGCCCGCCACGTCCCAGTCGTCGGCCACCAGCGTCTCGAGGCCGTGATCCGACGCGCGGCAGCCGAGGGCGTGAAAGACATCGTGCCGGGCGGCGATGGCGTCCATGAACCGCGTGAACGACCCGCCCACCGACACGCCCGACGCCTGCTCGAGCCGGGCCACCCACGCGTTGAACGCCGCCGGATCCTCGACGGCCAGCGCCTTGTCCGGCCGCCACGTCGGGTAGACGCGCGTGTACGGCGAGGGCCGCGCGGCCAGCCGGCGGTGGGCGTCGAGCGTGTCGACGGGGTCGTCGGTGCTGCAGACGACCGTGACGCGGAACTGCCGCAGCAGCCCCATCGCCGTGAAGCCCTCTCCCTGCAGCAGATCGTTGCAGCGATCGAAGACGGCGCGGGCCGTGGACGGCGACAGCAGCCGGCCGATGCCGAACGGCCGGCGCAGCTCCATGTGCGTCCAGTGGTAGAGCGGGCTGCGCAGCGTGTCGGGCACCGTGCGGGCCCAGGCCTCGAACTTCTCCCAGTCGCTGGCCTCGCCCGTGCAGAACCGCTCGGGCACCCCGTTGGCGCGCATCGCCCGCCACTTGTAGTGGTCGCCGTCGAGCCAGATCTCGGTGATCGACCGGAACCGGTGGTCCGCCGCCATCAGGTCCGGCGACAGGTGGCAGTGATAGTCGATGATGGGCTGCTGCGCCGCCACGCGGTGGTACAGATCAACCGCCACACCGGTGTCGAGCAGGAAGTCGTCGCCAAGGAAGGGCTTCATGATGCCGGGGTCCCCCGCAGCGGCAGCGTGAGCGTGACGGGCGCGCCGCCCGCTGCCGCAGATGCGTACACCGCGTCGATGACGGCCAGGCTGCGCCGGCCGTCTGGTCCGTCACAGCGCGGGCGCCCGCCGGTGCGGATCGCCTGCGCCAGATCCTCGAAGACCGCCCGATGGCCGCTGATGTCGTCCACCACGGGCGTGGCCGCCCGGCCGTCGTCGGCCGCGGGCGGCTCGACGGGAATGCCGGGCAGCGGCCCGCCGGCACCCACCGCCGCGACGATCGTGTCGCGCTCGATGACGAGGGTGCCCTCGGTGCCCGAAATCGCGATGCGCCGCGCGAAGCCGGGGCACGCCGCCGTGGTGACGCTCAGCGTGCCGCACACGCCGCTCTCGAACTCGAGCAGCGCCGCGGCGTGGTCTTCCACCTCGATGGCGTGGCGCACCGTCGCCGTCATCGCCGAGAGCCGGACGACGTCCCCCAGGAGCCAGAGCAGGAGGTCCACCGTATGGCTCCCCTGGTTGATGAGGGCGCCGCCGCCGTCGAGGGCCCGGGTGCCGCGCCACGCGGACCCCGCGTAGTAGGACGGCGGGCGGAACCAGGGCAGGCGCGCCTCGACGAGCAGCGGCCGGCCGAGGCGCCCGAGCGCCAGCGCCTCGCGCGCCGCCACGAGCCCCGGCGCGAACCGGTCCTGGTACGCCACCGCCAGGCAGACGCCGGCGCTGGCCGCCTCGGCAATCAGGCGGTCGGCCCGCGCCGCCGAGATGTCGATCGGCTTCTCCACCAGGACGTGCAGGCCTCGGCGCACGGCCGCGATGGCCTGATCGGCGTGCAGGCCGGAGGGCGTGCAGATCGACACGAGATCCAGGCCCGGGTGGCCGAGCAGGGCGTCGAGCGACGCGTACGGCGTGCCGCCGTGACGTTCGCAGAGCCGTCGCGCGCCGTCGAGCGTGCGGCCCGCCACCGCCGACACGGTGAGGCCCGCAGCCGCTGCGGCGCGCGCGTGCGTCTCGCTGATGTTGCCGGTGCCGACCAGGCCGACCTTCACGCTCGCCCTCCGGACCGCACGTCCCGGGTCGGTGGGCCGCGCCGCCGCGGCCACCACCCGGGCCTGATTCTATCCCCGCCTCGCCGCCGGGCCTACCGCGCCGGCGCGAAGCCCCGTTTGCGCAGCAGCGGTTCGACGCTGGGCTCGCGGCCCCGGAACGCCGTGTAGAGCGCCATCGCGTCCTCGGTCCCGCCCTTCTCGAGGATGGTCCGGAAGCCGCGCGCCGTCGCCGGGTCGAACAGGCCGCGCTCGCGGAACATCTGGAACGCGTCCTGGTCCAGCACCTCACTCCAGATGTAGGCGTAGTACCCCGACGCGTAGCCGCCGCCGGGCCCGAAGATGTGGCTGAAGTAGGGGCTGCGGTAGCGCGGCACGATCTCCTTCGGCATCTGGAGCCGCGCCAGCGTGGCCGCCTCGAAGGCCGCCGGATCCTTGTCGGGCCCCGGCGTCAGCGTGTGCCAGTCCATGTCGAGGATCGACGCCGCCACGTACTCGACCGTGGCGAACCCCTGATCGAACTGCGCCGACTGCTTCAGCTTCTCCACGAGCGCCGCCGGGATGACCTCCCCGGTCTGGTAGTGCGTCGCGTACTCCCGCAGCACCTCGGGCTCGGTCGCCCAGTTCTCCATGATCTGCGAGGGCACCTCGACGAAGTCGCGCGGGAAGCCGCCGAGGCTGCGGTACGGCACCTTCGACAGCAGCGAGTTCAGCCCGTGGCCGAGTTCGTGGAAGAGCGTGCCCACTTCCTCGAGGCTGAGCAGCGCCGGCTGGTCCCCCGCCGGACGCGAGAAGTTGCAGACGTTGACGACGACGGGCGTGACGCGCTGGCCGTCCTTGAGCCGCGTCCCGCGATACGAACTGCTCCAGGCGCCCACCCGCTTGCCCGGACGCGGGTGGTAGTCGGCGTAGAACACGCCCAGGTGCGTCCCGTCGGCCTCCTTCACCTCGAAGGCCTTCACCTCCGGGTGGTACACCGGCAGGTCCGGCCGCGGCGTGAAGGTGAGGCCGTAGAGCCGGCCCGCCACCCGGAACGCACCCTGCAGCACGTTGTCCAGCTTGAAGTACGGGCGCACGGCCTGCTCGTCGAGATCGAACCGCGCCCGTTTCACCTTCTCCTGGTAATAGCGCCAGTCCCACGGCTCGAGCGCAACGGTGTGGCCGAGCGTCTTCATCAGCGCGCGCTGATCGTCGGCCTCGCGCACGGCCATCGCCCGCGCCGGCGCCCACAGCTGATTCAGCAGGGCGTACACCCGGTCCGGCGTCTTCGCCATGTTCTCTTCGAGGACGAAATGCGCCCAGGTCCTGTAGCCGAGCAGGGCCGCGCGCTCCGCGCGCAGGGCCGCCGTGCGCGCCAGCACGGCGTTGTTGTCCCAGGCGTCGCGGTGATCGTTGCGCGTGGTGTACGCGGTCAGGATCTGGCGGCGCAGCTCGCGGTTGTCGGCGTACTGCAGGAACGGCCAGATGCTCGGCGCCTGGAGGGTGAAGACCCACGTGCCGGGCAGGCCGGCGGCCTTCGCGGCGTCGGCCGCGCCGGCCACCACGGCGGGCGGCAGCCCGGCCAGGTCGGCGGCCGACTCGAGGACGAGCCGGTAGCTGTTGGTGTCGTGCAGCAGGTTGTCGCCGAACTTGATGCCGAGGGTCGAGAGCTCGCGGTTGATCGCCCGGAAACGTTCCTGCTGCGCCGCGTCGAGGTTGGCCCCGCCGCGCACGAAGCTCTTGTAGGTCTCCTCCAGCAGCCGCGCCTGCACGGGCGTCAGCCCGAGCGAGGCCCGCGTCTCCCACACCGCCTTGACCCGGGCGAAGAGCCGCGGGTTGAGCCGGATGTCGTCGCGCAGCGCCGTCAGCAGCGGGGCGGCCTCGCGGTTGATCGCCTGGAGCTGCTCGTTCGTATTGGCCGACTGCAGGTTCGAGAACACCGGGCTGACCTTCGCCAGCAGGTCGCCCGTGAACTCCAGCGCCTCGATCGTATTGGCGAACGTCGGCGCGGCGGCATTGGCGACGATCGCCTCCACCTCGGCGCGCTGGCGCGCGATGCCCTCCTTGAGCGCCGGCAGGATGTGTTCGGGCCTGACCAGGTGGAACGGCGGCACGCCGAAGGGCGTGGTCCAGGCCTGCAGCAGCGGATTGTCGGCCGCCGCGGGCGGCGGCGCCTGGGCGGACAGGGGGGTCACGAGGACGAGCATACCGGAGACCGCGCACGCAAGAAGATGGCGCATCGCAGGACGACCTTTCTGGAAGATCCGGGCGCGGGGCCCGGCGTCAGGCGGGGGCTGCCAGCCCTCGCAATCTATCAGGGACACGCCCGCGATGGCCAGCCGCCCGGCCAGCCGCCCTCCTGCTTGACGGCCGCGGGCGGCGGGCGGATACTGGCGCAGTTCCTCCACGCCGCAGAAAGGCGGGCCGCCATGCCCCGGTTGTACCGCCCCGCTACGCCCGTGCCGCCTGACGCCTCCTGTGAGGCCGCCTGGACCGACGCCGCGCCCACCACGCTGCTGCCCGGACACGACCCCGCATGGGAGTCGGCCCCGCGAATCGAGTGGGGACCCGAGGCCGCCCGCACCCGGTTCTCGGCCCTGTGGAACACCCACGGCCTGGCCGTCCGCTTCGACGTCTGCGACGAGCACCCGTGGCACACCTGCACGCGGCGCGACGACCCCATCTGGGAGGAGGAAGTCGTCGAGATCTTCCTCGACCCCACCCGCTCGGGCCGCGACTACGCCGAGCTCGAGATCAGCCCGATCAACGTCGTCACGGACCTGCGCATCCGTGAGCCGTGGCCCGCCCTCTCGGGCGATCGCGACTGGAACTGGGCGGGTCTCGAGAGCACGGTGGTCCCCGGCGCCTGCGGCGGGATGCGCCCGGGCAGCTGGATGGCGCTCGCGTGGCTGCCGTGGAGCGGCCTGGCGACCCTCTCCGGAGCCGTGGCGGCCCTGGTGCCCCCCAGGCCCGGCGACCGCTGGCGCTTCAACGTGTTTCGCATCAAGCGGCCGCACGGCCCGGCCGAGCCGGAGCGCGACGCGATCTACGCCGCGTGGTCGGTCCCGGAAGATCCCAGCTTCCACCGGCCCGAGTCGTTCCGCGACCTGGTCTTCGCCGGGCGGTAACCCGCCGGGGGCGGAGGCGAATCCGGGCCGGCGCCGGGCCTGATTTCCCCTCCGCGCCCGGATGTGGCACAATATGCGTGGAAGCCCGCCTCTGCAGTGACCCGCGACAGAGCCGAACCGCGGTCTGGTTCCGGTCCTCCGCGACGTTCTCGCTTAGTCACGAGCTGCCACGTCAGACGATCCGAGGTGGATCGTCGCATCAGTCACGCCGCCCGGGCCACGGCCGCGGGTGGCCTTGGTCTCGTGAGCGAGACGAGGAGACAGGAAACATGGGTCGGAAACTCTACGTCGGCAACCTCCCCTTCAGCGCGGGCGAGCAGGATCTGCAGGAACTGTTCGGCCAGTGCGGCCAGGTGGACTCGGTGAGCGTGATGCGCGATGCGGCCACCGGCCGCGCCCGCGGCTTCGCGTTCGTTGAGATGGCTTCAGACGCCGACGCCCAGAAGGCCATTGCCGAACTGCACGACAAGGCGTTCGGCGGCCGGACGCTGACGGTCAACGAAGCGCGGCCCCGCACCGAGCGGCCGGGCGGCTTCGGCGGCGGCGGCGGCCGGAACAGCGGCG
>CAYNDV010000068.1:0-23518 GCA_964396055.1 uncultured Vicinamibacterales bacterium | reverse complement strand
ATCACGCTGGTCCGCAAGGGCAACGCGATGATGGCCGACGACACGACGCTCGGCGCTGACAACGGCGTGGCGGTGGCGACCAGCCTGGCCATCATGGCCGACAGGACGCTGCAGCACGGTCCGCTGGAGTTCCTGTTCACGATCGACGAGGAGACGGGCCTCACCGGCGCCCGCGAGCTCGATCCGCACCTGCTGCAGAGCCGGACGATGCTGAACCTCGACTCCGAGGAAGAGGGCGCGCTCTACGTCGGCTGCTCGGGCGGCCGCGACACCACCGGCACCTGGATGCTCGACACCGAGGCGGCGCCGGCCGGCACGGTGGGCGTAGAGCTGAAGGTGGGCGGCCTGCGGGGCGGCCACTCGGGCCTCGAGATTGACAAGGGCCGCGGCAACGCCATCAAGATCGCCAACCGCGCGATCATGCTGCTGGCCGAACACGGCGGGCGGCTGGCGCGGTTCGACGCCGGCAACAAGCGCAACGCGATTCCCCGCGACGCGGTGGCCCTGCTCTTCGTGCCCGCGAAGAAGCTCGACGCCGCCCTGGCCGCCGTGGCCGCGCTCAACACCACCGTCCGCGCCGAACTGGCGACGGTGGAGCCGGACCTGCAGGTGACGGCCGCGAAAGTGAAGGGCCGCTGCAAGGTGCTGAAGAAGGGCCTGCAGAAGAAGCTCAGCATGGCCCTCTCCGCGATGCCGCACGGCGTCATCAAGATGAGCGCCGACATCTCCTGGCTCGTGGAGACGTCGACCAATCTGGCGGTCATCACCACCGGCAAGAAGGACATCGTCGTGCAGACCAGCCAGCGCAGTTCGGTGGCCTCCGAGATCGGCGAGATTGCCACCACGGTGCGCCACGTCTTCGAGTTGGCGGGCGCCGCGGTGACCGGATCGGACGGCTACCCGGGCTGGAAGCCGAACCTCGACTCGCCCATCCTCAAGACGGCGAAGGCCACCTACAAGCAGCTGTACCGGAAGGAACCCGAGGTGAAGGCCGTGCACGCCGGCCTCGAGTGCGGGATCATCGGCGAGAAGTACCCCGGGATGGACATGGTGTCATTCGGGCCCACGCTCGAGGGCGTCCACTCGCCCGACGAGAAGATCTACATCGACACCGTCGAGAAGTACTGGGACTTCCTGCTGGGGATCCTGAAGAACGTCAAGTAGGCCGTTCGGCTATTCGGCCGTTTGGCCGTTGGGCCCGGCACGCGTGGCACGGGACGTGGGGCATGGGACGTGGGGCATGGGACGCGGTTCCATGTTCCACGTGCCCCGGCCGAACGCCAGAAGCCGAACGGCCCAACGGCCGGTCGTAACCGTGAACCTGGAACTTGGAACCTGGAACCTGGTCACCCCCTGAAGAGCGCCAGTCCGTGGAGGATGGACGCCACCACCGACACGGCCGTCGCCAGCAGCAGCAGCACCGCGATGAGCAGGTGATCGATCCGCTCGGGCTTGAGCGGATCCAGGATGCGCCCCATCAGCCAGCCGCCGGCAAACCCGCCCGCGTGCGCCCAGTTGTCGATGCCGGGCATGATGAAGCCGAAGAGGCCCAGCATCAGCGCGTAGTGCAGCGCTTCGCGGCGCGTCAGGCTGCTGCCGGTGCGGTGTCCGTAGTACACGAGCGCCCCCAGCAGGCCGAAGAGCGGGGCCGACGCCCCGACCGTGAAGTACGCACCGCGCAGGAAGAAGATCGGCACGCCGGCCAGGACGACGCCGGCCGTCGAGCTGACGGCGAACCCCATCACGCCGGCGGCGATGTAGATGATCACCATGCGCCCGGCGCCGTAGAACTCGGCGCAGGCCGGGCCGAGCTGCCGCACCCAGAGCATGTTGAAGAGGATGTGCAGCACCCCGCTGTGCAGCCAGCCGGCGCTCAGGACGGTCCACCAGCGCCCGTACTCGAAGACCGGCGCCGCGCCGCTGGCCCCGAACAGGAACAGGCTCATCGTGCTCGGCGCGAGGAACGAAAAGAGACCGTTCATGCGGATATTGCCGCCCGACGCGACCAGGGCGGCGACATACAGCCCGATCGACCCGGTGATGACGAGGGGCACGAAGCCCATGTCGTTCCCGAGGCGCCTGAGCAGCGGCGCGTACCCCCACAGCCCGGGGTTGCGCCGGCCGCACATGTAGCACGTCTCGTCGTTGACCCCCACCAGGTTGCCGCACGACACGCAGACCACCGACCCGCTGGTTTTGCGTCCAAGCATGGTTCTAGGTTACAGGGAAAGGGCGCGGAGCCGATAGGCTCCTGGCGGTCGCGGCCGGCAGCCGCACGGCCCGATGGCCGAAGAGCCTGTCAGAACCTGAACAGCCTCGTGACCTTGATCGCGAAGGTGCGTGCCTGCAGGGCCGCGTGCCGCACGCCGAACTCCGTGTCGCGGCCCTCGTTGTAGACCACGAACAGGTCGGATCCGGGGCGGAACTCCCAGCGGAACCGCAGGTTGGCCCCGATGACGTCGCCGGCGGAGTTGTACTGCACGAGCGCGGAGAGCGCCTTGCGGGGCGACAGGTTGTAGTTCACGCGCGCCGTGAGCAGCCTGGCCACGAACCGGCCGCCGGGCAGGTCGACCCAGTTGAAGGACAGGCCCGGCTCGACGCCCAGCCGCGACGACAGTTCGATGCGGCCGCGGTAGCCCGCCTGCGCCCGCGTGCCGTCGTAGAACTGCCCCGCCCCGGCCGAGAGCGTGCCGTTGATCCGCCGCGCCGGGCCGATCTGGTAGCGGGCTTCGGCATCCGTGAACCGGTACCCGCCCACGGGCACGAAGATGCCGTCCTCGACCTCGAAGGGCTCGTCGAGGAACTCGTAGTTGTTCGTGACCTCCAGGCGCCAGTCGTCGCCGTTCTGGAAGTCCATCCCCACCACGCCGCGCGCCAGCTGCGTTTCGAGGTGACCGTCGCTGTCGGTGAAGTGGTCGAACGACACCTCGGACTGGTACTTGCGGATCGGGCTCGATCCGCCAGGCCGGGGGCTGAAGCGGACCATGCCGTAGTTGCGCCGGAAGTCCTCGCGCCGGAGGAAACCCGCGTCGGGGTTGAAGTTCGGCTGCACCGTCAGGTGCTCGGCCTCGAACCCATACCGGTCCCCCGTCCACAGCACATCGGCACGGTAACTGGCATCGCGGCCCTCGCGCCCCTCGGTCCGGGTCGCGGCGTAGTAGGTGTTGATCGTCAGGCTGCGATGAAACGTAAAGGCGGCGTCGGCGCCGAACGTCTGGTTCGATCCCGGCGCGTCGGTGGCGCGCGACCGGTTGGCGAAGAGCACGCCGATGTTGCTCTGCTTCAGGATGTCGCGGCGCACGCGGACGACGGAAAAATTCGTGGCCGGCGCGCCGATGGCCGCCGACGCCCGCTGCTGGATGTCGAGGGCCCCGATGGTGAACGCGCCGACCCGCCCGGTGATCCGGCCGCCCGCCACCAGGGGCACGCTGGCCGACTCGTCATCGTCACCGTACTCGAACAGGCCGATGCGCCGGCTGTAAAACAGGATCGGGGTGCTGCTCGGCGGCCCCTGCTGGCTGCCACCCCGCGGGCTCACGCTCGCGCCGCCAAAGGCGAAGATGCCCGCGCCCTCGAGGAAGAAGTCCCGGCGCTCGGGGAAGAACAGGCCGAACCGCGTCAGGTTCACCTGCTGCTCGTCGTCTTCCACCTGCGCGAAGTCGGTATTGACCGTCAGGTCCGCCACGAGCCCGTTCTTGAAGGTGTACTTCGTGTCGAGGCCCAGGGCCCCGGTGACGTCGTTGGTGAACGGCTCGACGGCACCGAGGTCTGTCTCGACCTTGCCGAGGGTGTAGGGCTTGAGTTCAAGGTTCAGCGCCGCGGGCGGCGCCTCGAGCCCCACCAGCGTGGCGGCCTGCGACACCCGGGCGATGGCCCGCTGGGTGAACGCGGCGGGCATCGGCGTGAGGTAGGAAAACTCGTTCACGCCGCGGACGATGCGGCGGAACTGCACGCCCCAGTGCTGGGGTCCGGGCGCGGGGTAGCGCAACGAACGAAACGGAATCACCATCTCGACGGTCCAGCCCTGATCGAACCGCCCGGTCCGCAGATCCCACACCGTGTTCCAGTCACGGTTCGTGTCCCGCTCGTCGGTGACCGCCTGGTCCGAGAGCGCGCCGAGCGCGTTCGTGTAGAAGAAGACGCCGTTGCGCCGATCGTGGAAGGTATCGAAGAACGCCCCGAAATTGTCGTTCTGGAAGATGGCAAACCCATCGCGCCGCATTTCGTTCGCCACCAGCCCGGCCGGGTCGGTCATCCAGCAGCGGGCCGCCACGTAGATGTTCCGGTCGTCGTAGAGCAGCCAGACGTCGGTCCGCTGGGTGGCGGGCTGGCCCTCGTGCGGTTCCTGCTGCAGGAACCCGCCGATGGCTTCCACCTCCTGGTACACGGGGTCGTCGAGGGCACCGTCGAGGGTGATGGGCCGGGCCACACGCGTGGCCCTGACCGTCACGTGGCCTGCGGCATCCCGGGCCACGGTGGCTGTCGGCGAGCTGAAACGGGCTATGCCCGGCAGGTTCACGCCGGCACTCTCCTGAGCCGCGGCAGGCACACTCCACACGACGGCGGCCGCCACGGCGGCCCCCCAGCAACGGAAACGGATGGTCACGGTCGATCTCGTCACGCCTTCACCGCCACACCAGAGCGGGCCATTCTACACCGGGCGGACGGGGTTCAGGGTTCACGGTTCAGGGTTCACGGTTCACGGTTCACGGTTCGGCGTGACAGCGTGATCCCTTCTTGCTACTTGCTTCTTGCTACTTGCTTCTTGCTTCTTGCTTCTACGCGTGAACCACAATCCCCACACCCCACGTCCCTGTACAATGTCCCCGCCCCATCTGCGAGGTGGTCCGATGCGTTCCCGACTCCTGGTGCTCCTGGTGCTGGCCGCCCTGGCCGGACTCCGCCCTGCGGCGGTGGCCACCGTTGATCCGTACGCCGAGTTGTTCACGCCCGACACGATGCGGGTGGACTATTTCCATTCCGGCGGGCCGGCCGGCGAGTCGGTGGCCCTGGACCGGGTGGTGAACGACGGACCGTGGTCCGGCAGCCGCACGCAACTCGTCGACGACACCAACCTGGGCAAGTACCTGATCGAGGTGGTGGATCGCCGGACCAACCGCGTGATCTACTCGCGCGGGTTCGCGTCGCTCTTCGGCGAGTGGGAGACCACGCCCGAGGCCAAGGCGGGGCCGGGCACGTTCCATGAGTCCGTGCGATTTCCGTGGCCGGCGCGCGACGTCCAGGTGGTGCTGAAGAAGCGCGATGCCCGCAACGCCTTCCGCGAGGTGTGGTCCACGGTCATCGATCCGCAGTCGCGGTTCGTGAACCGGGCGCCGCTCGCCCCGCAGGGCCGGGTCTGGACGGTCGTCGAACACGGGCCGGCCGCCACGAAGGTGGACCTGCTGCTGCTGGGCGAGGGGTACACCGCGGCCGAACTCCCGAAGTTCCACGCGGACGTGAAGCGGCTCGTGGACGTCATGTTCTCGATGGAGCCGTACAGGAGCCGGCGGACGGACTTCAACGTCCGGGCCATCGACCTGCCGACGGCCCAGTCCGGGGCCCACAACCCGCGCACCGGCGATCACCGCCGCACGCCGCTCGGCCTCACCTACAACGTCTTCGACTCCGAGCGCTACGCGCTGGCCGTCGACAACCGGGCCTGGCGCGACGTGGCCGCCGCCGCGCCCTACGACGCGGTGGAAGTGCTCATCAACAACCGCTACTACGGCGGCGGCGGCATCTTCAACGACCACGCGACGGTGGCCGTCGACAGCGGCTCGGCCGAGTACATCTTCGTGCACGAGTTCGGCCACCACTTCGCCGGCCTGGGCGACGAGTACTACACGTCCGACGTCGCCTACGAGACCGGCGGCGAGAAGCTCGAGCCCTGGGAGCCCAATGTCACGGCCCTGCACGATCCCGCGCAGCTGAAGTGGAAGGACCTCGTCACCCCCGGCACGCCGCTGCCGACGCCGTGGGACAAGGAGGCGTACGAGGCGGAGTCGCGGTCGATTCAGGCCAGGCGCCGCCAGTTGCGGGCCACCGCCGCCCCCGAGAGCGAGATGGACAAGCTGTTCGCCGCCCAGAAGGCGTGGGAAACGAAGTTCCTCTCGTCGATGACGCACGCGGGGAAGGTGGGCGCCTTCGAGGGCGCGTCGTACGAGCCGAAGGGTCTCTACCGGCCCGAGGCCGACTGCATCATGTTCACGCGCGACGACGTCGGCTTCTGCCGCGTGTGCCGGAAGGCGATCGAGCGGGTCATCGATCGGCACACGAGATAAGACAGAAGACAGAAGACAGAAGACGGAAGACAGAAGCAAGAAGCAAGAGGCAAGAAGCAAGAAGGAAGAAGGAGCACGCCTCGAGGAGAACGGGCGTCGCTACTCCGTCCGTTTCGGCCGGAAACTCGCGTTGAGGATCCGTTTCCGCACGCGGATGGTCTTCGGCGTCACCTCGACCAGTTCGTCGTCCTTGATGAACTCGATGGCCTGCTCGAGGCCGAGCAGGCGCGGCGGCACCAGGCGGATCGCGTCGTCGGCCGTCGACGCCCGCATGTTCGTCTGCTTCTTCTCCTTGGTGACGTTGACGTCGAGGTCGTTGGCCCTGGCGTTCTCACCGATGATCATCCCCTCGTAGACCTGCGCCGCGGGCTCGATGAAGATCTCGCCGCGTTCCTGGAGGTTGAAGATGGCGTACGCGGTGGCCACGCCGTTGCGGTCGGCCACCAGCGCCCCCGTCGTCCGCGACGGGATGGGCCCGAACCACGGCCGCCACGCCCGGAAGAGGTGGTTCATGATGCCGGTGCCGCGGGTGTCCGTGAGGAACTGCGACCGGAAGCCGATGAGGCCCCGGGTCGGGATCTCGAACTCGAGCCGGACGCGGCCGCTGCCGTGGTTCACCATCTTCGTCATCGTGCCCTTGCGCCCGCCCACCTGGGCGATGACCACGCCCTGGTAGTCCTCGGGCACGTCGATGACGAGGTCCTCGACGGGCTCCATCCGGACGCCGTCCTCCTCGCGCGTCACGATCTCCGGCCGCGACACCTGCAGCTCGTAGCCTTCGCGGCGCATCATCTCGATGAGGATCGACAGCTGCAGCTCACCGCGGCCGACGACCTTGATCTGCTCGGGCGATTCCGTGTCCTCGAGGCGGATGGACACGTTGCCCAGCAGTTCCCGGTTGAGGCGGTCGCGGATCTGCCGCGACGTGACGAACTGCCCTTCGCGGCCGGCCATGGGCGACGTATTGACGCCGAACACCATCGACACCGTCGGCTCGTCGATGGCCATCGCCGGCAGCGGCGCGGGCCGCTCCGGGTCCGTCACGGTCTCGCCAATCGTGATGTCCGCGATGCCCGCCAGGCAGACCACGTCCCCCGCGGACGCCGACTCGATGTCCACGCGCTTGAGACCCTCGAAGGCGTAGAGCTTCGTCACCCGCGTGGTCTGCAGCGTGCCGTCGAGCTTGCTCACCGCCACCATGTCGCCGATCCGCACGCGCCCGTTGAAGATGCGCCCGATCGCGATCCGGCCCACGTAATCGCTCGAATCGAGGTTGGCCACGTAGAGCTGCAGCGGGGCGTCGGGATTGCCGAGCGGCGGCGGCACGTGGTCGACGATGGCCTCGAACAGCGGCCGGAGGTCGGTGCCGGGCACGGCCTGGTCCCGGGTGGCGGTACCGGCCCGGGCGTTGGTGTAGAGGATCGGGAACTCGAGCTGCTCCTCGGTGGCGTCGAGATCGATGAAGAGGTCGTACACCTCGTTCAGCACCTCCTGGATGCGCGCGTCGGGCCGATCGATCTTGTTGATGACCAGGATCGGCGGCAGCCGGCGCTCGAGCGCCTTGCGCAGCACGTACCGCGTCTGGGGCAGCGGCCCTTCCGACGCGTCCACCAGCAGCAGCACGCCGTCCACCATCGACAACGTCCGTTCCACCTCGCCGCCGAAATCCGCGTGCCCCGGTGTGTCGACGATGTTCACCAGCGTGTCACCGTAGTGCAGGGCCGTGTTCTTCGCGAGGATGGTGATGCCCCGCTCCCGCTCGAGGTCCATGTTGTCCATGGCGCGCTCGGCCACGCGCTCGTTGGCCCGGAACGTGCCGCTCTGAAAGAGCAGCGCATCGACCAGCGTCGTCTTGCCGTGGTCGACATGGGCGATGATGGCCACGTTGCGGCGCAGCGGGTTGGCCACCACAGGTGCGGGCTTCTGACGGTCGGGCATCTTCCCAGTATACAGGCATGGGGCATGGGGCATGGGGCTCGGGGCTCGGGGGCGCCGGGCGTGGGGATTGTGGTTCACGCGTAGAAGAACGAAGCAAGTAGCAAGAAGGGATCACGCGGTCACGCCGAACGGCCTGTCTCCGCCAAACGGCCCAACGGCCGAGAGCCGAACGGCCTGCCTCCGCCGAACGGCCGAGAGCCGAATGGCCGAACGGCCCCGTTGGCCCGGGCTGAAGCCCTGCACTACTGGTAGACTCTCTCCATGCCCGATCCGTCTGCCAAGCGGACCGCCCTGATCACCGGCGCCTCGGCCGGCATCGGTGCCGAACTGGCCCGCGTGTTCGCCGCCGAAGGCTTCGATCTCGTCCTCACGGCCCGCCGGGCGGACCGGCTGGACGCGCTGGCCGGGGAACTGCGCGAGCGCCACGCCTGCCGCGTCTTCGTCATTGCCGCCGACCTGGCGGACCCGGCAGCCCCCGGCCGCCTCGCCGCCGCGGTCGGCGCCGCCGGCCTCGAGATCGACGCGCTCGTGAACAACGCCGGCTACGGGCTGACGGGTTCCTTCCTCGACACGCCGTGGCCCGCGCACCGCGACTTCCTCGAGGTGATGGTCACGGCGGTGGCCGCCCTCACGCACATCTTCCTGCCCGGCATGATTGCGCGCCGGCGCGGCTGGGTGATCAACGTGTCGTCGGTCGCCGGGTTCGCGCCGCCGTCGGCGGGCCATACGCTCTACGGGGCGGCGAAGTCGCTGGTCACGAAGTTCTCGCAGTCGCTGGCCCTCGAGGTCCGGAAACACGGCGTCCACGTGACGGCGGTGTGCCCGGGATTCACCTACAGCGAGTTCCACGACGTCAACGGCATGCGCCCGCAGGTCAGCAAGTTCCCGTCCTGGGTCTGGCTGCGGGCCGACGCCGTGGCGCGCGAGGCCTACGACGCGGTGATGCGCGGCGACGACCTCTGGATCAACGGGTGGCAGTACCGGGCCCTCGTGCAGATCATGCGGTACACGCCGCAGTGGCTCGTGCGCACGACGGGCCGGCGGGTGGCCGGCACGTACCGGAAGGCCTGAGCCGCCATGGTGGCCGCCGTCGCGTCGGTCGTGCTCGGCGGCCTGCTCGCGGCCGGCGGCTGGGAGCGCTGGCAGCGCGACCGCGCTCACCGGCGCATCGCGATCCGGGTGCACGTCAACGGCACGCGGGGCAAGTCCACGGTCACACGCCTGGTCGCCGCCGCCCTGCGCGCGTCTGGCCGCCGCACACTGGCCAAGACGACCGGCACCGCGGCGCGGCTCATCCTGCCCGACGGCACCGAGCAGCCGGTGGTCCGCCGCGCGCCGCCCAGCATCCGTGAGCAACTCTGGTGCCTGCGGGAAGCCCGCCGCCGCAACGCCGACGCCATCGTGCTCGAGTGCATGGCGATCGATCCCGCCCTGCAGGCCGTCAGCGAGCACGGCATGATCCGCGCCACGATCGGCGTCATCACCAACGCGCGCCCCGATCACGCCGACGTGATGGGCGCCACCGCCGCCGACGTCGCGCGGGCGTTGACCGCGACCGTCCCGGACGACGGCGTGCTCGTGCTCGGCGACGTACCCGACCCGGCGCCGTTCGAGGCGGAAGCCCGGCGGCGGCGCACCACGGTGGTGCGGCCGGCCGCGGACCTCGCGCCAGGAACCCGGCGCGCCTGGCAGCACGAGAATCTCGCCCTGGCGCTGGCGGTGACGCGCGCCGTGGGCCTGGCCGACGACGTGGCGCTGGACGCCATGGGCGCGGCACCGGAGGACCCCGGGGCCATGAGTGTGACCACCTGGACCGTCGCCGGCCGCACCGTGGCGGTCGTCGACGCCTCGGCCGCGAACGACCCCGAGTCGCTCGCCCGCCTGCTCGACGGCGAAGTGCTGCCCGGCGAGCGGCTGTTCGTGTTCAACCACCGGGCCGATCGGCCGCTGCGCCTGCGGCAGTTCGCCGCAGCGGACCTGTGGCGGGGCCCGGGGATCTCCGTGCTCGTCACCGGCGACACGCCCGACTGCGCCACGCGCAAGCAGGTGGGCCTGGCGCTGGAGGCCACGCGCCTGGGCTTCACGCCGCTGCCGCTGCTGGCCCGCACGCTGCGCGACCAGCTGATCGCGGACCCGCGCATCAGGACCGTGGTGCTGTGCGGCAACACGAAGCACCTGGATGCCCGCGGCGTCGGCGCCGCCGTGGCCGGGGATCGGGACCGTGGTTGAGATTGCGCTCGCGCTCGGCATCGCGGTCAACCTGGTCTTCACGGAGGTGCTCGGGCTCGCCTCGGGCGGTCTCGTCGTGCCCGGCTATCTGGCGCTGCACCTGGATCAGCCGGGACGGCTGCTGGCGACCTTCGGGGTGGCGATGGCCACCTGGGCCGTCGTCCGGCACGGGCTGATGCGCCTCGTCGTGCTCTACGGCCGGCGCCGCTTCGGGATCACGATTCTCACGGGCTTCGTCTGCCAGGGTGCGTACACCGCCCTCATCGGCGCCGCGCCGGCGCTGCCCGCCGACCTCCGCGCGGTGGGCTACCTCGTGCCGGGCCTCATCGCGCACACGGCGATCCACCAGGGCCTGTGGCCGACGATCGCGATGACCGTCGCCGGGGCCGTGGTTGTCCGCCTGCTGCTGGCGCTCATCGGTCCGTGGCTGTGGTGAGGGGGCACGCGCCGTGACGACCCCGCCCGTCCGCCTCCCGCCCTCCCTGCTGACCGCGGCCGGGGTGCTGATCATCGCGGCGCTCGCGCTGGTGACCGCCGGCATCATCCCCGGGCCCCGCTGGCCGGGCCCACGATCGTTGCCGGGTCCGGCGGACCTCGAAGCCCGTGAGCAGGCGGCGGAACGGCGCATGCGCCAGGCCGCGCACCTCATCTACACGGCCAAGTCGGACGCCGGTGCGTTTCTCGATCGCGGAGGCACGCCCGACACGGTGGCGTTTGTCGGCGCCGAGGTCTCGCCGCTGATGACCACGCTCGGCAGCCTGGAGGCCAAGCGGCTGGCGTCCCATCCGGCGTGGGCGGCGCGGCTCGTCCGGGAACTGGCCGGCGCCGGCGTGGGCCGCGGCTCGGTGGTGGCGGCCAATCTGTCAGGTTCGTTCCCCGGCTTGAACGTCGCTCTCGGCTGCGCCGCCGACGCGCTCGGCGCGCGCGTCGTGGCCGTGTCGTCGGTGACGGCATCGACGTGGGGGGCGACCGATCCGGGGTTCACCTGGCCGGAGATCGAAGCGCGGCTGGTCGCAGCCGGGGTGATGACGACCGTGTCGGCGGCTGTCACGATTGGCGGCGAGGGCGATCGCGGTCTCGATCTCGAACTCGACGCGCGCACGATGGCGGAGGGAATTGCCGCGGATGCCGCGCGACGCCTGCGGGCCGAGGTCCTGCGACCCGCCTCGGACGCGGATGCCGTGCGCCTGCGGCTGGACGTCCTCGACCGGCAGACGCGCGGGGCCGCTGTCGTGTTCGTCAACACCGGCGGCGCCGCCGCGGCGCTGGGCGACGACGAGGCGGTGCTGCGGCTGCGGTCGGGTTGGCTCGACCCCTCAGCGGCGCGCGCGCTGCGGGGCGGCCTGCTCGCCCGCTTTGCGGGCCGCGGCGTCCCGGTGCTGCACCTGCTGAACGTCCGCGAGCTGGCCGCCCGCTGGGGCCTGGCCCGGTAGGTCGCCGCGCTCGAGGATCAGTTCGGCCTGCAGCCACCACCGCGGCTGATACCGGATAATCGTGGGCACGCCCGCATCGGGGCCGCGTGTAGGAAACTCGAGCTCGAACGACTCACGCGTCCGCCCCCCGATACGGATGGCGAACTCCGCCCGCACCGGCGCCGTACCGCCGCCCGCGCCCGGCAGCGGCCGCACCTGCTCGAGGACGAGTTCGAGCACCTTCTGGTTGTGGATGTACCGGGCAGAGCGCCCCGCCAGGCGGCGGGACTGGCCCGGGTCGGCCGCCACCACCTCGTCGACCAGCCCCGCCACCGTCGACAGGAACCCCGGCCGCACGCCGGGCTCGATGGTCCGTTCGACGCCGCCCGCGCCGGTCATCTGCCCGCGCACGCGATCGAGGAGTGCCGGCGCATCGTGCAACGTGAGGTCGCGTTCGGTTTCGACTGTACTGGCCCGCGTGCAGATGGCGCTGGCCGCCACCGTCGCGTGCAGGGCCTTGAAGCGTCCCCGCGCCGCGCCGGACGCGTTGGTGATGTCGGACAGGTTCTTCTCCTCGGACGTGCTCATCACGCCGAGCACCCGGGTCTCGCCATCGCGCCGGTCCTCCGCGATGTAGCCCCAGCGGTTCACGTGGCGCGGGGCCAGGGCGGGATCGGTCCCGATCAGCAGTTCGTGCCCGACATTCCCTCCCGCGTCGCCGCGCCACACGATCCGGCCCGATCCGACAGGATCGCGCCGGACCCAGAAGAGCAGCAGCCGCACGCGGCCGGCCATCCGGTAGGACCGCTCGCGCAGCACCGGCAGCGCCGACGCGGCGGACCCTGCATCGGCGCCCGCCACGGGCTCGCAGCGCCCGGCCGGCGCCACCGCCGCGGGCACGGCCGCCAGCGCTACGCCCAGCGCCGCCGCGCACGCCAGGCCCGCCGACACACGACGAACGTCACGAAGACAGAGCTCCCGCACGGAGGTGGACATGAGACACCTCAGACAGGCCGTTGGGCCGTTAGGCCGTCAGGCCTCAGGCTGCTGGGCCGGCAATGGCCGATGGCGCCACGAGATCGGGCATCGGCCGAGAGACGAAGAGCTTCTGGCAGGGCGTCGCGATCCAGCGCGCCCAGCGCACCGACCGCGACACGCGCCCGCTGTCGGTGGTGATGCCCGTGTTGGCGTACATCTGCCGGTAGAGCTTCGACAGCAGGATGAACGCCAGGCGACCCCGCAACGTGGGCACGCATCGCGAGCGGCGCCACACCGCCGGCAGGGCGTAGAAGCGGTCCCACACGCGCTGCGTGCGCGACCGGATCTCCTCGGGACCCATCAGCGGGTGATGGGTGTAGATGTGCGGCCGCTCGTTCTTTGGAATGAGCCAGTGCCGGCTCACCGGCACGCCGTTGACGGCGCGGCCCTCCGCGTCGGCCTGTTTCGCCCAGCGATCGAAGTCGATCGTGCCGGGAAACGGCGTGAGCATCACGAACTGCGCGAAGGTGAGGCCGGCATCGAACGCGAGCGCGGTGGTGGCGTCGAAGGTGTCGGGCGTGTCGCTCGGCAGCCCGAAGATGAACGACCCGAGCACATGGACGCCGTGGTCGCGGAACACGCGCAACTGCGCCACCAGGTCGGTGCCCGAGGCGTTGAAGTCCTTGTAGACGTCCTTCAGGCCGGCCGGCGTGATCGACTCGATGCCCACCAGCGCCCCGCGGATGCGCGCCCGGCGCATCGCGTCGAGGAACTCGGGATCCTCGGCGGCCTCCATCGTGATCTGGGTGAAAAAGTTCATGTCGGACGGCAGATCGGCCAGCGCCCGCATGAACGCCATCCGTTCGTCCCGCATGCGCTGCAGCTCGTGCAGCCGCGTCTTGTCCTCGCGGCGCCCGGCCGCCGCCAGGTCCGCGTACGACACGGGATAGAAATTGTCGTCCGCCAGGGCCACGAACCGGAACCCCAGCCGGCGCAGCTGCACGATCTCCTCGATGAGCGCGTCGTGCGTGCGCACCCGCGGCTGCTGCCCGTCGGTGCGCCACACCGAGCAGAACGAGCAGTGCTTGGGGCACCCGCGCACCGTCTGCACCGACGCCCACATGTACCGGCCCGGCGGGATGAGGTCCCAGCGCGCCGGGATCATCGCCTCGCCCGGCACGCGGCCCGCCGCGTAGGTCCGCTGCTGCAGCCCCGCCGCGCAGTCACGGACGACCTGCCCCCAGATCGTGTCGCCATCGCCGGTGACCACCGTGGTGGCATCGCCCAGCTGGTGCGGCTCGTCCGGGAACAACGTGGCGTGGATCCCGCCGTAGACCACCGCCGCGCCCCGCGCACGGGCAGCCTTGCCGACTTCGTACCCGCGGAGCGCGTTGCCGGTGTGGATGCCGATCCCCACCACGTCCCCGGCCTGGATCGTCGCCGGGTCGAACGGCTCGAGGGTCTCATCCACCAGCACGGGATCCCCGTATTCCGCCGGCGTGGCCGCTGCCAGCACGAACAGCCACCGCGGGGTGATCACGGCCACCCCGAACGAGACGTGACTGGGATTGATCAGGTGTACTCGCACTCGTCACCTCTCGCGTCTCAGCGCGACGAGCGCCGGACCGCGCTCACGCGTAGAACTCAGCTACCGGTTGAACGGCCCCGATACGACGGCGCCCAGGCGTCCGAACGCCGAGGCGGTGGACCTGGCCGCCGTGGCCACGCTGCCCCACCACCGGGAATCTGTCTGACGAGCCGAGCCCAGGTCCGCCGCCTCCGGGGGCGCTGCAAGCACAGCGGGCCCCGCGATCGGGAGACCTGTAGACGCCAGCGTCGCGGCGGCCCCGTCCGGCGGCGGCTCGACTGGCGAAGACGGAACATCGGGAACGAACGCGGGCGTCGTGACGACGGCCTCGACCACCGACGACTCAGCCTGACGGAGTTCTCCGGCCGGCCGCCGCGTGGCCTGGGCCGGTGCGCCAGCGGGCCCCTGGCTGGACGCGATCATCCGTCCGGGCACAGTCGGACCGGCGATGATGGTCACGGGCACCGCCGGGACGGCCCGCTCGCCGGGCACCTGCGTCAGCCCGGCCGTCTCGCCGGCGCCGTCGACGAACACCGGCGGCATCTGCGCGATGCCGATCGTGAGACCGGCCAGCAGCACGGGCACGCCCGTCAGCGCCGGCGCCGACCCTCCGGCACGGGGCCGGTACCCGGCCGCGAGCACACGGCGCGCCCGGCGCGACAAGGCGCCCCGCGATCCCGTGGCCGCCGCCGGCAACCACCGCGGCGCCGATGCCCGCCCGAGCCGCGCCACCGACGCGAGCGTGCGCACATACGTCGCCGGGTCGCCGTCGTGCGTCACCGCCCAGTCGTCGCACGCCATCTCGCGCGTGAGCACCAGCCGCGACACGACCAGATGGGCAACGGGATTGACCCAGCACACCGCCAGCCAGACCCGTTCGATCACCCTCGCCAGGTCGTCGCACCGCCGCGCGTGCGCGAGCTCGTGCAGCAGGACCCGATCGATGTCCGCATCACTCAGGGCCGAGGCGTGCGAGGGCGGCAGCGCCAGGATGGGGCGACCGAGGCCGAGCATCACGGGCCGGTCGATCGCGGGGCACCACGCCAGCGTGGCGCGCCGCCACCCCCGGTTGGCGGCTGCGGTCCGGGCAAAGCGCCGGGTCTCGTCTGGCGCCATCGCCCGACAGGCCGCCCGCACGCGACGCAGGCGGGACACGTCGCGCCCCAGGCGCCCGAACGCCCACAGCGACCCCGCCGCCCACAGCGCCATCCATGCCACTGTCGCGCCCCGCGTGACGGCCGGCACGACGATCATCCCGGGAGCCGTACCCGCCACCCGGGCACTGTCGGCGACGGCCTCCGGGGACAGCCCGGCGCCGCCCGCGGCGGACCAGGCGACCGCGATCGGCACCGCGGCCATCGCCGCCGCAGCGGCCCACCACGCCACGTGGCGAACCGCCACGCGCCCGGCTCGAGGCGCCAGCCCGCCCACCGCGGCGGCAACGCCCGCGATGACGAGGCTCAAGGCGATCCACGACAGGTACCAGGCCATTCAGCGTGCCTCGCGTTCCCTGAGCATCAACTCGACCAGCTTGACCTCGTCGTCCGACACCTGCTCGTGCTCGAGCAGGCTCATCACGAGCGTGCCCGGCGAATTGTCGAAGAACCGGTCGAGCAGGTGGCGGAGCGCACTCCGGCGCGCCTGCGATTCGTCGATCCGCGGCTCAAAGACGAACGCCCGTCCTTCCTTGGTCCGGTGACGCACGTATCCCTTCCGCTCGAGAATCCGCACCATCGTCTGGACCGTGTTGTAGGCGGGGGAACTGGACCCCGACAGGGCTTCGACGACGTCGGCAACCGTGGAGGGTCCATGCTGCCAGAACACGCGCATGATCTTCAGTTCGCCGTCGGTCAACGTGTCGGATCGTTTGCGTCCCATGGTCCGTGTGCCAGGCCCGGCGGGCGGCGTTGCGCGGCCCGCCTGATGTCCTAATTTATTAGGACTTCAACACAAGATAAGCCCGGCACCCGGAATTGTCAACTAATTAATTAGGAGAAACGACTCGGTCGGCCGGGCGGCCCGCCGGTGGCGCATACGCCATGCCGGACACCCCGCCCCGGTGGGACGCAGCGCGCGTGAGCGCAATCCCCTCTGACCGGTGCCCGCAGGTATGACACACGAGGAACATCCGGCCGTCGGACTGCCGGATCGAATATTCGTGCCCCGAGAGGTAGCAGCCCAGACGTGTCAGGAGGGTCCCAGCACTCATCTCAACCTGCCCGCGCGTATCGTTGACGAGACAATGAATGGTGGTGACGCAAGACGCGCGCCACCCTGGCCAACCGCGACGCCACGGCCAAGAAGCGCCAGTCTCGCGCCTAACCCTCACGAAGTCAAGTACTTCTCCTGCAATCAGCGTGACGACTCTGTAATGTGCCAGCCTCGGCGTCTCCCTTCGGCCACAATCAAGGCACCTGGAACCGATTCCACGGGTCGGACTCCCGCCGGCAACTGTCCCCGGACCGCGAGCCCCAGGACGATCGCCGCATGCCACCCGGTCAGCCGCTGCATGGCCGTAAAGCCGGTGCCCTCGTCGTAGCGGTCGACGAGTTCGACCGTCGCGGTGGCCGGGCGGCCTCCGCGCTCCCCCGTGCCCGTCACGCGCATCACGCAGACGTCCTTCACCACGTCGCCGGGCCGCATCCCGATGCGCGGCTCGAGCAGCGCGTGCAACACATCGCGCGGCGCCACGCGAGTGCCGCCCGCATCGATCGGCTCCTGCTCGAGCAAACCCAGGTGCTGGAACGCCGTGAACATCGCGCAGTGACCGGGATAGCGCAGCGTCTTGTTCTCGAGCCGATCGAGCGTGCCGGCCCAGGTCCACGGCGCCGTGGAGAGGCCGCCGGAGGTCACGAACGCCTCCAGGCGGCCGATCGGCGGCGCGAACTCGAGCGTTTCCAGATCGGCGAAGGCCGGCACGTCCACGACGGCGCCGTCGCGCAGGAAGTACGCCACGCCGTCGTACTCATTAGTGAGGCCGCTCATCGCGAAAGTCGAGCGGTAGTTCCACGGCGGCTGCGGATCCTGGGGCAGGCCGCCGTCCCAGATGCGGATGTCGCGCGGCCGATCGAGCAGGCTCATCACGTAGGCCGCGAGGGACACGTTGAGCCCGGGCCCCATGCCGCAGTCCGGCACGACCGTGACGGCGCCCGCGCGCGCGTCGGCATCGCAGGCGTGCTGCTGGCGGACGACGCCCGTGTGTCCGCCCAGATCCACCATGTGGATGCCCATCGACGCCGCGAGGCGGGTGAGATCGAGGTTCACGTTGTAGTGCGCGGCGCTCAGCACGCCGTGGCAGCCGGCGAGCAGGTCCCGCAGCCGCGACAGGTCGCGGGCGTCGGCCCGCGCAGCCTCGGCCACGGCCCGGCCCGCGAGCCGATCGATGACGGCCGCCCCCTGGCGGGCCGCGTCCTCCGACGCGTCGACGAGGACGATGCGCGAGGCATCTCCGAACGTCACGAGATCGTAGGCGGCCGCCACTCCCTGACGACCGGCCCCGACCACGGCATAGACGTATGACATCACTCTCCCCCTGCGGAACACATCGGCGAACGGGTGGGCGCGGCTAGAGCGGGTACCCGGCGGCGTCCGGAATCGTGAGATGGGTCAGGACCTCGGCCGCGCGGTCCTTGGCCAGGCGGGCGCCGGTCAGGCACCCGATGAGTTTCGCCTGCATCCGCAGGAAGGGCTCGAGCCCGTCGGTGCGCGCGCACGGCCCGGCCTTGAACTCGTGCGATCCGTCGGCCTCGATGACGTCGCTGTAGAACCTGGCGGTGGCGGCCATCCCGGGAATGACCTCGTCGAGATCGTCGAGTTCGTCCGCCACGTAGCAGGTGGCGCACCCGTCGCGCTCCCAGGCCGGATGGCGGCGGTACCCGAACAGCAGCTCGGCACAGATCCGGGAAACCTCGCCCGCGGCCCGCACGACCTGGATGTGGCACAGGTCCGTGAGAAACGCGGCGACGCCCTCCGCGCGCTCGGCCAGTGCCGGCGCGGCCGAGGCGGCGGCGGGGAAATCGATGACGTCGAGGATCTGCTGGCGGGCCGCGAGGATCCAGCACAACGCGTCGGCCAGCGGGAAGGTCACCCCCTGGCGCGCGGACTGGTAGAGCGGCTGCCCGTCGGCGTCGGCCGCCCGCTGCAGGTGCCGGAGCGTCCAGAGCCACATCTGCATGGCCGTGGCGAGGGTGCATGCGCCGGACCCGGGATGGTCGGACGCGAGCCGACGCATGTCGGAGGCCCACGCGCGGAACTGCGCGAGGAAGACGTCGTTGGTCATCGTCGCCGACAACGTCCGGCGATGCACGGCCTCGGGGCCTTCGTAGGTGGCCTCGAGCTGCGCGTCCATCCACTTGTACCCGAGGAAGCCCGGGCAGTCCTCGGTGATGCCGTAGCCGCCCATGAGGCTCACCGCCTCGCGCATGGCGCCGGCCCCCTGCCCCGTGTTCCACAACTTGACGGCCGGCCCGAAGACGCTGACCACGGCGTCGAGCTGCACGAAACGGACGAGCGGATCCGCCTCGAAGGCCGCGAGGCGATCCTGGCGGCGTTTCTCCGCCGGCCGGGCCAGTTCGGCCAGATACGCGAGCGCGTCCGCGTGCGCCGGCGCCAGGGCCTTCGTGGCGGCCCGCCCTGCGTGCACGCCACGCGCGGCCAGGAGGCGCTGCTGCTCCTGCTCGAGGGGCTCGAGCGCGTCGAGCAGGCGCGCCGCCTCGAAGCCGAGGGCGGAGGCGGCCTCGCCCATCGCCCAGATGTCCACGAGGCGGTGGAGCACGTCCTCGCGCTGCTGGAGCCCGAACTCGTAGCGCGGCGTGCCGGGCGTGACGGCCTCGGCACCGCGGAACCGGGTGCGGTGGTAGCGGATGACGGGCTCGACGGCCGAGAGCAGCTTCGCGGCGGTCATCACGCCGACGGTGACGCGCGTGCGGCGGAACACCGCGTCGATCACTTCGCCGTGGGCGCAGGCGGGCACGATGACGCCATCCCGGACGTCGTAGCCGCCGACGATACGACTCGCGGGCACGCGAAGATTGAAGACGGGGTCGCGGGTCGAGGCCAGCTGATCCACGAGTTTGCGTGCCGGCGCACCGCGGTCGAAGGTGCCTTCGTCGGTCCGCTCGAGGATCACCATGAAGCTGCCCTTGATCCGATCGTCGTCGGAGTGCACGGCCGCGACGACGAAATCGGCGAAGTCCATGCCCGAGATGAAGCGACCCCGTTTCTCGATCTGCAGCCAGGGCTCCTGGCCGTCGTCCCAGGCGGCGACGCGGGCCTTGCCGCCCATCACGACGGTTTCGACGCCAACGTACGGCAGGGGTTCGGTGAGCGCGAACGCGCCCCGCCACGGCTCGCCGGTGTCGGGCTGCGGCGCGGCGGACGCGGCGAGGTACCGGGCGCGCTGCGCGTCGGTGCCCTTGAAGTGAATCGACGCCAGCGCCAGGTAGTTGGCCAGGTGCAGCAGGGCCGCGCCCGCGTCGACCCAGGCCAGCTCGAAGGCCACCAGCGCGAGGGCCAGGCTCCTCGGGCCGGCAATCAGGCCGCCGTGTTCGGCGCCGACGCCGACGGCGTTGAGCCCGGCGGTATCGAACGCGGTCAGGATGGCGGCCTTCTCGGGCGTCCACTCGTGCGTGTGCCGGCCGCCGGCGGCCACCAGGCGGGCGACGGGCCCGCGTGCCACGGCGCGGGCGGCGGCCACCACCCGGGCCAGATCGTCGCGGCCGGCGTACCGCCACAGCGCGGCGCGCACGTCATCGTCGGGGAGGGTCCGGAGGGCAGGGGCGTTGCCGGGCGCTGCGCACATGCCCCTTAACTACCGGCGATCGCCGGGTTTGTCAATGGCCGCGGGCCGCGCCTGCGCGCCCGCGGCCGTTTCCTTTGCATTCAGGCGGCCGGCCGGTGTACCGTGGCGCCAGTTGCTGCCCCGGCCGCCGGGGCGCGCCCTCCCCTTCTTCAAGGAGCACCGCATGGCCCCGGACGTGACTCGACGCGAGTTCGTGAAGATTGGTGCGGCCGGCGCGGCCGCGATGGCCGTGGCCCCGACGCTCGGCGCCGCCGCGCCGCCGATGCCCGAACGCCCGCTGGGGCGCACGGGCCACAACGTGCGCCTCTTCAGCCTGGGCGGCCAGGCCACGATCGAGAAAGAGGGCACGCGCGACGCGTCGCACGCGATCATCAACCGCGCCATCGATCTCGGCGTGAACTACATCGACACGGCCGCCGCGTACGGGCGCGGCATCAGCCAGACCTACATCGGCGAGGTCATGGCCACGCGCCGCAAGGAGGTCTTCCTGGCCACCAAGACGCGCAGCCGCGACCGCGACGGCGCGCTGAAGGACCTCGAACAGAGCCTGAAGTCGCTGCAGACCGATCACGTCGACCTGTGGCAGAACCACAACGTGATGCGCGACGAGGAGGTGGAGCAGATCCTCGGCAAGGGCGGCGCCATCGAGGCCATGCTGCAGGCGCGCGATCAGAAGATGATCCGCTTCATCGGCATCACGGGCCACTTCGACCCCGAGGTGCTGGCCAAGGCGCTCAAGCGCTTCCCGTTCGACACGGTCCTGATGGCGCTCAATCCCGCCGACAAGCACCGCCTGTCGTTCATCCAGACCCTGCTGCCCATCGCCAACGAAAAGCAGATGGGCGTCATCGGGATGAAGATCCCCGCCCGCGGCCGCATCTTCCGCGAAGGCGGGATCACCAGCATCAAGGACTCGATGAGCTACGTGCTCACGCTGCCGGTCAGCACGGTCATCATCGGCTGCGACACCGTGGCGCAGCTCGAGGAGAACATCCAGATCGCGAAACAGTTCGCGCCCCTGCCGGCCGCCGAGATGGCCCGGCTCGAGGGCCTCACGGCCAGCTACGAGAGCGAGGCCGCGTTCTTCAAGAAGGACGCCGCCGGGTTCACGCGCCGCGGCGAGGCGCACCTGAACTGGGAAGACTGAGGAGCCGCCATGCGCGCCAGCGTCCTGCGGGAGATCGGCGGGCCGGAACAGCTCCGGCTCGACACCGTGCCGGATCCGAAGGCGGGCCCGGGTGACGTGGTCGTGCGCCTGCGGGCCGCCGCACTCAACCACCGCGACGCGTGGATCCGCCACGGCCTGTACGCGGGCATCAAGCTGCCGATCATCCTGGGGTCCGACGGCGCGGGCACGGTGGAGTCGGTGGGCGACGGCGTGGACCCGTCATGGCTCGGCCGCGACGTGGTCGTCAACCCCAGCCTCGACTGGGGGCCCGACGACCGGGCGCAGGGAACCGGGTACCGCATCCTCGGCCTGCCCGACGATGGTACGTATGCCGAACGGGTGAAGGTGCCGGCCGCCAACGTGGTGCCCAGGCCGGCGGGGTTGTCGTGGCACGAGGCTGCCGCGATCCCGCTGGCGGGCCTGACGGCGTACCGCGCCCTCGTGACCCGCGCGCGCGTGACGCGGGACGACACGGTGCTCGTCACGGGCGTCGGCGGGGGCGTCGCCACCTTCGCGGTGATCTTCGCGCGCCGCCTCGGCGCCCGCGTCTTCGTCACCTCCGGCAGCGACGCCAAGCTGGAACGGGCGCGGCAACTCGGGTCCGAAGGCGGCGTCAACTACCGCCACGACGGCTGGGGCAAGGCGATCCAGGAGATGACCGGCGGCGGGCCGGACGTCATCGTCGACAGCGCCGGACGGGACGTGTGGCCGACGCTCATCGACATCATCAGGCCGGGAGGCCGGCTGGTCAGCTTTGGCGCAACGACGGGCTCGGCGGCCGCCGTCGAGGTGCGGCGCGTCTTCTGGAAGCAGATCGCGCTCATCGGCAGCACGATGGGCACGCCAGCAGAATTCGCGGCCATGGTCGAGTGGTTCGGCAACGGCGGGCTGACGCCGGTGGTGGACCAAGTGTTCCCGCTGGCGGACGCCGCGGGGGCGCATGAGCGGATGGACCGCGCCGATCAGTTCGGCAAGATCGTCCTCGACATCTGAGCGTCACCCGGACCGGTGCCCGCCAGCCAGGCGGACACCACCGGTCCGGAAGTCGTGGCCTACCGCTCCACCGGCTTCTTCGACCGCGTCTCGAGCTGGCGGATGATCGCGTCGAAGTTGTCCTTGTCCAGCCGCAGGATCAGCGGCTCGGCCGCTGTCTCGATCGTCAGCAGGTGTTTCGACGTCTTGATGAAGAGCCGCTTGCGCTGCTCGCGCGCGTAGCTGGCGCTGGTGATGTCGCGGTACCGCACGGACCGGAACGTGGCGCCGCCGCTGGCCGGCGACACGCCGATCCGGTCGTCGAGAAACATCAGGTTCACGTCGATCTCGCGCGTGCCCTCGCCCTGCTGCGTGACGATCTTCACCTTGCGGTACGACGTATCCGGCAGCACGACGTCGGGTTCCGCGCGTGGCGCCGGCTTCGGCGCCGCCGGCGCGGGCTCGGGCGCCGCGGGCGGCGGGGCCGACACCACCGGCGCGGAAACCGGCTCGGGGACGGTCTGCGCCGGGACGGGCTTCGGTTTCGGGGTCCGCTTCGGCGGCGCCGTGACAACCGCGGCGGGCGCCGGAGGCGGGGCTGACGCAGTGGCGGGCGGCACCGTGCTCACAGGCGGAGGCACGGCGTCGGCCGGCGGCATCTCCCCGGTCGCCGCCGGTGGCGGGACATCAGCCGGCGGCACCGCGCCGGCATCAGTCAGCGCCGGGTCCGTCACGGCCGCCTGCTCGTCAACCGCGGAGGTGGCGGCCCTGGACTGCATCCAGTAGAACCCAGCGGCCGCGCCCACGGCCACGACGAGCACGGCGGCCACGATGAGGAGGCCGGTCTGGCGGCCGCCGCCAGCGGCCGGCTTCGCGGCCGGCGCCTTGTCGCCTGCCTTCCCCTTGTCCGCGGCCTTCCCCTTGTCGGGAACTACCGCTCTGTCCTCGGCCGCTCCCTTGGCCGCAGGCTTGTCGTCCGCTCGGGCCGGCGCCTTCGCGGCAGGAGCCGGAGCGGGCTCGGGCTTGCCGGCAGTGGTGCCCGTCACGGGCGCCCCAACCAGTGTCGCGTCCGGCGCCGGTGGCGTGTCGGCTGGGGCGGTCGCCGCCAGCGTGGGCTCGCTGACGACCGGCACGGCGGCGGGCGCCGGCGCA
>CAYNDV010000067.1:0-23699 GCA_964396055.1 uncultured Vicinamibacterales bacterium | reverse complement strand
CGCGCAGCCCGATTCGGCCGGAGACGCCGCGGCCCACACCCGGGCCGCCGCCCCGGCACCTCGGCGTCGGCCGCCTGCTCCGCACGGCGGCCGCCCGCGGCGCCTCGTCGCTGTACCTGATGGCCGACGCCCGGCCGTCGATCCGGATCGACGACGAGATGCTGGTGCTCGAGACGGAGCCGCCGCTGTCGACGCCCGAGGTGGAAGCCCTCGTGCTCGAGCTCGCGCCGTCGGGCAGCCGGGAGGCCCTCGCCGGCGGCAACACGGCCGAGTGGGTGTGCGAACTGCCCGACGTCGGGCGGGTGCGCTGCCTGTCGTTCCGTGACCAGCGCGGCCCGGGCGCGGTGTTCCGGCTGATTCCCACCCGTCTGGTGTCGGCCGATCAGCTCGGGCTCTCGCGCGACATCCAGGCGTTGTGCGGCGAGCGCGACGGCCTGATCCTGGTGGCGGGGCCGCGGCTCAGCGGGAAGTCCACGCTCATTTCGGCCTTCGTGGACCTCATCAACCGCAACCGCTCGGACTACGTCATCACCCTCGAGACCGAGATCAAGTTCGTCCACGAGAACCGCAAGGCCATGATCAGCCAGCGGGAGGTGCGGGGAGACGTCGAGAGCATGGCGGCCAGCGCCCGTGCCGCCCTGCGCGAGAACCCCGACGTCCTGGTGATCGACGACCTGCGCAACGCCGATCTCGTGGCGCTCGCCCTCGAGGCCGCCGACTCGGGCCACCTGGTCATCGGGTCCGTCACGGCGCACACCACCATGACGGCCGTCGCTCGCCTCATCGAGAGCGCGCCGGTGGACCGGCAGACGCACCTGGCGCTGGCGCTGTCCGAGACGCTGCGGGGCGCCGTGGCGCAGGTGCTGCTGCGCAAGACCGGCGGCGGCCGCGTCGCCGCCCGTGAACTGCTGCTGAATACGCCGTCGGTGGCCGCGCTGCTGGCCGAAGGCAAGGTGGGGCAGCTGTCGCTTGCGATCGACTCGGGCCGCAAGTACGGGATGGTGCCGATGAACGACGCGCTGGCGGCCTTCGTGCAGAGCGGCGCTGTCGATGCGCGTGAGGCCTACCGCAAGGCCTACGACCGCGTGGCCTTCCTCGAACTGCTCCGCCGCGACGGGATCGACACGTCGTTTGTCGAACGCCTGGCCTGACCGGGGCCCGGCCGCCCCTCACTTCTCGACGAGATCCCCCACAATCCCCGCCAGGAACTGCACCACGTCCTCGTCGGTGAGCGAGGCGATGGCGCGGCCCTCGCAAAGCGGCCGGTCATCCATGAGCACTCGGTGGCCGCGTTCGCGCGAGACCTCGGCCACGACGCCGGGCACCGGGCCCGAGGTGTCGAGCCGCAGATCCACGTAGGTCCGCGGTGAACGGTCCGAGGCCATGCGCACGCCCGAGCCCGGCGTGGTGACGCGATGCGGATACCCTTCCGCCGACAGCACCTGGGCCACGAGCGTGAACGCCGGCACGGCCACCGAGGGCAGGAAGACGGCATACTCGCGCTCGGCAGTTGCCGCGCGCTCGCGGCGGGCGGCCGCGGTCCGCTTCAGCTCGTTGAGGCGGGTGACGATCAGTTTGCGAACGGCAGAAGGTTCGAGTGGCATGGTGGTCATCACGCAGGCGTTGGCACTCCCGATCCCGGCGCGACATCCGCGATCACGCCATCACGCAGCAGGTCCGCAATCGCCGCCGGATCCAGTTCCAGCATATCCGCGAGCACGCTGATTGTATGCTCTCCGAGGCGCGGCGGCGCGGTGCGCGCCGCCCCGGGCGTCGCCGACAGCTTGATGGGCACGCCCATCACGCGGAGCAGCCCTGCGGCCGGGTGCGGCAGTTCCTCGATCATCCGGCGCGCGAGCAGTTGCGGGTCCGCCAGCACCTCGTCGAGGGGACGGACCGCCGCGCACGGCACGCCCGCCGGCACGAGCAGGTCGATCCAGTGCTGCCGGGGCCGGGTCGCCAGCAGCGCCGCCAGCGCCGGCTGCAGGTCGCCATAGTGCCGGACGCGGCCCGCGTTGGTGCCGAACCGGCCGTCGGCCGCCAGGTCGTCACGGCCCGTCAGGCGGCAGAAGACCCGCCACTGCTCATCGTTGCCCACGGCCAGCACCAGCGTGCCGTCGCGCGCGGGGAACGTGTCGTACGGCGCGATGCTCGGGTGGCGGTTGCCCGTCCGGGACGGCGGGCGGCCCGTCGTGAACCAGATGCCGGCCTGATAGGTCAGGGTGGCGGCCACGCTGTCCAGCATGCTGACGTCCACCTGCTGTCCCCGGCCGGTGCGCTCGCGCACGAACAGCGCCAGCACCACCCCGAGGGCCGCGTTGATGCCGGCCACGATGTCGGCGATGGCCACGCCGAGGCGGTAGGGGTCGCCGCCGCCGGGGCCGGTGAGATCCATCAACCCGCCCTCGGCCTGGATCACCGCGTCGTAGCCGGGCCGGTCGCGGCGCGGGCCGGTGAGCCCGAAGCCCGTGATCGACGCGTACACCAGCCGGGGGTGACGCGCGGCCACGGCGTCGTAGCCCAGTCCCTGCGCCTCGAGCGTGCCTGGCGAAAAGTTCTCGACGAGCACGTCGGCCCGCGCGATCAGTTCGTCGAGGAGCCGGCGGCCGGCGGGCCGCTTGAAGTCGAGCGCGAGACTTTCCTTGTTGCGGTTGATGCTCAGGAAGTACGAGCTCTCGCCGCCGACAAACGGCGGGCCCCACGCCCGCGTATCGTCGCCCGTGCCCGGGCGCTCGACCTTGATGACCCTCGCGCCCATGTCGGCCAGGATCATGGTGCAGAACGGGCCCGACAGCACACGGGTCAGGTCGAGCACCACGAGGCCGTCGAGCGGCCGGACGACCGGCGTCATGAACGGGACCCGCCGTCAGCGGCGGCAGATCGCCCCACCGCCACGAGGTCGCTCAACAGGGCGTACGCCGTCTGCCGCAGGCCGCCGTCGAGCTGGTGGATGCCGACGTCGCCCAGCAGGTCGGTGCCGACGACGAGCAGGTTCTGCATGCCCGTCAGGTTGGCCAGCGGATCGGAGGCGTCGAGTTCCTCGGGGCCCACGCGGCCCGTGACGGCGCCGTCGCGCCGTTCGCCGCGCGCCACGAGCCTGATCCGCCTGCCCCGCGTCATCGCGGCCTGCACCTGCTCGCGCGTGACCGCGCGGATGCCGGCGCGCGTCACGCCGTGGGGCGTGACGGCCCCCCGCATCAGCACGTTGATGAGCGCCGCCGTCTTGGCCGCGGCGTCCCAGCCGTCGACGTCGAAGGAGGGGTCGGCCTCGGCGATGCCCGCCGCCTGCATCTCCGCCAGCGCGTCGTCGAAGGAGCGGCCGGCTTCCATGGCCGTCAGGATGTAGTTGGTGGTGGAGTTCACCACGCCGCGGAACCCCGTGATGTCCGCCGCCGGCAGCGTCTCGCGCACGAGGTTGAAGATGGGGATGCCGTCCATCACGGCGCCCTCGAACAGGAACCGCCGTCTGGCCAGGGCGGCCACGCTCTCGAGTTCGCGGTACGCGAACGCCACGGGACCCTTGTTCGCCGTCACGACGTGTGCCCCGCCCCGGAGGGCCGCCGTCACGTGATCCAGCGCCGGCTGCCCGCGCTCGATGTCCAGGACCGTCGTTTCGACGACCACCAGTTCCTGCAGCCGGCGGCGGCGCGTCTCCCCGGTCGCGTGCCGGATGAGTTCGAGGCCCGTGGCCTCGGGCGACAACGTGCGCCCGCCGTCCGGCTGGCTCAGCTCGCCGAGCGGCGTGCCGAGCTCCGCCAGCGTGAGCGCGCGGACGAGATCGAGGCCCCGGGCGTCGAACGCCGTGCCGTGGCGGCGCGTCGCGATGCCGATCACGCGCCAGCTGATGCCGTGCTCGCCGCGCAGGCGGACCGACCGGTCCATCAGCAGGCGCGCGAACTCGCGGCCCACGTGACCGAAGCCCACCAGGAGCAGATCCAGGTACACCACAGGGGCCTCCGGCTCAGCGGCCCGCGCCCGCCGGCAGCGAGCGCAGCAGGTCCGCGATCCGATCGAGTCCGTCGCGCAGGTACCGCGTCTCGCTCCCGTACCCGATGCGGAGGTAGCCGTCCATGCCGAAGTGATCGCCCGGCACGATGAGCACGCTCTTCTCCACGCGCAGCCGCTCGGCCAGCACGGTGGAGTTGATCGGGTCGTGGTACCGCACGTAGACGATGGCCCCGGCGTCCGGGGGCACGTACGCGAAGCGGCCGGCGTGCGCGTCGAGCCACTCCCGGATGAGCGGCAGATTCGTCCGGATGATGCCGCGCGTGCGCGCCAGGATGCGCGCGCGCACCGCGGGCTGCAGCGCCACGCGCGCCAGCAGGTCGCTCATCGCGCCGGGCCCGATGGTCGTGTAGTCGTGGTACGACCACGTGGCCGCCACCAGCTCCGGCGACGACGAGGCGATCCAGCCGATGCGCAGCCCGGGCAGGCCGTAGGCCTTCGACAAGCCGCTCGAGACGATCACCCGGTCGTACCGCCCCCACATCGACGCGGTCTCGACGCCGTCCACCTCGGCACCGCGGTAGATCTCGTCGGACAGCACCCACGCGCCGACGGTGCCGGCGATGCGGCAGATGCCGTCGAGATCGGCCGGGGCGAGGCGCGCCCCGGTGGGGTTGTTCGGGTTGCAGACAATGATGACGCGCGTCTTCGGCGTGACGAGGCGCGCGAGGCGGTCGAGGTCCACCGTCCAGCGGCCGGCACCCGCGTCGAACACGAGGGGCCACGGGACCATCGTCCCGCCGAACGCCTCGGCCAGGCCCAGCGTCTGGCCGTAGTTCGGCACCATCACCACCACCTCGTCGCCCGGCTCCACCAGGTGCCAGAGCGTGACGAAGTTGGCCTCGGCGCCCCCGTTGGTCACCTCGATGTGATCGACCGTCGCGCCCGGATAGAGCGCCGCCACGCGCTCGCGCAGCGGGATGGTGCCGTTCGACTGCGGATAGACCAGCTCCTGCGCCAGCAGCGCGGCCCGGTCGGCCGGGTCCGCGGCGAGCTCCTCCACGCGCATGGGAAACACGCCGCTCTCCGACAGGTTGTAGTCCACGAGGTTCTCGTAGGTGGACTGGAACCGCTCCATGGCGAACAGGGGAATCCGCATGTCATCCTCCGGCTGAAAGGCGATCGGGCCGAACACCAAAGTGTACCCGATGCCCCTGGCGCCTCGCATATACTTCCCGGTGCATGGCCGTTACCGCGCCCGAGCTGGTCACCATTCCCGCCGGGCCGTTCGTCATGGGCGCCGAGGAAGGCGACGAAAACGAGCGCCCCGAACACCAGGTGTGCCTCGAGGCGTTCGGCCTCGGAGCGGCGCCGGTCACCCAGGCCGAGTACGCCCGGTTCATCCAGGACACGGGGTGGCGCCCGCCGGGCGTCTGGGAACTGCCGTCCATCGTCCGGCCCGCCCGCGCCGAGGAGTTCAAGCGGCTGGCGGCGCCGTACTGGTGGATGGGCGCGGAACCACCGCCAGGGCGCGACGACCATCCGGTCGTGCTCGTCACCTTCGAGGACGCGCGGGCGTACTGCCGGTGGCTGACCGAGCACACGGGCCGGCCCTTCCGCCTGCCCACGGAGGCGGAGTGGGAGAAGGCGGCCCGGGGAGGGCTGGCAGGCTGCCGGTATCCGTGGGGCCGCGAGATGGACGTGTCGCGGGCCAACTTCACGTCCGCGCCCGGCCAGCGCGCCGGGCGGGGCACCACGCCGTGCCGGGCGTTTCCGCCCAATGGCCTCGGGGTGTTCGACATGGCCGGCAACACCTGGGATTGGGTGTCGGACTGGTACCGCGCGGACTACTACGCGGTGAGCGAAGAGCGGAACCCCACGGGACCGGCCAGCGGCACCCTGCGCGTGGTGCGCGGCGGCGCGTGGACGAACGACGAGGTGGCGTACCTGCGATGCGCGTACCGCCATCCGGTTCCGCCCGACACGTACTCGTACAGCATCGGATTCCGCGTGGCCTGCGCGGACTGACCAGGCCCCGACGTCCATGAGCATGCCGCCAGCCCTGACCCCCGAGGAACAGACCCGGTACGGCCGCCACCTCATCCTGCCCGAGGTGGGCCAGGCCGGGCAGCTGCGGCTCAAGGCCGCGCGCGTGTTGTGCGTGGGCGCGGGAGGGCTGGGCTCGCCGGCGGCGATGTACCTGGCGGCCGCGGGAGTCGGCACCCTGGGGCTCGTGGACTTCGACGTGGTCGACGCCAGCAACCTGCAGCGCCAGATCCTGCACGGCACGGCGGACGTCGGGCGCTCCAAGCTGGCGTCGGCGCGCACGCGCCTCGAGGCACTGAACCCGCACGTGCGGCTCGAACTGCACGAGGGGGCGCTCACGTCGCGCAACGCCCTGGACGTGATCCGCGAGTACGACCTCGTGGTGGACGGCACGGACAACTTCCCGACGCGGTACCTGGTCAACGACGCCTGCGTGCTCCTGCGGAAGGCCAACGTGTACGGCGCCATCTTCCGCTTCGAGGGCCAGGCGTCGGTGCTGGCCGCCCCGGGCGGCCCGTGTTATCGATGCGTCTTTCCGGAGCCACCGCCGCCGGGCCAGGTGCCGTCGTGCGCCGAGGCCGGCGTCTTCGGCGTGCTGCCCGGGGTCATCGGCACGATCCAGGCGACCGAAGCCATCAAGCTCGTCACCGGCATCGGGTCGCCGCTGGTGGGACGGCTGCTGACCTACGACGCGTTGCAGATGCGGTTCCAGGAACTGCGGCTGCGGCGCGACCCGTCGTGCGCCGTCTGTGGCGAGGCGCCGACGGTGCGGGCGCTGGTCGACTACGATGCGTTCTGCGGCGCGTCCGCGCGGCCGGCCGTCGAGCCGCCGGCCGCCGACACGGCCTTCCACGTGACGCCGCAGGAACTGCACGCGCGGTGGCAACGCGGCGACCGGCCCTTCCTGCTCGACGTGCGCGAACCGGAGGAATACCGGATCGTGCGCCTGCCCGACGCGACGCTGATTCCGCTCGGCGATCTGATCGCCCGACAGCAGGAACTCGATCCCGACATCGAGATTGTCGTCTACTGCCACCACGGGATCCGCAGCATGAAGGCGGTGGCGTACCTGCGCAACGCGGGCTTCCCGCTGGCGCGCAATCTGCGCGGCGGGATCGACGCCTGGTCGCTGCAGGTGGACCCGGGCGTGCCCCGCTACTGATCGAAATACGACTTGACCGGTCCTGTATGCGGCGGTAATATAGGACTCACGAGGTCCGATATGACCTCCTTCTATGCTGAGACTGTCGAAGAAGGCGGATTACGCGTTGATGGCGATGGCGCACCTGGCCGGCCGGGAGCGGTCGTCGAGCGCCCGCGAGATCGCGGAGCAGTACGACATTCCGATCGAACTGCTGGCCAAGGTGCTGCAGCGGCTGACCCGCCGCGGCCTGCTGACGTCGCAGCAGGGTACGCGGGGCGGGTACCAGTTGTCGCGGGCCGCGGACACGATCTCGGTGGCCGACGTGATCCATGCCATCGACGGGCCGGTGGCGGTGACGGCGTGCTCGTCGCACGCGGGCCGCTGCGGGCAGTTCGAGAAGTGCAACGTGCGGGATCCGTTGTGGCGCATCCGCGAGATCATCGTGTCGGCCCTGGCCACGACGTCGGTGTCGGCCCTGGCGGCCGACTCGGCGGAGACGGGCGCGGGCCCGTCGGCGACGCATCTGATGGCCCTGCACGGGCGAGTGTAACCGAGGACGTTTGACGAGGCATTCATGTTGAAGTTCCCGATCTATTTCGACAACCACGCCACCACGCCGGCGGATCCGCGGGTGGTCGAGGCGATGCTGCCGTATTTCACCGAAGCGTTCGGCAACGCGGCCAGCCGCAACCACAAGTACGGCTGGGAGGCGGAAGAGGCGGTGGAGCAGGCGCGGGCGCACATCGCGGCGCTGATCGGCGCCACGCCCAAGGAAATCGTCTTCACGAGCGGCGCGACCGAGTCCGACAACCTGGCCATCAAGGGCGCGGCCTACATGTACCGCGACAAGGGCGATCACCTCATCACGACGGTGACCGAGCACAAGGCGGTGATCGACTCCTGCAAGCGCCTGGAGAAGGAAGGGTTCCGGGTGACGTACCTGCCGGTGCGGCCCGACGGCCTGATCGACCTGGACCAGCTGCGCGACGCGATCACGGACCGGACGACGCTCATCACGATCATGGCGGCCAACAACGAGATTGGCGTGCTGCAGCCCCTGGCCGAGATCGGGGCGATCGCGAAGGAACGCGGGGTGCTCGTCCACACCGACGCCGTGCAGGCGGTGGGCAAGGTGCCCTTCGACGTGAACACGATGAAGGTGGATCTGGCCTCGGTGACGGCGCACAAGATTTACGGCCCGAAGGGCGTGGGCGCGCTCTACGTGCGGCGGCGCAACCCGCGGGTGCTGCTGGCGCCGATCATCGACGGCGGCGGCCACGAGCGCGGCATGCGGTCCGGCACCCTGAACGTTCCCGGCATCGTCGGGTTCGGCAAGGCGTGCGAGATCGCGAAGGCCGAGATGGCGGCCGAGAGCCTGCGCATCCAGGGGCTGCGCGACCGGCTGAACCGGAAGCTGCACGAGGGCCTCGACGAGCTGTACATCAACGGCAGCATGGAGCACCGGCTGCCGGGCAACCTGAACATCAGCTTCGCCTACGTGGAGGGCGAGTCGCTGCTGATGGGCATCAACGACGTGGCCGTGTCGTCGGGGTCGGCGTGCACGTCGGCCAGCCTCGAGCCGTCCTACGTGCTGAAGGCGCTGGGGGCCGGCGACGAGTTGGCGCACTCGTCGATCCGGTTCGGCATCGGCCGGTTCAACACCGAAGAGGAAGTGGACTACGTGGCGGCGAAGCTGGTGACCGTGGTCAGCAAGCTGCGGGAGATGTCGCCGCTCTACGAGATGGTGAAGGAAGGCGTCGACCTGTCGAAGGTCGAGTGGCAGGCGGAAGGACACTGACGACATGGCGTACTCAGACAAGGTCGTGGATCACTACAACAACCCCCGCAACGTGGGGTCGCTGCCCAAGAACGACGCGCACGTCGGCACGGGCCTGGTGGGCGCGCCGGAATGCGGTGACGTGATGAAGCTGCAGGTGCGGGTGAACCCCGAGACCGGCGTCATCGACGAGGCGAAGTTCAAGACGTTCGGCTGCGGGTCGGCGATCGCGAGTTCGAGCCTGGCGACCGAGTGGCTCAAGGGCAAGACGGTCGACGAGGCCCTGGCCATCAAGAACACGGACATCGTGGCCGAGCTGAGCCTGCCGCCGGTGAAGGTGCACTGCTCGGTGCTGGCGGAGGACGCCATCAAGGCCGCGATTGCCGACTACAAGCGCAAGCAGGACGCGGACGCGGCCGAGCCGGCCGGGAGCGCCGCGGCGCAGGCGCACTAGACCACGAGCCCCCGTGGAGCAGGATCATGATTCAGATCAGTGAGGGCGCCGCCGCGCACATCCGGAAGCTGATGACCAAGCAGGGCATCGCGGACGGCGGCCTGCGCGTGGGCGTGAAGGGCGGCGGGTGTTCGGGCCTCAGTTACACCTTCAGCTGGGAGCACGAGTCGCGGCTGGGCGACCAGATCGTCGAGGGCCCCGGCGGCGTGAAGGTGTTCGTCGACAAGAAGAGCCTGATCTACCTGGCCGGCACCTCGCTCGAATACGATTCGGCGCTCATGGGCAAGGGCCTCCACTTCGTCAATCCCAACGCCAAGGCCAGCTGCGGCTGCGGCAGCTCGTTCACGGTGTGACGGGCGGGATTCGGAGACGTTGCCGGCTGGTGTGAGCCGGCGTCGAGCGGGTGTCCGGTCCGGACTCCACCATGGCCCCCAAGCCGGTCCGGGCACAGGGGAAGCCCCGCCGGGCGTTCCGGCGGGGCCCACCCGTTTGCGGCCCTGGGCGCCCCAGCGGTCCGCCTTCCACGAACGACCATGTTGCCTGATTCTCCCGCTCTGACCATCCAGCAGTGCAAGCACTGCGGCACGGGGGCCCCCGTCGACGTACACTTCTGCCCGCGCTGCGACAAGATTCTCACGCTGGGCCGACACGGGGACTTCTTCGCGTACTTCGGCCTCGCCCGCGCGCTGAGCGTCGACCTGAAGGACCTGGAGCAGCGGTTCCGCCAGATGAGCCGCCAGTTCCACCCGGACTTCTACTGCAACGCGACGACCACGGAGCGGCTGGCCAGCCTCGAGCGGTCGGCGTACCTCAACGACGCCTACCGCACGCTGCGCGACCCGGTGGCCCGGCTGGAGTACCTGTTGAAGCTGGAGGGCTACGCCCCGAAAGAATCGCGGGAGGCGTCGGCCCAGGTGCCGCCAGGGCTCCTCGAGGAGGTCTTCGCCCTCAACGAGGAACTCGAGGCCATCCAGGAGATGCGCGCCGAGGGCGCCCCCGCCGCCGACGTGGCGGCCCGCCTCGACGCGGCCCGGGAGCCCATCGAGGCCAACCTCGATCGCCACGATGGCGACCTGCGGGAGCTGATGGCGCAGCACGACAGCCGGCTGGCGGCCGGCGACGCCACGGGCCGCCGCGAGACGCTCGATGCCCTGCGGACGATCCTGCTGGAGCGCACGTACCTGACGAACCTGCTCGCCACGGTCCGCCGGGAGCAGGCGGCCGACGGAGGCGCGCGATGAGCAAGGTGGTCGGCATCGATCTCGGCACGACCAACAGCCTCGTGGCTCACGTCCTGGACGGGACGCCGCAGGTCATCGCAGACGAGTCCGGCGATCGGCTGCTGCCGTCGATCGTCTCGGTGGACGCGCAGGGCACCGTGTTCGTCGGGCGGGAAGCCCAGCGGCGGCTGATCTCGGACGCGAGCCGGACGGTGTACTCGGTGAAGCGGTTCATGGGCAGGGGCATCGAGGACGTCCAGGAGGAGTCGCGCTGGTTCCCGTTCGGGGTCGAGGGCGAGGCCGGCGGCGTGGTGCACGTGCGCCTGGGCGGCCGCACGCTGACGCCACCCGAGATTTCCGGGTTCATCCTCCGCGAGCTGAAGCGCCGCGCCGAGAGTCTCTTCCGCCGCGAGGGCGACTTCGATCCCGAGGTGGACCGCGCCGTCATCACGGTGCCGGCGTACTTCAACGACGCCCAGCGCACGGCGACGCGCGACGCGGGCCGGCTGGCGGGCCTGGAGGTGCTGCGGATCATCAACGAGCCCACCGCCGCGTGCCTGGCCTACGGCCTGGATCGCCGGAAGACGGGCGTCGTGGCCGTGTACGACCTGGGGGGCGGCACCTTCGACATCTCCATCCTCAAGCTCGAGGACGGCGTGTTCCAGGTGTTGTCGACCAACGGCGACACCCACCTCGGGGGCGACGACATCGACCAGGTGCTGACCCGGCAGGTGGCCGCCGAACTCGGCGTCGACCCGGCGGCGTCGCCCGAGGCCGTCCAGACGATCCGCAAAGCCGTCATCCAGGCGAAGTGGGATCTCTCCGACCAGGAGGCCACCGTCCTGCGCGTCGATCCCTTCCCCGGGCGTCCCGACGGCTACGCGAGACCGATCACGCGGGCGGGCTTCGAGGCGATGATGGCCCCGATCGTCGAGCGGACCCTCGGGCCGTGCCGGCGCGCGCTCGAGGACGCCGGCCTGGACGCCCGCGACGTGGACGACGTGGTGCTGGTCGGCGGCTCGACCCGGATCCCGCTGGTGCGCCGCGAGGTGGAGCGGCTCTTCGGCCGCGTCCCCCATACCGATCTCAATCCGGACGAAGTGGTGGCCCTCGGCGCGGCCGTCCAGGCCGACATCCTCGTGAGCGGCCGACGCGAGATGCTGCTGCTCGACGTGACGCCGCTCTCGCTCGGCATCGAAACGATGGGCGGGGTCATGTCGAAGATCATCCTGCGCAATTCGACTATCCCGGCGAGCGGCGGCGAGATGTTCACCACGTTCGTCGACAACCAGACGGCGGTCGACATCCACATCCTGCAGGGCGAACGCGAGATGGTGGGCGACAACCGATCGCTCGGCCGCTTCAAGCTGCGCGGCATCCCGCCGATGCCCGCCGGCCTGCCACGCATCCAGGTGCGGTTCCGGATCGACGCCAACGGCATCCTCAGCGTGTCGGCCCACGAACTGCGGACCGGCATCGAGCAGTCGATCGACGTGAAGCCGTCCTACGGCCTCACCGACGAGGAAGTGGAACGGATGCTGCTCGAGTCGTTCGAGCACGCGCAGGAGGACGTGGACGCGCGCCTGCTCATCGAAGCCCGCAACGAGGCCGAGACGATTCTCGGGGCCACGGAGAAAATCCTGCGCCGGCCGGACTTCGCGGCGATCGCCACCGACGACCTGACGGCCGCCGAACTGCACACCATCGACGCGGCTCTCGCGGACCTGAAACGCGCCATCGGGGGCGACGACCGCGCACGCGTCCAGGCGGCGACGTCGGCCCTGAACGAGGCCACACGCCACCTGGCGGAAGTCATGATGAACCGGACCGTCCAGGCTGCCCTCGCGGGCCGCACCGCCGACGACGTGCAGCGGCTGGGGCGGTAGGGGCGACAGCGGACAGAAGACAGAAGACAGAAGACAGAAGACAGAAGACAGAAGACAGAAGACAGAAGTCAAGGCCTGACGGCCCAACGGCCCAACGGCCCAACGGCCTAACGGCCTGGCAGCCTGGCGGCCCAACGGCCAGCAGCAAGCAGAAGAGAGCACGATGCCGAAAGTCACTTTTATCGTCGATGACGAACCGCAGACCATTGACGTCGATCTCGCCACGCTGCCGTACTCGCATCACGGCCTGCCGGGATCGTTGCTCGATATCGCCAAGCACTACGACATTCCCCTCGAGCACGCGTGCGGAGGCAGTTGCGCCTGCACGACGTGCCACGTGATCGTGAAGGAGGGCGCCTCATCGCTCAGCGAGATGGCCGATGACGAGGCCGACCGGCTCGATACGGCGTGGGATGTCACGCCCCGGTCGCGGCTGGGATGCCAGTCGGTGGTCCGCGGCGACGTCGTGGTGGAGATCCCGATGTACACGCGCAACTACGTCCAGGAGGGCGGCGCGATCCAGCTCGGCAAGGCCGAACGCAGGCAGAAGACGGAGGGGGTGCGGTCGTGAAGTGGACCGATTCCGAGGACATCGGCATCGCCCTGTGCGACAAGTTCCCGGGGGTGGATCCCCTGACGGTGCGGTTCACCGATCTGCGCCAGCGCGTGATGGAACTCGAGGGGTTCGCCGACGACCCGCACACGTCGAACGAGCCCAAGCTCGAGGCCATCCAGATGGCGTGGTACGAAGAGTACAAAGACAGGGGCTAGAGGCTAGAGGCTAGAGGCTGGAGGCTGGAGGCTGGAGGCTGGAAGCTGGAGGCTCGGGGTTCCTCGTCGTGGCGTCCGGCTTCAGCCGGACGCGGCTCGACGCAGGCGGGCTCAGAAGATCTCCTCATCCAGGAGCACTCGATTACCGGCCCCCGGGGGGGATCCGACGTCAAAATCCGTATGCGCCGGACCGTGGCGGTGTCGCTCGCGTTGCTGATGGGTTTCCAGCCGCTCGCCGGCCTGGCGGCGCAGGACCCTGCGAAGCCGCCGCCGGTGGAGGCGCTCGGCGTGTCGTTCGACCGCATCAAGCGCGAACTCGGGGAGCGTCCCCCGTCGCCGGCCATCGCACCGCTCAAGCTGGATTACTACGTGGAAGTGATCGGCTGGGCACCGCAGATCCAGCTCTTCACCCCTGAGGAACTCCGCGCGGGTCCCGTACCTGGCGGCCCGCCGACCCACTGGGAAATGGTCGACCAGGTCTTCACGAAGCCCGAGTTCAAGGCCCCCGCGGTGCCCATCAGTTCCCTGGCCATCATGGGGATCGCCAAGCTGGTCCAGTGGCAGGCGAACCAGGTGAAGAAGCGCAGGGCCGAGGAGGCACGGCAGAAGGAACTGGACGAACTGCGCAAGAAGTACCCTGATCTCGTCGTCAAGTGACCAAGTTCCAGGTTCCAGGTTCCAGGTTGGGCGTAGACCTTGAACCTTGAACCTTGAACATGGAACAACGCCCTAGCCTCTAGCCTCTAGCCTCTAGCCTCTAGCCCCTGACCCCAGCCCCTAGTACACTTCCCCCATGCGCATCACCGTTGCCCACAGCCCTGATTCCGACGACGCGTTCATGTTCTACGGCCTGGCGAGCGGCCAGGTGGACACGGGAGGGCTGGACGTCGGGCACGTGCTGTCGGATATCGAAAGCCTGAACCGAGCGGCCTTCGAGGGGCGCTACGAGGTGACGGCGGTGTCGTTCCACGCCTTCGCCTACCTGCACGAGAAGTACATGCTGCTGCCCCACGGGGCCAGCATGGGTGAGAACTACGGGCCTCTCGTGGTGGTGAAGCAGGACGCGCCCGCGTCGCTGGACGGTGTCACGGTGGCGGTGCCGGGGTTGTTGACCTCGGCGTACCTGGCGCTCAAGCTCTACGATCCGGCCCTGCAGACGGTCGTGATGCCCTTCGATGAGATTCAGGAGGCGGTGCGGCGCGGCGACGTGGCGGCCGGCCTGTTGATTCACGAGGGCCAGTTGACCTACCAGGACGAAGGGTTGCGGAAAGTCGTGGATCTGGGCGAGTGGTGGGCCGGGCGCACGGGCGGCCTGCCCCTGCCGCTGGGTGGCAACGTCATCCGGCGCGACCTGGGGCCGGATCTGATCCGGTTCGTCAGCCGCATGCTGCACGCGAGCATCAAGTACGCCCTGGACCACCGCGAGGCGGCCCTGGACTATGCGCTGCAGTTCGGCCGGGGCCTCGACCGCGCGCGAGCCGACCGGTTCGTGGGCATGTACGTCAACCATCTGACGCTGGGCTACTCCGACGCCAGCCGGCGAGCCGTCGGCTTGTTCCTGGACGAGGCGCACGACAAGGGCATCATTCCGACGCGGGTTCCGCTCGAATTCGCCCAGTAGTCCCGGTCTCCAGACCGGGTTTCCCGACCGGGCCTGCTGAACCGGTCCGTTAAAGAATCCCGCGCCGTGGCCGACTCTTCAGGCGAGGGGGTCCGCGCCCCCGGGAGTCCGCCCATGGCGATACCGGCACACGTCCTCGAAGGCGTCCAGCGTCTCGAACCGCTGCCCATGACGCTGCAGCGCCTGGTCAAGGCGCTGCACGACGAGAACATCGGCGCGTACCAGATCGGCGAAATCGTCCAGTTCGACCACGCCGTGGTGGCGAGCCTGCTGCGCGTGGCCAACTCGGCGGCGTTCGGCGGCTGGTCGAGGACCGAGTCGATTCGCGAGGCCGTGGGCCGCCTGGGCAAGAGCCGCATCATCAACATCGTGATGGGCGACCACGTCAAGAAGGTCTCGGCCGACGCGCCGCTCTACAGCCTCAGCGAAGACGACCTGTGGCGCCATGCGACGGCCGCGTCGCTGGCCGTGCGGGCCCTGGCTGCCGAGTGCCCGCGGGCGGGGATCGAGGAGTCGGCTGCCGTGGCCGGCCTCGTGCACGACGTGGGCAAACTGATCATGGTCCGCTACATGCAAGCCGATCTCTCCGGAATCCTCGGCGTGCGCGACCAGCGAGGCATCACGTTTGTCGAAGCCGAGCGCGAACTGCTGGGCTGCGACCACGCGGAGGTGGGCGGCGCCATCGCCAGGCACTGGGGGTTCCCCGCCGAGATCCAGGAGGCGATCGCCCGGCATCACGAGACGCCGCTGACCGACTCCACGCCGACGCTGGATGCCGTGGTGATGGCCAATCTCGTCGCCAAGGCCATCGGTGCCGGTCTCGGGGCGGAAGGCCTCAACATGCGGGTCGACGAGCGGTGCCAGGCGCGCCTGAAACTCAACTTCCAGGGCTTCTCGCGGGTCTGCCTCCAGACGATGTGGGGCCTGAAGGACGTGACGGCGGCCTACGGCGCGAAGATCGCCTGACCCGCGGTTCGTGGCCGTGCCCGCCGGCCCGCGGCGCCCGTCCGGCGGCTACCGGGGCATGAGGCCCGGGTGCAGGGCCCGGGCGAAGGTCACGGCGGTGATCGTCACGCGCGGGCCGGGCACCACCAGTTCGCTGCCGTACAGCACGTACACGCGGCCGGTCCTGACTGCGGGCACGCCCGCAAGGGCGCTCCACGCCCGCCGTTCGCGCGCAAGGGCGGCGCTGTCGGCCTGCTCGGCGTACCGCAGCTCGAGAATCACGTCCGGCGCGCGAGCCAGCACGGTTTCCGTGCTGACGTTCAGCGACTCCCGCTTCACGTCCGCGAACACATTGCGGCCCCCGGCCAGTTCCACCAGGTCGTGCAGGAACCCATAGCCGCCGCTGACGTTGATCGTGCGCAACGATCCTGACTCCCGGCCAATCACGAGCATGACGCGTGGGCGGGCCGCCGCCGCCACGTTCGTGCGCACCGCGTCGAGCTCGCGTTGCACGCGCGCGGCCAGGGCGTCCGCCTGCGCGCCCGATCCCGCGGCGGCGCCCAGCCGGCGGATCGTGTCGAGGATGTCGGGCAGCGAACCGTGCCGGTAGGTGAACAGCCGGATCCCGGCACGGCTGAGTTGCGCCTGCAGCTCCGTCTGGCTGGCGTACAGGACCATGAGGTCGGGCTTGAGCGCCAGGATCCGCTCGACGTCCGGGTCGAGGAGCGCCCCTATCCGCGGCAGGCGCTCGACCTCGGAGGGATACGAGTCGTAGCTGCCTACCCCCACCACTCGCGGGCCCGCGCCCATCGCGAACAGCGCTTCGGTGGCCGACGGCACCAGTGAGACGATGCGCCCGGGTGGCGCCTGGGCCTGCGCCAGGGCTGACGCCGCCAGCCAGGCGGCCCCGATGATTGCCGCGGGCACCCGCGACGCGCGCATCACATCCATCACGCCAGCCTCCACCCCTGCCGGCCTACGCCCGTTCGGGCACGGCCGGATGTTCCTGGTCGTTGGCGACCCCGAGCCGATCGAACACGGCCATCACCAGCGAGGCCCCGATGGCCACGACGGTGCCGAGCGCCATCCCCTTGAGCGCCACGGTCCCGACCGTGACCGACGCGCCGCTGGCTCCGGCCACCAGCACGACCGACGTCAGGATCAGGTTGCGTGAGCGCGTATAGTCGACGCGCTGCTCGATCAGCATCCGGATGCCGGCCACGGCGATGACGCCGAAGAGCAGGATGCACACGCCGCCCATCACCGGCACGGGGATGGCGCGCACGAGGGCCGCCAGCTTGCCGATGAACGACATCAGCACGGCCAGGGTGGCGGCTCCGCCGATCACCCATACGCTGTAGACGCGCGTGAGGGCCATCACGCCGATGTTCTCGCCGTAGGTCGTGTTGGGCGTGGCGCCGACGAGGCCCGACAGTACGTTCGACATTCCGTCGCCCAGCAACGATCGGTGCAGGCCCGGATCGCGCATGAGATCCCGCTGGACGATGTTGCCGGTGACGACCAGGTGGCCGATGTGCTCGGCCAGCACGACGAGGAACGCCGGCATGACGACCAGCAGGGCGTGCAGATCGAAGGCGGGCGCGTAGAAGGTCGGCACCTGGAACCACGGCGCGCCCGCCACCCCGCTCCAGTCGACGATGCCCAGGGCCGCCGCCAGCGTGAACCCCGCCACGACCCCGATGAGCACCGGGATGGTCGACAGGAAGCCCCGGAACAGCACCGTCCCGAGCACGGTGACGGCCAGGGTGAACACCGACACGGCGACGGCCGTGGCCGACGGGATGCCGAGTCCGGCGATCGTCGCGCCCGTGAGGCCGGCCATGTCCGTGGCGACGGGCGCCAGTTCGAGGCCGATGACGGCGACAATCGCCCCCATGGCCGCCGGCGGGAACATGACGTCCAGCCAGGCCGTGCCGGCCACCCGCACCAGGCCCGCGACGGCCATGAAGAACAGCCCGAACACGATGAAGGCGCCCTGGGCGGCCGGGTACCCCGCCGCGCCGCGCGCCCCCATGACGGCGAGCACCGGGGCGATGAACGCGAAGCTCGACCCGAGGTAGGCCGGGATGCGGCCGCCGGAGACGACCAGGTAGATGAGCGTCCCGATGCCATTCATCAGCAGCGACGTGGCCGGATCGACCTTGAAGAGGAACGGCACCAGCACGGTGGCGCCGAACATGGCGCACAGGTGCTGGAGGCTGAGCGGCAGTGCCCGGACCAGCGGCACGCGCTCTTCGACCTGGATGGTCTGTGCAGTCATCGGCGCCAGTGTACAACGCCGAATGGCCGAATGGCCGAACGGCCGAATGGCCTACTTCTCTCTCAGCAGCAGCCAGAGGAAGAACGGCCCGCCGATGAGGGCCGTGATGATCCCGACGGGCAGCTCCACCGGGGCCATGACCGTCCGGGCGACGACGTCGCACCCCACCAGAAACGCGGCGCCGAACAGGGCCGACGCAGGCAGGACGATCCGGTGGTCCGCGCCGACCACCAGGCGCACGAGGTGCGGGACAACGATCCCGATGAAGCCGATGGGGCCCCCGAGGGAGACGGCGGCGCCCGTGGCGAGTGAGGCGCTGGCGAAGGCGAGCTGCTGCACGCGGGTCACGTTGACGCCGCGGGCGGCTGCCGCATCCGCATCCAGGCTGAGCAGGTTCAGGGCGCGCGGCAGCCACGCGAAGGCGATTGCCGAGAGCCCCAGCAGGGGCAGCGCGGCGAGGATCGGCGCGTAGCCCGAGATGTCGAGGTCGCCCATCAGCCAGCGCACGGCGCGCAGCGTCTCGGACGGGTCGGCGAGGTACTGCACCAGCAGGATCAGCGCCGAGAAGAACGAGTTCAGGGTGACGCCCGCCAGCAGCAGCACGTTGGTGGAGAACCCCCGGCGCCGCGCCCGCGCGAGGGCGTACACGATTCCGGCGGCGCCGGCGGAGCCGACGAAGCTGGCGGCGGTGACGGCCGACACGCCCCACAGCGACAGGTGCAGGCGGAACGACATCGCCAGCATGGCCCCCAGCGCCGCGCCGGCGGACACGCCGAGGGTGAACGGGGTGGCCAGCGGGTTTCGCAGCAGCGCCTGCAGCACCACGCCTGCCGCGGCGAGGGCCGCGCCGACCAGGGCGGCCGCCACGCCCCGGGGCAGGCGGGCGATGAAGAAGATCTGCGCGTCGATGTTGTCGGCCCACGGTATGGAGCCGTCGAGGGCACGCAGGATGCTGATCCGGGTGGTGCCCACCAGCGGCGCCCCGGCCACGGCCGCGAGCGCCAGCGCGCCGAAGAAGGCCGTCCATCCGAACAACCGGCGGCGAATCGGGGTGGCGAGGCCAGTGGTCACCGGGGGCCCTCCGGCGCCGGCCCGGTCCGGCCGGTCGGCACCACCGTGAGATGGCCCGCGGCCTCGTGGAACCGGACGTCGGCCGCGACGCCGTACAAGGCGGCGACGTGCGGGGCTGTCAGGACGTCTGTCACCGGGCCGTGGGCCAGCACGTGGCCTCCACGCACCAGGAGCAGCGTGCGGCACAGGCTGGCCGCGAAGTTCAGGTCGTGCGTGGCCACCACCATCGTGAGGCCGCGGTCCCGGTTGAGCCGGCCCAGCAGGGCCGCGATGTCGAGCTGGTACCCGAGATCCAGGGACGCGGTCGGCTCGTCGAGCAACAGGATGTCGGCTGCCTGCGCCAGCGCGCTCGCGATGATGACGCGCTGCTTCTCCCCGCCCGACAGCGTCGAGAACGACCGCCCGGCCAGATGCAGCGTGCCGGTGGCGGCGAGCGCGTCGCGCGCCACGGCGATGTCGCCCGGCCCCTCGAGTTCGAACGGGCCGAGGTGCGGGTACCGCCCCATGAGCGCGATCTCGAGCACGGAGTAGTCGAACGCGAGATGGGTCTCCTGCGGCACGACCGCGAGCCGGCGGGCGAGCCGGCGGCGCGGGATCGACGCGAGCGCCGTTCCGCCGAGCGTGACGGCGCCGGATGCCGGGGCGAGGAAACCCGCGAGCAGGCGCAGCAGCGTGGTCTTGCCGGACCCGTTCGGACCGAGGATGCCGAGCACGTCGCCGGGCTCGATCGCCACGCTCACCGCGTGGACACCCGGCGCGGGCCGCGGGCCCGGCGGGCCGGCGTGCCGGCCCGGCCGGGGCCCGTGGACGTAGGTGACGTTACTGGCCTGCAGCAAGGCGCAACCCTATCGTGGCGGTCCGCCGGGGCGCAGGGAAGCCGAGGGCGCTCTCGTAGGCCTGGTCGAGCACGTTCTCGATGCGCGCCAGGATTTCGAGGTACCGGCCGACCCGGACGCTCCCACCGACGCCGGCCACCGTGTATCCGGCGGCGCGGAAGAGGCCGCCGAACGCGCCGTAGTTCGGCTCGACGTCGAGCACGCGGCCGCGGCCAGTCACCCGCGCGAACGCGCCCCAGCGCGGACGCACCACGGCCAGGCTGGCGGCCACCTGGTGGCGCGGCCGGCGGATGAGGGGATCGCCCACCTCGAAGGGCGATGGCGCCGCGCCGTCGCTCCGGTCGATGGCGAGCACCTCGGTGTCGACAAACGAGTACGCCACGCGCGCGTCCAGGCCGCGCGCCGCCCGCCACGCGCCGGTCACCTCCACGCCCCACGCCTCGGCGTTCGCGATGTTGTCCGTCCGGTAGCGGCTCGCGTCCGCGAACGCCGGCCCGACGGCGACGATGAGGTCGTCGTACCTGTTGGCGAACAGCGTGCCATCGACGACGAGCCTGCCGCCGACGAGCGCCTGCTCGAACCCCGCATCGAGGCTGCGGCTGCGCTCGGGCTTCAGGCCCGGGTGATCCGTGAACGCCAGTTCGAAGGCGTCCGGCGCGCGGATGCCCGTGCCGGCCGACGCGTGGACGCGGCTCCAGTTCCCCTGCGACTCGTTCGAGGTGCGGAGGTAGTACGACGCGGCCACGCGAGGGTTCGGCGACAGGATGCTGTCCTGCGAAAGCTCGGGGCGCGGGGTCCACCCCCACGGATCCGCCGGGATGTCCTCGCGGACGATGTGCTCCAGGCGGAGGCCGCCCGTCACGGCGAGGCGCGACCCCGCCCGGGCTCGGGCTTCGACGAAGTAGCCGTCCACGCGCCGCTCGATCGGCACCGGCTCGAAGGCCGGGCCCGTGATGTAGGTGCTGTCGGCGCGCTCGCCGGCGAGATCCAGCCCGGCCGTGGCGTCGAACCACGGCGCGAAGGCGTGGTCCACCTGGGCGTGGGCGGACCAGCGGCGCGTACGCGACATCGCATCACCGAACGCGCTGGTGAAATCGGACTCCAGCGACATCCACGATCCCCTCGCGCGCACGGTGGTCGCCGGCGTCCACTGGCGCACCAGCGAGACCGTGGCCAGGCGCATCTCGTTGCGGCCGCGCGACACCGTGTCCACTCCCGGGAAGGCGCCGATCGGGTTCGATCCGAACGGGCCCGGGTAGCCCCGCTCGTTGGTGGCCACGCGCGCGTCCACGCGCAGGCTGACGCGCGCCGACGGATCCCACGCGCCCGAGACCGCTGCCGTCAGGCCTTCGTAGTCATCGTTGGTGACCGGTTCGCCCGACGCCGGGGCCGTGTCGGTCCACCCGTCGCTCGACAGCCGATCGAGCGACGCGCCCCACGAGAAGTGGCCGGCCGAGCCCCGCGTGCCGGCCATGAACCGGCTGGAGCCGTAGCCGCCCGACTCCAGGGCGGCCGACACCGCGGGCCGCCCGCCCAGGCCCGTGCGCAGCTGCACCACACCGCCGATCGCGTCGGCGCCAAACACCGCGCTCTGCGGGCCCCGCACCACCTCGATCGACGACAGCCCGGCGGTGGTGAGATGCCCGAGATCGAACCCGCCGCCGAAGCTGTTCACCTTCACGCCGTCGACCAGCACGAGCGTGAAATCCGACTCGCCGCCGCGCGAGAAGAGCGACGTCACCGCGCCCGCGCCCCCGTTGGCCGAGACCGCCGCCCCCGACGTCAGCGAGAGGGCGTCGGCCACGGTGACCAGTTGCCGCGAGTCGAGATCGCGGCGCGTCAGCACCGTGGTGCCAGCCGGCGACTCGGACAGGGGGGTGTCCACGTACGACGCCGACACCACCAGCGCCTCGCTGAGGGCCGACAGCCGCAGGCCGATCGTCACGCTTGCGGTCCGGCCAGGCTCCACGACCGCCGTCACGGCGTCGGCCCGGAATCCCTCCAGGGCGACCGTCAGGTGGTAGGTGCCGGCCGGCAGTCCCGGCAGCTGGAATTGGCCGCGGGCATCGGTGGCGGCGTGTTGCGCGGGTCCGACCTGCGCGCGGGCCATGACGATGGCCTCCGGCACGGGCTGTCCAGACGGGTCGACGACCGTGCCCGCAATCGTGCCGCCCTGCTGGGCCAGCGCCGTCGGAGCCGCGACGGCCAGGACGAGTGCCGCGAGGGTGCCGCAGAACACGTTCACGAAGAAAGGTGGACGGGGAAGACGGGACGCCACGTCAGCCTCCTGCCGGCGTCGCCTCGCGCCAGCGCGCCGGGCCCGGGGTGCGGGCGCGGCGAAGGGAGTTGTTGGAAGGCCGGCGGCCAGGTGTCCTGACTTGCGGATCGTCACGCGCGCAGCGCGTCTTCCAGTGCCGTGGGCACCGTGACGGGGCGCCGCCGTGACGGCGCCCAACGTGCCTGCGCGCGCTCCCCGCTGACAGTGGCGGGACCGTGTGGGATTCTCACCCAGCTTCCCTGGTCTGCCTGCCGGAGCGCAGTTGCGGGGGGCAGTATAGCATGCCAACATTAGAGGCTAGAGGCTAGAGGCTAGAGGCTAGAGGCTAGAGGCTAGAGGCTAGAGGCGCTGCGTAAATCAATCCCGGATTGATTTATGCAGTTGCATGGATAAATCAATCCGGGATTGATTATGCAGGAGTCGAGAATCGCCGCCGCCGGTCTGGGTGACATCCGCGACAAGCTCGACGCGGGCGTGCGCCTGAGCTTCGAGGACGGCGTGCGCCTGTTCACGAGCCCGGATCTGCTGGCCGTGGGCTGGCTGGCCAACCGCGAACGCGAGAAGCGTCACCACGACGCGGCGTACTACAACCACAACATCCGCATCGAGGCCACGAATGTCTGCGTAGCGAACTGCCTGTTCTGTTCCTTCGCGCGGTTGATGCCCGGCGACAAGGATGCCTACACGCTGTCGCTCGAGGAGGTCTGGCAGAAACTCCGGGTGCGCGCCCACGATCCCATCACCGAGGTCCACATCGTCAACGGCCTGCACCCGGATCTGCCGTTCGAGTACTACACGGATCTGCTGCGCGGCCTGAAACGGATCAAGCCCGACATCCACCTGAAGTGCTTCACCGCGGTCGAGATCGCGTTCTTCGCCGATACCTTCGGCCTGCCGGAAGAAGCGGTGCTGCGCGAGTTGATGGCCGCGGGTCTCGACTCGTTGCCCGGGGGCGGCGCCGAGGTGTTCGCCGAACGCGTGCGGAAGAAGATCTGCGACGACAAGTGCGGCGCCGATCGGTACCTGCGAATTCACCGGCTCGCGCACGGCCTCGGGATGCGGTCCAACGTGACCATGCTCTACGGCCACATCGAGACGATGGAGGAGCGGGTGGATCATATGCTGCGGGTGCGGGCCCTGCAGGACGAGACCGGCGGGTTCCAGGCGTTCATTCCGCTCGCGTTCCATCCGGACAACAACCAGATGCGGAAGCTCCCGCCGCCGCCGGCGTCCGACACGCTGCGGGTCCACGCCGTCGCGCGCCTCCTGCTCGACAACGTGGCTCACGTCAAGGCGTTCTGGATTGCCACCGGCGTCGAGATTGCGCAGACGGCCCTGTGGTTTGGCGTCGACGACCTCGACGGCACGGTGCAGGAAGAGAAGATCTACCACATGGCCGGCGCGCGCACGCCCGAGATGATGAC
>CAYNDV010000066.1:0-24261 GCA_964396055.1 uncultured Vicinamibacterales bacterium | reverse complement strand
CGCTGGTGGCGTTTCGTTCCAGACGGATTCCCGGCAGGTCGAATTGGGCCGGTCCTTCGTCTCCGCGCGCAAGCGCGAGCACCTGAGCCACGTGACGGGCGCCCTGGAAGGCCGGGCTCACGACGGCCAGGGCGCGCCGGACGACGCGCCGGGCCAGGGCGGGCGGCAGGGTCACCAGCTCGTCGGTGCGCAGCGAGGCCTGACCGCTCGCGTCCCGGATGACCACGCGCCTGGCGGCTTCGTCGGCCACCTCGTCGAGCAGCGCCGCATCGTCGCGCAGCAGCGACGCCTCGCGGGCCAGCACCTCCGTCACGTCGCCGCCGACCTGCCGGGCCAGGAGGGGCACCAGCGCGTGGCGCACCCAGTTGCGCGGAATGCCGATATCGGCGTTCGACGCATCCTCCCGGAACGTCTCGCCGATGCCGGCGAGCCAGGCCCGCAGATCGTGACGGCGTTCCTCGAGCAGCGGCCGGACGATGGCGCCGCGGCGGGGCGGGATGGAGGCCAGGCCCGTCGCGCCGGCGCCCCGCAGGATGCGCAGCAGGAACGTCTCGGCCTGATCGTCGCGGGTGTGCCCGGTCGCGATGGTGTCCGCGTCCAGGCGAGCGGCCGCCTGCGCCAGAAACCGGTAACGTGCCCGGCGGGCCGCCACCTCAATCGACACCCGGTGGGCCTCCGCGAGCGTGGCGATGTCGATCCGGTCCACGACGAATGGCAGATCGAGCCGGGCCGACAGCTGGCGGCAGAACTGCTCGTCGTCGTCGCTGGCGGCACCGCGTAACCGATGGTTCAGGTGGGCCACGCCTGCGACGACGAACCCGGCAGCGGGCGCGATCGCGACGAGGACGTGCAGCAGGGCCACGGAATCGGAACCGCCCGAGACGGCTGCGGTCACCCGCGCACCGGGCGGGATGAGCGCCTCGCGATCGATGAACCGCCGCACGCGATCGGCCAGGGTGATCATGGCGGACACCGGGCCGTCGGGCCGTTAGGCCGTTGGGCGATTCGGCCATTCGGCCGTTGGCCCTTCGGCGCGGCTCAGGGCCACCCCGAGCTTCGTCGAGGGGTGGCACGGCGCCCGTTGGGCCGTTGACACGAAGAGGGGTCGACGCCGAAACGTGCGACCCCTCTCGTGTTCTGGTGCCGGTGCAGGGACTTGAACCCCGGACTCCGCGGATATGAGCCGCGTGCTCTAACCAACTGAGCTACACCGGCGGCAAACGCTGATTATATCAGGCGCTGGGGGCGTGGGGCCAGGGGCATGGTTCACGGTTCAGGGTTCGCGGTTCACGGTTGCCGCGCGCGGCTACCGCGAGCCGGACGCCCGAAGCCCAACGGCCGAACGGCCTGAACCCTGACCGCAGTCCGCCGCGCACCGAGTAGAATGGACGACGCTCGCGCCCCGCGGGTGAATGTCCGCCGCTGCAGGAGTGCGTCGATGAAGCAGCCGCACGAACAGGAAGGGGTCGTCAAGTACACGTGCCGGCACGTCACGGCGCCGCTCACGATTCCGCCGGAGATGGGCGACCTGCTGGCGTGGCGGAAGCGGCTGCGAGAGCGGTCGCTGATTGGCGCCGACGCGCAGGGCCTCGGCTACGGCAACCTCAGCATCCGCCTGTTCGCCTCGCCACGGTTCCTCATCACGGGCAGCCAGTCGAGCGGCCTGCTCGAGGTGGATCGGCGCCATTTCGCTGCCGTCCGCATCGTGGACCTGGACCGGAACTTCCTGGAGTCCACGGGCGAAATCCCGCCGTCGTCCGAAGCGCTGACACATGCGGCGCTGTACCAGGTGGATGGCGCCATCAGGGCTGTCGTGCACGTGCACGCGCCCGCGCTGTGGGAGGCCCACAAGGGACGCCTGCCCACCACGCGCGACGAGGTGGCGTACGGCACACCCGAGATGGCGTACGAGATGATCCGCCTGCACAAACGATCGGCCATCGCGAAGAAGGGGTGCGTGGTGATGGGCGGCCACCGCGACGGCCTCATCGCGTTCGGATCGACGATCGCCGAGGCCGCCGGCGAGATCCTCGCTCTCGAGGCCTGACAGCCCGCGCGCGGCCATGTCTGCTCCGACTCCTCGAGGCCAGCGTCAGACGCCGGATCCGCCTGTGCACGTGCGCCCGCCGCTGAAATGGGCGGGCGGCAAACGCTGGCAGGTGCCGCACGTCCGCCGGCTGTGGGCCGGCCACGAGCACCGGCGCCTCGTCGAGCCGTTCTGCGGCGGCCTCGCCGTCGCGCTGGGCCTGCAGCCGCGGCGCGCGCGGCTCAACGACGTCAACCCCCACCTCATCAACTTCTACCGGCACCTGAAGCGCGGCCTTCATATCAGCCTGCCCATGGAGAACGTGTCGGAGGCGTTCTACGCCTATCGGCAGTTGTTCAACGCGCTGCTGGCGGCAGGCCGCGCCCATACGGTCGAAGCCGCGTCGCTGTTCTACTATCTCAACCGGACGGGCTACAACGGCCTGTGCCGGTTCAACAGCCGCGGCGAATACAACGTGCCGTTCGGCAGCTACGCCCGTATCCCCTACACGCGGGACTTCTCGGCGTACCGCCCGCTGCTGCGCCGGTGGGAGTTCTCGAGCGTGGACTTCGAGGCCCTGACACTCAGGCCCGACGACTTCGTGTACGCCGACCCGCCCTACGACGTGCCGTTCACCCAGTACGCCCGCAGCCGCTTCTCGTGGGACGACCAGGTTCGCGCAGCCGAGTGGCTGGCCCGTCACCCCGGCCCGGTCGTCCTGTCGAACCAGGCCACGCCGCGCGTCGTATCGCTCTACCGGAAACTGGGGTACCGCCTGCGGTTTCTCGAAGCCCCGCGGATGATCGCCTGCACCGGAGACCGCACGCCGGCGCGCGAGGTGCTGGCCACGCGCAATCTGGGGTCTACGAGCAGCCTTCGATGAGCGCCGCCGCCAGCAGCGGGATCATGATCTCGTGGTGGCCCACCAGGCTGTAGCCCCTCCCGCCGGTCCCCGCCGGCGGGCGCAGGACGACGTTGGTCTGCGGACGGTACAGCCGCATGAAGTCGAGGTTCACCGTGGTGAGGCCCGTGAGCGGGATGCCGCGGTTGCGCGCCAGCGCCACGGCCTTCAGGAACACTTCCGGCAGGACCACGGCCGACCCGCAGTTGAGGTACACGCCCCCGTTGAGGCGCGCGACGTTCGACACGAAGTAGCGGAAGTCACGCAGGCTGGCGTCGCCGATCGCCGCGCCGGACGCCGCCGGGTGCATGTGGATGATGTCGGTGCCCAGGGCCACGTGCGCGGTGATCGGGATGCCGAGACGGGCCGCTTCGGCCGTGACGCTCAGGTGCGCGTGCGGCGCCCCGGCCCCGGCCAGGTACGCGCCCACGGCCTGGCCCAGCCCGAGGCCGCGGCCGGCGCCCTCGGTGATGGCCTGGTTCAGCAGCCTGCCGGTCTCGTCGGCCATCCCGAACTGGCCGGGTCCGAGCACGGCCTCCACCTCTTCGGACGTGGCCCCGCCGATCGCGATCTCGAAGTCGTGGATGATGCCGGCGCCGTTGGTGGCGAACGCCGAGACGAACCCCCGTTGGGCCAGATCGATCAGGACGGGCGCGAGGCCGGTCTTGATGACGTGGGCGCCGAACCCCCAGATGACGCCGCCGCCGGTGCGGCGCGCCTCCAGGATGGCCGCCACCACCGCCCGCAGGTCCGCGGCGCCCAGCAGGCCCGGCAGACGGTCCAGCCACGCACCAACGCTGGACCCCCGCTCGTGGGGCCGGGCGAAGTCGGCCACCGTCGTCTTGCTCGCGCGCGACGCCAGCGGGTAGGTGTGCACGCCGGACAGGTCGAAGGCCTCGTATGGAAACGGCTTCACGGCGCCTCCCGCGCGTCCTACCCGAGCGTCCGCTTCGCCACGGATACCAGGCCGGGCACGCGTTCGTCCGCCATCGCCAGCCATCGTGCATCCAGGCCCAGCACGCCGAAAACCTCATCGTTCGCGACGTCGTCGGTGTCCTTCGGGCAGCCGAACCCGTAACGGTGGCTGAGGCGGTTCGCCAGGTAACAGACGGCCGCCTCACGTTCCCGCCGGGGCGCCCGCTCGTAGCTGTGGTGGAACATCACGGGATCGTCCACCGACTCGGGCAGTTTCCAGCGGCGGAGCGCGAGGCCCCCCATCATCGCGTGCCGTTCCCGCAGGGCCTCGTCGATCTCGGCCTCCGGGATCGGGGTGTCATGGGCCTTGTTGTAGTCGTAGGCGAGCTTCAGGATCACCAGTTTCCCGATGTCGTGGACCAGGCCGAAGAGGAAGGCGTCCTCCTTGTCCACCCGAGCCTGTTCGGCCACGAGGCGCGCCGTGTAGGCGGTGCCCAACGCGTGCTCGAACAGGTCGCGGCCCCGTTCCCCGTAGAGGGCCTTGTCCTGCATGCGCGAGGTGAGGCTCACGGTCAGCACGACGTTGCGCACGCTGATCGTGCCGAGGCGCACCACCGCCTCCTGGATGGTCGAGATGTACATCGAGGGCGCGCTGAAGGCCGAGTTGGCCATCGCGAGGACCCGCGACGCCAGCACCTGGTCCTTGGCGACGAGATCGGACAGCCGGAAGACGGGGATCTCCGGGTCCGACACCAGCGCCACCACCCGCTGGGCGACGTCGGGCAGAACGGGCACGGCCATGCTGTGGTCGCCCCGCAGCCACTCGAATCGATCGGTGTACGCCGCTCCCGACAACGGCAGCCTCCTTGTCCGGCAATCCCGTAGAGTGTAACCGACCGGCGGGGGCCGCCAGCCGGATTTTGTCAGACGACGAGCATGGCGTCGCCGTAGCTGTAGAACCGGTACCGTGCGCGCACGGCCTCGCGGTAGGCCGCCAGCACGGCGTCGCGGCCGCCGAACGCCGATACCAGCATCAACAGCGACGAGGCCGGCAGGTGGAAGTTGGTCAGCAGGGCGCCCGTCCCGAGGAAACGGTAGGGGGGGTAGATGAACAGGCTCGCCTCGCCGGGTCCGGGCCGCACGCGGCCGCCACCGGCCTGCAGCGCGGATTCGAGCGCCCGGGTGGCGGTGGTGCCCACCACCACGAGACGGCGACCCGCGTCGAGGGCCGCGTTGATGCGTTCCGCGGCCGCCTCCGGCACCGCGTACGGTTCCGGATCCACCACGTGCGCCTCCACCTCGTCGGTCCGGACCGGCTTGAACGTACCGTAGCCGACGTGCAGCGTGATGGCGGTGCGCGCGACGCCGTGCCGCTCGAGATCCGCCAGGAGGCCGTCGGTGAAGTGCAGGCCGGCGGTCGGCGCCGCCACCGACCCCGTCTCCCGCGCGAAGACGGTCTGGTACCGATCCCGGTCCAGATCGAGGTCGGGTCGCTTGATGTAGGGCGGCAACGGGATGTGACCGATGCGGTCGATCAGCGCGTCAACGCCGAGCGCGCCCTCGGCGTGGAACCGCACGAGGCGCCGGCCGAAGAACCGCTGTTCGAGGATTTCGCCGTGCAGGACGAACTCGCCGCGCTCGAAGCGCAGGATGCGGCCCGGCTTCAGGCGCTGCCCGGGGTGCACCAGGGCTTCCCAGTGCGAGGCGTCCACGCGGCGGACCAGCAGGCACTCCACCTCGCCGCCGCCCGGCAGGCGGCGGCCCAGCAGGCGCGCCGGGAACACGCGCGTATCGTTGAGCACCAGGAGATCGCCCGGCCGCAGGTGGCCGGGCAACTCCGCGATCTGCGAGTGGGTCACGGCGCCGGTCTGCCGGTCGAGCACCAGCAGCCGCGACGCGCCGCGCTGCTCGGGCGGGTACTGCGCGATGAGGTCGTCCGGCAGCTCGAACTGGAAGTCGGCGACCTTCATCCGCCCCTGCCCCTCTAGCCTCTAGCCTCTAGCCTCTAGCCTCTAGCCTCTAGCCTCTAGCCTCTAGCCTCTGATTAGATCGCCCAGCGCACCAGCACCGATCCCACCGTGAAGCCGGCGCCCACCGACGCGAGCACGACGAGATCGCCCTTCTTGAGGCGCCCCTGCTTGATGGCGTCCTCGAGGGCCAGCGGGATGGTGGCCGCCGTCGTGTTGCCGTAGTCCTCGATGTTGATCATCACCTTCGACTCGTCGAACCCGAGCCGATCGGCCGCCGACATGATGATGCGCCGGTTGGCCTGGTGCGAGACGAACAGCGCCACGTCATCGGCGGTGATGCCGTGTTTCTCCATGAGGCGGCGGCTGATTTCCTCGGTCTTGCGGACGGCGAACTTGAACACGGCCTGGCCGTCCTGCTTCACGAAGTGCATCCGCTTCTGGACGGTCTCCGCGGTGGCCGGGTTCAGGCTGCCGCCGGCGGGCATCTGCAGGGCCTCGCGCCCGCTGCCGTCGATCTCGTGCTCGAACCCGAGGATCTCGAGACCCTCCTCCACGGCCGGTTCCACCAGCACGGCGCCCGCGCCGTCGCCGAACAGCACGCAGGTGGTCCGGTCGGTGTAGTCGATGATGCTCGACATCACGTCGGCGCCGATGACCAGCGCGCAGTTGTGCCGGCCGGTGGCCACCAGCTGGCTGGCGGTCGCCAGGGAGAAATTGAACCCGGAGCAGGCGCCCGCGAGGTCGAAGCCCCAGCAGCGGGTGGCGCCGATCTTGTGCTGCACCAGGGCGGCCGTGCTCGGGAAGAACATGTCCGGCGTGGTGGTGCCGACGATGACCAGGTCGATGTCGGCCGGCGTGATGCCGCGCTGGGCAATCGCCTTCAGGGCGGCTTCCTTGCCGAGGTCGCTGGTCGCCACGCCCTTGTCGACGATGTGCCGCGTCCGGATGCCGGTGCGCTGGAGGATCCACTCGTCGGTGGTGTCGACCATCTGGCTGAGCTTCTTGTTATCGAGAATACCCGGCGGCACGTAGGTCGCCAGCGCGCTGATCCGAGTCGGACGAAGAGTGCCGTTTACCACAGTCGCGAATCCTTCCCTGGGGCTGTCAGGCCGAAGTACTCGTACGCGCGGGCGGTGGCCACCCGCCCGCGCGGCGTGCGATCGAGAAAGCCGATCTGGATGAGGAACGGCTCGTAGATGTCCTCGATGGCGTCCTTCTCCTCGCTGATGGCGGCCGCGATGGTATTGACGCCCACGGGGCCGCCCCCGAACTTGTCGATGATCGTGCGCAGGAGGCGCCGGTCGATCTCGTCGAAGCCGTGCTCGTCGACATCCAGCATGGCCAGGCCCGCCAGCGTGGCCTCGGTCGTGATGTCGCCGTGGGCCCGCACCTGCGCGTAGTCGCGCACGCGCCGCAGCAGGCGGTTGGTGATGCGCGGCGTGCCCCGCGACCGCCTGGCGATTTCGCGGGCGGCCTCGTCGGTGATCGGCACGCCGAGGATCCGCGCCGACCGCCGGACGATCTCCTCGAGGTCCTCACCGGTGTAGAAGTCGAGGCGGTGCACGATGCCGAAGCGGCTGCGCAGGGGCGAGGTCAGCAGGCCCGCCCGCGTCGTGGCGCCGATGAGCGTGAACTTCTGCAGCGGGACCTTCACCGACCGGGCCGCGGGGCCCTGCCCGATCACGATGTCGAGTTCGTAGTCCTCCAGGGCGGGATACAGGATCTCCTCGATCGTCGGCGCCATCCGGTGGATTTCGTCGATGAACAGGACCTCACGCTCCTTGAGGTTGGTGAGGATGGCCGCCAGGTCGCCGGGCTTCTCGAGCACGGGCCCGGAGGTCGAGCGCACCGCCACGCCAAGCTCGTTCGCGATGACGTACGCCAGGGTGGTCTTGCCGAGCCCGGGCGGGCCGTAGAGCAGCACGTGATCCAGGGCCTCGCGGCGCTGGGCCGCCGCCGTGATCGACACGTGGAGGTTCTCGCGGATCCGATCCTGCCCGATGTACTCGTCGAGCGTCCGGGGCCGGAGTCCCGCCTCGTACTGCGCGTCATCGTCGGCGCGCGTCGGCGTCACGAGCCGGGGTGAGTCGTCCATGGTGTGTCCAACAATCCCGGATTGATTTCCGTCCCCGCTCACCGGAAATCAATCCGGGATTGGTGCGCTTATCCCCGCGCCAGCTCGCGCAGCGCCTGCTTCAGCACCGCCTCGAAGGTGGGCGTGTCGGCGCGCTTCAGGGCGCCATCCACCGCCTTCTCGGCGAGGGGCCGATGGTACCCCAGGTTCAGCAGCGCCGACAGCAGGTCGCGCCGCAGATCGTCGGCCGGCGTCGTGGCGTCGTCGCCGGGCGCCGGCTCGGGCACGCCCGCCAGCGGCAGGCGGTCCTTGAGCTCCAGGCTGATCCGTTCCGCCGTCTTCTTGCCCACGCCGGGGATGGCCGTCAGCCGTGCGACATCGCCCTGCTGGACGGCCCGCACGAAGTCCGCGGGCTCGATGCCCGACAGCACGCCAATCGCCAGCTTCGGCCCGATGCCGCTCACACTGATGAGCCGCTCGAAGATCTGCTGCTCGACGGCCGTCCCGAAGCCGTAGAGCGCGATCGTGTCCTCGCGGACGTGCGTGTGGACACGCAGCGCCACGTCCCCGCCGGCGTCGGGCAGGCGGTAGAACGTCGAGAGCGGCACGAAGACGTCGTACCCCACGCCGCCCACGTCGACGATCAGCCGGTTGGGCTGCTTGTCCGCGAGGCGGCCGCGCAGGGCTGCAATCATGGCCGGTACTCCCGCCAGCTCTTCGGCACCCGCCGGGTCCCGCGCGCGGCCGCGGCCAGCACCTCGTGCGCCTCGCCGTGCGTGCTGTGCACGTGGCAGATGGCCACGGCCAGCGCGTCGGCGGCGTCGTGCGGCGCGGGCGCCTCGTCGAGACCCAGCAGCAGCCGCACCATCTCACCCACCTGGGGCTTCTCCGCCCGGCCGTAGCCGACGACCGTGCGCTTGATCTCGGCGGGCGCGTACTCGAACAACGGGTACCCACCCTCCACCGCCGCCAGCAGCGCCACCGCGCGCGCGTGCCCGAGCTTCAGGGCGCTGCGCACGTTCCGGGCGTAGAACACGTTCTCCACGGCCACGCAGTCGGGCCGGTGCTCGGCCAGCAGCCGGCGCAGCGCCTGGTGGATGGCGAGCAGTTTCTCGGGGAAAGCGGCGCGGGGCGGCGTCACCACCGCCCCGCAGACGATCAGCCGGTGGCGGCTGCCATCGGTCTCGACACAGCCGTACCCCGTGCGCTCGGAACCGGGGTCGATCCCGAATACCTTCACTCGAAGGCCTCGAGCTCCTTCTCGTCGATGTCCGCGTTGGACCAGACGTGCTGCACGTCGTCGTGGTCCTCGAGCAGGTCGAGCAGCTTCAGGCAGCTCTGCGCCGTCTTGCCCTCGATGGGCACGGTCAGGTTCGGCAGCATCGACACCCGGGCTTCGACCGTCTCGATGCCGAGCTTGTCGACGGCGTCCTTCACGGCCTGATACGCCTCGGGCGTGCTCAGCACTTCCCAGTTGTCCCCGTCGTCCACCAGGTCGTCGGCGCCCGCGTCGAGCGCCGCGGTCATCAGCGTGTCCTCGGCCGCCTTCGTCTTTTCGATGACGATGTAGCCCTTCTTGTCGAACATGCGCCGCACGCTGTTCGTCTCGCCGAGGTTGCCGCCGTACTTGCCCAGCAGGTGGCGGATTTCGCCCACCGTCCGGTTCTTGTTGTCGGTCAGCACTTCGATCATCAGGGCCACGCCGCCGGGCCCGTAGCCTTCGTAGGTGACCTCTTCGTACTGCACGCCCGGCTCTTCGCCCGTGCCGCGCCGGATCGCCCGCTTGATGTTGTCGGCAGGCATGTTCACCTGCTTGGCCTCGGCGACAATCGTGCGCAGGCGGGGGTTGCTGTCGGGATCACCGCCGCCCGCGCGGGCGGCCACCGTCAGTTCCTTGATGATCCGCGTGAAGACACGGCCGCGCTTGGCGTCGGCGGCGCCCTTCTTGTGCTTGATGGTGTGCCACTTGGAATGGCCAGACATGGTGCAGACTCCAGGCTCAGTACGGGGGAGAATCGGGCGAAAAAGTGCCTGAAAATCCTACCATAGGGGCTTACGGGACAACAACTTGAGGCGGGCCGGCCGGTCCCGCCCTCCCGGGCAGCAGCCGGGGCGGCGGCCGGCGCGGGGTTACCGGGGCAGAACCAGGCGGGAAACCGTCGCCGATCGGTGCCGCACCTGGTCGTGCAGCACCAGGTCCACCGGCGCCGTCCCCAGGGATCGGAGCGCCGGACCGGAGACGGTCAACTCACGCGCTCCAGTGGCCGCCACGGCGTCGTCCAGCAGCCCGACGAGCCGGTCGCCCCGGAACGCCAGCAGCCGGTAGAGCCCGCCGCCCGCCACATCGGCGTCCAGGGTGACGACGTCGGGCGTGTCACTGCGCTTGATGCCCCTCACCGCGAAGCCGCAGCCGTCCACCGGCACGTCCGCGTCGGGCTGGAAGGCCACGCACGACGACAGGCGGCCTGATGCCGTGCCGAAGGACGTGAGCGCGACCTCGATCTCGTACGGGCCCGGCGCACTGGCCTCGCCGAAGCACAACGCGTCATCGAGCACGATCGATGTCCCGGCCTCGAACCGGTCGATCATCGGGCCGGGGTCACGGCGCAGTTCCTGCCGCCGCTGCTCGGTGCGGGTGCCGTCCTCGTGCTGGATCGTGACCGTCGAGGTGAACCGGTACGTGACCGACGGCCGCAGCGGCCCGGGGATGTCATCGGTGGCCGCCAGGGTGAGCCGGAGGCACTCGCCGGGCCGGACCGTGCCGCCATTGGTGCGGAGGGCCAGCTCCGCCGTTGGCCACTGCTGAGCCGCAGCCGGCACGATGGCGACTCCGACCAGCCCCAGTACCAGCGCCACCAGCGTTCGAGTCCTCATGACTGTCCTCCCCGGGCGACTCTCCGGTGTAGACACAGCAAGGCTCGCGCCAGTTGGCTGGCCACCGCTGGCGCGGGTCTGGCGGGCTCGGGCATCCCACTTTCCAGGCGCATGACCTCCGACGCAGGCACCGACGTCCGGCTGAAGCGCGGCGCCAAGGTCAGAGCGCGGACGGGCTAGAGCTTCTGCTGAACACTCGCCACCTTGTCGTCGAGGCTCTGGGCCTTGTCGGTGCGCGTGCCCGCCTTGATGACCGTCGAGACCCGGGGCACGCCCATCTCGTGCATCACCTCGTGGCACCGCTTCACGGCCCCGAACACGTCGTCCCATTCGCCTTCGACGTTCGTGCCGTAGGCATGCAGCCGCGTCGTCAGGCCCGCCTCTGTGAAGATCTTCTCGCACGCCGCCACGTAGGAGGACAACGACAGCCCCACGCCGAGGGGGACGATGGATACGTCGATCAGCACCTTCATGGCGGCATCTCCGAGGGGCTATCAGGCCATCAGGCCGTCAGGCTGTTCGGCCAAACAGCCGAGAGTCGAACAGTCTATCTCCGCCGAACGGCCGAAGGGCCCACAGCCGAACGGCCTGTTTCCGCCGAACAGCCCAACGGCCTATAGCCGAACGGCCAGGATCAACCACACATCGGCCCGTTCGTCCCACGCACCGCCCGCGTAGTCCCCCAGCACGGCCGTCACGCGGAACCCGGCATGCTCGAGGCGGTACACCATCTCCTCGACGGTGACGGTGCGGAAGCTGAGCGTAAACCGGTGGCGGCGCGTCTCGGGCCCGCGCCGCTCGATGAACTCCTGATCGAAGGTCGTCAGGCCGCGGGCCGGGTCCTGGCGTACCGACTCGACCAGCGTGATGCGCACGAGGTTCCGGCCCGTCCCGCGCGTGCCCGTCAGCTTCGTGCGGTTCTCGTACTCGCGCCAGGACGGCAGGTCCGATACGAGGTCGATGCCGAAGGTGCCGCCCGGGCGCAGCACGCGGGCGGCGGACCCGACCGTGGCATCCAGCACCTCGTCGTCCAGCAGCGACTGCAGGATCCCGTAGGGCGCGGCGACCAGTCCGAAACTGGCGTCGGGAAACGGCAGCGCCGTGATGTCGCCGCGCACCAGCCCGGGCTTGCGCGGCAGCCTCGACCGCCGCACGCGCGCCAGGCCGCGGGCCAGCATCGAGGCCGAGCGGTCGATGCCCACGACGCGTGCGCCGCTGCGCGCCAGCGGCAGCGTCACGCGGCCGGTGCCGCAGCCCAGTTCCAGCACGGGCCCTCGCACGCGCCCGGCCAGATTCTGCCAGAAGCGGACGTCGCGCCGCCCCATCGTCTGCGCGTTCTCCCAGTCGTAGAAGGCCGCGTAGTCGTCCCACCCGGACCAACCCGGCCTTTCGGCTTTCGGCTTTCGGCTCTCGGCCACGCGTACTCCCGTTGCCCAATGGCCCAACGGCCTAACGGCCTGACGGCCCCGAGAACCGTCCTAGAACCGCACCCCGACCGTGAGCGGGAAGAACTTGCCCGTGGCCGTGATCGTCCCGTCGGCCGTGTCGTAGTCGGGCCCCCACATGAAGTGGTAGCGGCCCTCGACGAACACGCGGCTGAATGTCAGGCCGAAGCCGACATTCACGCCAACGTCCGTCGTCGATCGCGTGGCGTTGACGCCGGTCACCGGGCCGCACACGAGCAGCCACGGGTCGCAGACCGATTCGCCGGCGGGAACCGACACCGAGACCTGCCGGCGGTAGATCCCGCCGCCGGCGAGCACGTAGAGCCGCACCGGCGCAGGCTGCGACTGGAAGACGATGTCGGCGGTGCCGAACTGGATGGAACTGCTCACGTCCAGCGGCCGGCCGCCCACCACGGGCAACTGGTCGGTCTTCGGCTCGATGCCGGACCACACGTAGTCCACGCGCAGGCCGAACGGCCCGAGCACGTTCCACGTAAGGCCGGCGTTGAAGCCGTACCCGATCCCGAACCGGTCCGCCGTATCCGACAGCGGGGCCATCACCACGCCGCCGACATTGAAGTCGATGGCCTTCTGGGCCCGGGCCGCCGCCGGGCTTGCGGCGATCAGGACGATGGCCAGCAGCATCTGCCCGTGTCTGCGCATGGGTACTCCTTCGCGACTCCCGTCAGCCAGTGTACCCCACGCACGTCGCCGCCGGCGCCGCACCCGGTGCTCACCGGAGCCGCAGTTCCAGCCAGCCGGCGGTCGTCCGCTCCGGCGCATCGGGCGGATAGGTGAGCATGCCCGGCTTGCCGTCGATCAGGGCCGATGCCCACAGGCGCATCAGCCAGGTCTGCCCGGCAATCCTCGACCGACGGATGGCGAACTCGATGCCGTCGGACGGGTACGAGGTCTTGCGCATGATCGTCATCGGGTCCAGGCCCTCTTTCTGGAGCCGTTCGGATTCAGCCATGTCGCGCCGCATCTCGTTGGCGTACCAGTCCGTCGTCAGGCCGAAGCGCGGCTCCGGCTCCTTGCCGGCGGGCGGCACCACGACCTCATAGAGCTGGAAGGACCGGTGCAGCTTCTGGATCGGCCCGCCCGGGGCCGCCAGCGACAGCTCCGATGGCCCGAGGCCGCCCTCGCCGCGCACGCCGATGAAGACGACGCCGCGCCATTCCTTGACGAAGAACTCGACGCCGCCGCCCAGCGGACGCCTGAGGGCGTCATCCCACTCGCCTGCGCTGAACACGCCATCGGTGATCACCGGCGCGCCGTTCCCCTCGGGCACGACAAGCGGCGCGGCAGGGGTCCCGACGGCCGGGACCTGGCCGGCCAGCGAAATCGCCAGCATCGCCAGCATGAACGTGAGGGCAGTCGTTGCGCACGTCTTCGGCATTGTCGTCTCTCCGGGATACAGGGCCGGTCCGCGCCACGCCGGTTGGGCGCGGCCCCCGCCGTCATGAGCATCGACACATTAGACGCCCGCGCGGGCCCGCCGCCTCCTTACCGGGCGCCTCGATTCTCCCTACCACGCCGGGCGACCCACGGGCAGCGGACTATAATCCACCCACCCGCCCGCATCCGCGCCGCCGGACGAGCGGCCCCGGGGGCACAGGGAGTCCGATGTCCAAGCCAACTGCAGGAGGCGACCAGCCTCAGGCCCCGCCTCGCGCGGCCACGATGCGCGCGCTCTGGATGGAGCACGGCGCACTCCGAACCGTGAACCTGCCGCTGCCGCATCGGCCCGGTGAGTGCCTGGTGCGCGTCTCGCTGGCGGGCATCTGCGGGACGGACCTGCACATGCGCCGCGGCTACGCAGACTTCACCGGCGTGCCCGGCCACGAGTTCGTGGGCGTGGTCGAGGCCGTGACGCGGCCGGAGCACCGGCACTGGGTGGGCCAGCGCGTCGTCGGCGACATCAACATCGGGTGCGGCACCTGCGGCCCGTGCCGCCGCGCCGTCAAGGAGCACTGCGAGGACCGCGGCGTCCTGGGCATCCGCAACCGGCACGGCGCCTTCGCGCAGTACCTGTCGCTGCCCCCGGCAAACCTGCACCCGGTCCCCGACGCGATCCCGGATCGCGCAGCCGTCTTCACGGAACCGGTGGCGGCCGGGTGCCGCATCCTCGATCAGATCGAACTCGGACCGTCCGATCGGGTGGCCGTGCTGGGCGACGGCCGCATGGGGCTGCTCGTGGCGCAAGTGCTGCGGACGACCGGCGCGCGCGTGGTCCTGCTGGGACGGCATCCCGCGCGCCTCGATCTCGCCGGCCGGCTGGGGCTCGACGCCCGCCCTGCGCCCGCCGGCGCGCTGCCCCTGTCCGACCGGTTCGACGTCGTGGTCGAGATCACCGGCCGCGCCGCGGGACTGGAGACCGCCCTCGGGTGCGTGCGGCCGCTCGGCACCGTGGTGCTGAAGAGCACGGTTCACGGCGAGGCCGCGCTCGCCACGTGGCCCATCGTCGTCGACGAAGTCACCATCGTCGGGTCGCGATGCGGCCCGTTCCTGCCGGCGCTCGACATGCTGGCGTCCGGCGCGGTGCAGACGGATCCCCTGGTCGAGGGCCTCTTCGCCCTCGACGACCATGACCGGGCCTTCACCGCCGCCGAAGGCGGCCTGAAAGTGCTCTTCGACGTGCACGGCCCGCAGCCCTGACGGCCCCGAGCCTGTTCCCATGGACATCACCTTTGCACGACCCCGTTTCACTGAGGATGCGGCCGTCCGGATCGCCTGGGAGCGATTCGGCATCGAGGCCGGGGCGGCGGCGCTGCCGAGCGAGCGGGACCAGAACTACCTGCTCACCACCTCGGACGGGCGGCGGTTCGTCCTGAAGATCGCCAACACCACCGAAGACCCCGCCGTGCTCGACCTGCAGGATCGGGCGCTGGTGCACATGGCGGCCACGTCGCCGCAACTGCCGCTGCCGCGCCTGGTGCCGGCGGTCGATGGGGCGCTGGCGACGACGGCAGCCGACCCCTCGGGCCGGCCGCACGTCGTGCGGCTGCTGACGTGGGTGCCGGGCACCGTGCTGGCGAAGACGGCTCCGCACACGACGGACCTGCTGACGAGCCTGGGCGCGCTGCTCGGACGCGTCGACGTGGCGCTGTCGGCGTTCGACCACCCGGCCGCCGACCGCGCCCTCAAGTGGGATCCCCGGAGGGCCGGCTGGATCCGGGCGTTCACGGGCGAGGTGGCGGACCCGGCGCGCCGCGCGCTGGTCGAGCGGCTCTTCGCCTGGTCCGAGGCCGAACTGGCGCGCCTGGGTCCCCTTCTGCCGGTCTCGGTGATCTACAACGACGCCAACGACCACAACGTGCTCGTGGACGGCGACGATCCGTACACGCGGCGCGTGTCGTCGGTGATCGACTTCGGCGACATGCTCCGCACGTGGACGGTCAACGAGCTCGCGGTGGCGGCCGCGTACACCATGCTCGGCAAGCCCGACCCGCTGAGCGCGGCAGTGGCCCTCGTGCGCGGCTACCACCGCGAGCGGCCGCTGAGCGGCGCCGAAGCCGAGGCGGTGTTGCCGCTCACGATCGGCCGGCTGTGCGTCAGCGTGGTGAACTCGGCGCACCAGGCGCGCGTGGAACCGGGCAACCCGTACCTCGTGATCAGCGAACGGCCCGCGTGGGCCCTCCTGGAGCAACTCGCCGACGTCCATCCGCGTTTCGCGGCCGCCGTCGTGCGTGAGGCCTGCGGATGGCGGGCCTGCCCCAACGAGGAGCGGATCGTGTCGTGGCTGGGCGAGCGCGCCTCCGACATCGCGCCTGTGCTCGACCCCGACCCGCGCGCCGCGACCCGCCGCGTGCTCGATCTCTCGATGGCCAGTCTGGAGGCCGGCACGCCGCGTGTGTGGGGCGACGATGGCGCGTTCTCGCGCCACGTCCAGGACCTGATGCGCGACGCGGGCGCCACCGTGGGCGTGGGCCGCTACGACGAGGTGCGGGCGTTCTATACGAGCGACATCTTCCGGGCCGACGGACCCGATGGGCCCGAGTGGCGCACGGTGCACCTGGGCCTCGACCTGTTCGTCGATGCGGGGACGGACGTGCGGGCGCCCCTCGACGGCGTGGTGCACAGCCTGCGCGACAACGCCGGTCCGCTCGACTACGGGCCGACGATCATCCTGCGACACGACATCCCCGGCACCGATGTCTGCTTCTACACCCTCTACGGCCACCTCACGCGGGCGTCCCTGCCGCCGCTGCGTGAGGGCATGTCCGTGGCGAAGGGCGCCCGACTCGCGCAGGTCGGCGCCGTGACCGAGAACGGCGGCTGGCCGCCGCACCTCCACTTCCAGATCGTCACGGATCTGCTCGACCGGCAGGGCGACTTCCCTGGCGTGGCCAGGCCGTCACAACGGGCCGTCTGGAAGAGCCTCTCTCCCGATCCGAACCTGATTGCGCGATTCCCGGAAGGCGTCACGGCGCCGCCGTATCCGGCGGCTGACGCGCTGCTGGCCCGGCGGCACGCCAGCCTGGGGCCGTCGCTGAGCGTGTCGTACCGGCGCCCCCTCACCATCGTCCGCGGATGGATGCAGCACCTGTACGATGCCGACGGCCGCGCGTACCTCGACGCGGTCAACAACGTGCCGCACGTCGGCCACTGCCACCCGCGGGTCGTGGAGGCCGGACAGCGGCAGATGGCGGTCCTCAATACGAACACCCGCTACCTGCACGACCGGATCGGCGAGTACGCCGCGCGCCTCTGCGCAACCCTGCCCGAGCCGCTGCGCGTCTGCTTCTTCGTCAACTCGGGCAGCGAAGCCAACGAACTCGCCCTGCGGCTGGCCCGCGCGGCCACCGGCAGCCGCGAAACCATCGTCGTCGAGGTGGGGTACCACGGCAATACGACGACGATCGTCGACATCAGTTCCTACAAGTTCGACGGGCCCGGCGGCGCCGGCGCGCCGCCGTGGGTGCACAAGGTGCCCATCCCCGACGTGTACCGCGGGCTGTACCGGGCGCCCGACCGCGACGCCGGCCGGCGCTACGCGGCGCACGTGGCCGGCACGGTCGAGCGGATCGGCGCGGCCGGCGGGCGGGTCGGCGCGTTCATCGCCGAGTCGATTCTGAGCTGCGGCGGCCAGGTGGTGTTGCCGCCCGGGTACCTCGCGGGCGCGTACCACGCCGTCCGCGACGCCGGCGGCGTGTGCATCGCCGACGAGGTCCAGGTGGGCATGGGCCGCGCCGGCACCCACTTCTGGGCGTTCGAAACCCAGGGCGTCGTGCCGGACATCGTCACGATGGGCAAGCCCGTCGGCAACGGGCACCCGCTCGGCGTGGTGGTGACCACGCGCGCCATCGCCGACGCCTTCGCGAACGGCATGGAGTACTTCAACACCTTCGGCGGCAACCCGGTGTCGTGCGCCATCGGCCTCGCGGTGCTCGACGTCGTGCGCGACGAGCGGCTGCAGGAGCGCGCGTTGCAGGTCGGCAGCCACCTGCTCGGCCGCCTGCGGCAGCTGAAGGCGCGCCATCCGCTGGTCGGCGACGTGCGCGGCCTCGGCCTGTTCCTGGGCGTCGAACTGGTCCGCGATCGCCAGTCCCTCGAGCCGGCCGGCCCGGAGGCGGGCCTCGTCGCCAACCGCATGCGCGACCGTGGCGTCCTGATCAGCACGGACGGCCCCTTCCACAACGTGCTGAAGATTAAGCCGCCGATGGTCTTCAGCACCGCCGACGCCGACCTCCTCGCGGACACCCTCGACGCGGTCCTGGGAGAAGTCGCCGGATAGGCACGTGGCGTCCGGCTTTAGCCGGACGTGTGCTTTGTGGTGTCCGGCTTCCCTCGGCTTCGCTCGGGACAGGTCAGCCGGACGTGTCCGGCCGTCGAACCGGCGGGCGCCGTCCGTCGTCTATAACGGGGTAGCCTGCCGAGGAGTTCGTGTGTCCATCTGTCAGATTTTCACCCACCGGGTGCTGCCCGGCATCGCCGCGGTCCTGGTCACGGCCACCAGCGTCGCCGCCCAGCCGCCGGCCCCGGCCGCGCCGCCGCCTGTCCCGAACGACCTCGACATCTTCATGGCGAAGGTGCTCGAGAAACGCAACGAGAATTGGCGCACGCTGCACGACTACATCCTGAACGAGCGAGAAACCTTCGAGGTGCTCGGCCCCCTGGGCGTCCCGCTGCACAGCCTCCAGCGCGAGTTCCACTGGTCCATCCGCGACGGGTACCTCGTTCGCACGCCTGTCAGGGCCAACGGCGTGGCGGTGTCTGCGGACCAGCGGGCGGCCTACGAGAAGAAGTGGCTCGAGGAAGAGCAGCGGCGCGAGAAGAAGCAGGCGGAGAAGCGGGCCGACCAGCAGCTGGCGGAGAAGCCGGCCCCGCCCGACGATCCTCAGGTCACCGTGTCGCTGACCGACGGTGTCGAGATGGCGGGGTTCTCGGGCCAGGGTCCCGAGCCGCGGTTCATCTCCGAGTCCTACTTCATGAACTTCAAGTTCGAGCCCGGCAATTATTACTTCGCCGGGCGCGAGCAACTCGATGGGCGCGAGGTCCTCAGGATCGAGTACCTGCCGTCCGACCTGTTCTCCGACGATCGCGAGAAGAAGAAGGCCGCAGAGAAGGCCGGACCCGGCACCGGCAAGCTGGCCGACAAGCCCGGTCGGAAGCGCGATCGCGACGACGAGGACGAGGAGAAGATCGAGCGGGCGATGAACAAGACGTCCACGGTGACGATGTGGATCGACCCGCGCGAGTACCAGATCGTCCGGTTCACCTTCGACAACGTGGACTGGGGGTTTCTGCCCGGCCGCCAGTTCGTCCGGATTGACGACGCCCGCGCGTCGATGACGATGGGCCTGGTCTTCGAGTCGGTGTGGCTGCCGAAGGACGTGAGCTTCGGCGGCTCGGCCACCTTTGCCGGTGGCACGGTCCGTATCCGTTACGCGCGCGAGTTCTACGACTACCGCCGCGGCGAGGTCAGCGCGCGGATCCGGGGATACGTCCCGAAGGAGCCGGAGTAATGCGGCCCGCGGCGTTCGTCGTCCTGCTGGCGCTCGCCTGCAGCGCGGCTCCGGCCGTGGCGCAGACCAGCCCGGTGGTCTCGGACATCCGCATCCACGGCAACTACCGCACGTCGGACGCCGAGGTGATCGCGCTCGCCGGCCTCACGCTGGGCGAACCGATCGGGCCTGGCGGCACCGACGCCGTGGCGGCGCGCCTGCGCCGGAGCGGCCGGTTCCCGGAGGTCGAGGTGCGCCTCCGGTACCGCACGATCGACGAATCGGGCGGCGCGGTGGTCATCATCATGGTGCAGGAGGTGCCGGGCAGCGTCATCGACGTGCCGACCGGTCCGCCCAATCCCCTCAAGCGCCTGGGCGGCACCATGATGTTCGCGCCCGTGCTCGAGTGGGTGGACGGCTACGGGCTCACCTACGGCGTGCGGACCAGCTTCGTGCACGTCCTGGGCAAGGAAGGCCGCCTGTCGGTGCCGCTCACGTGGGGTGATCGGAAGCAGGCGGCCCTCGAAGCCGAGAAGGCGTTCGCCACGGGACCCCTGGCCCGGCTGAGCGGCTTCGCATCGATCTCGAGCCGTGAGAACCCGGGGTTCGACCTCGACGACCGCCGCAACGAACTCGGGGCCGAGGCCGTGGTGCCGCTGAAGCGCCGCTACCTGAATCTCAGTCTCGCCGGCCGCTGGGCCGACGTGGACTTTGGCGACATCCACGAGCGCGCCTCGACCATCGGCGCCGGGCTGATGCTCGACACGCGCCAGAACCCGGCGTTCCCCCGCAACGCGATCGTGGCCGCCGCGGGGTGGCGACGACTCGACGCCGGCGGGCGCGAATCCGTGAACCGGTATCACCTCGAAACCCAGGGATATCTCGGTTTGTTCGGATCGACCGTGCTGGCGGTCCGCGCCGTGTCGGACCGAGCCGACGCGCCGCTGCCGGCCTACGAGAAGGCGCTCGCGGGAGGCTCGGCCAACCTCCGCGGCTTCAGGGCGGGGTCCTTCATCGGCGACAACCTGGCCGCCGGCTCGGTGGAACTGCGCCTGCCGTGGAACTCGCCCATGAGGCTCGGACAGAGCGGCTTCACGCTCTTCGGCGACGCCGCCGCCGTCTACGACCACGGCGCGCCCCTCGACAAGGCCACGTGGCACTACGGCGCCGGCGCCGGCTGGTACCTGCGCGCGCCGCTCATCAACATCGGCATCGACGTGGGTTACGGGTTCGACGAAGGCGCCCGCGCCCACGTCATGGCGGGGCTGCGGTTCTAGAGGCTAGAGGCTAGAGGCTAGAGGCTAGAGGCTAGAGGCTAGAGGCTAGAGAAGGAGGACGAGCCGTGGTGCAGGGCTTCAGCCCTGCCCTGCCCGCGATCGCCCGCTGAACCAGGCAGGGCTGAAGCCCTGCACTACGCGACCGCGGTCGGCGTCTTCTGCCTTCTGTCTTCTGTCTCCTGTCTTCTGTCTTCTTCTTCAGAAGATCGAAATCGCCGCCCCGACGCGGAAGATGAAGCTGTCGGCGCGGACGTGGTCGCTGGAGCTGTAGGTCGTGACGCCGTTCTGCACGACGGTCACCCGCACATTCGGATTGGAGAAGACGTAGCCGACCCCGCCCACCAGCGCGATCCGCCGGGTGAGCGCATACGTGACATCCGCCTTGGGCGACAGCGCCCAGGTGTCGTCGATGTCGACGCTGGCGGCGGTGCCCTCGGGAAGGGGTACCGTCAACTCGGCCTTGTTGAACGTGTAACCCACCACCGCGCCGATGGACGTGCGCATCCGCCCCCGGACGATGTTGTAGCCGATGCCGGCCATGACCGGGCGTACCTTCACGTTGCCGACCGTGGCGGGCCGGCCGTCCACGGGCAGGCGCAGGTCGGTCTCCGTCCAGCTCAGCCCGAACGACGGGCCCCAGCCGGCTCGAGCCGAGTTCCACCGGAAGAACGGCGCGATCTTGTACTGGGTGCCCAGATTCTGATCCACCGTCACCACCGAACCCCAGGTGGCGCCGACGAGGAATCGACCCTTCAGGTACCAGGCGGAAGTCCCCTGCTCCACTGATTCCGCATTTGCGGGTGCGGGAGGGGCCGGCGGCGCGGGAGAGACCGGCGGCGGCGGCGTGGCGGACTGGGCCGACAGCACGGCGGGCCACAGCCCTGCCGTCAGGAGCACGGTAACGAGCGGGAGGCTGAATCGTGACGCCTTCATATTCCTCCCCTACGACGCCCGCGAATGCCGCCGGGATCCGATCCTCGTGCCCCACTCAAGTACAATGAGCGTTCCATGGTAGCAGGAGCGACCCGACGTATCGTCTGGACGGCCCTGGCGGCCACGCTGGCGGCCTGGCCGGCGGTTGCGGCGGCCCAGCTTGGCCCTCTTGCCCCGGCCGCGGCGCCGGCGACGCCGGCCGCAGAGGATCCGCTGAAGCGGGAGACGCCGAAGGACGCATTCCTGGGGTTCATCAGCGCGGCCCAGTCCGGCAATTTCCCGGTGGCCGCCGAGTACCTGCAGTGGCCGCGGGCCCGCCTCGGGGTGTCGAAGGACGAGGCGGCCCGCCAGTTGATGTTTGCCCTGAATCACGGTTTCGAGGGCAGCCTCGAGCGGATCAGCCGCCAACCGGAAGGGACCCTGACCGACGGGTTGCCACCCGAGAAGGAACGGGCCGGGGTGGTGGTACTGGCCTCGGGTGAACGCGTCGACATCCTGATGAACCGCGTGCCTGACGGCCATCCGTCGCCGATCTGGCTGATCGCCGCCGAAACGGTCTCCGACATTCCGCGGCTGCACGACGAGAGCGGCCTGCCCGAACTCGAACGGCGCCTGCCGCGCTCGCTGACGGAAGCGCAGTTCGGAGGCCTGCCGATCTGGGTCCCGCTGGCGCTCCTGACGTTGCTGCCAATCATCTACGTGGCCGTGCGGCTGGTGCTCGGCTGCGGGGCCTGGCTCGTCAGGCGCGTGTCGCGGCTCCGGCGCCACGAGGGGCCCGCGTGGTTCTGGGCGGCCTGGGCGGCGCTGTCGCGGCCCACCGCGTTCCTGCTCACCGTCTTCCTGCACGGCGCGATCGGCGACCGGATCGGCATCCCGATCTACCACCGTTACCTGTTCAGCCGCACGGTGACGGTCCTGTTCCTGGCCGGCACCGTCTGGTGGCTCTGGCGCTTCCAGGACCTGCTGGCGTCACGCATCAAGGCCTACCTCGAGAGCACCAACCCCGGCCGCGCGCAATCGGTGTACATCATGGGCCGGCGCGTGCTGAGGGGCCTGACGCTGGGCATCGCCGCCTTGATTGCGCTCGCCGCCTTCGGCGTCGACATGAGCGCCACGCTGGCCGGCCTCGGGATCGGCGGCCTGGCCCTGGCTTTCGCGGCCCAGAAGACGCTGGAGAACATCTTCGGCGGCATCTCCGTCCTGAGCGACAGGTCCATCGTCGTGGGCGATTACTGCAAGATCGGACCGCACACCGGAACGGTCGAAGACGTCGGGATGCGCACCACGAAACTGCGGACGCTGGCCCGGACGGTGGTGCACGTGCCGAACGGATCCCTGGCCACGATGGAAGTAGAGAACTTCAGCCGCCGCGACAAGTTCCTGCTGCAGGCGGTGTTGACGCTGCGCTACGAGACCACGCCCGACCAACTGGCGCGCGTCATCGACGCGCTGCGCGCCATCCTGGCCGATGACGCCCGCGTCGAGGCCGAGACCCGCCGGGTCCGCTTCATCCGCTTCGGGGCCTACTCGCTTGACGTCGAGGTGTTCGCCTACGTGCTCGCCGCGGACTACGTCGGCTTTCTCGAGGTGCAGGAGAGCCTGCTGTTCCGCATGATGCAGGCCGTCGCCGACGCGGGCACCGGATTCGCCTTCCCGTCGCAGACCCTTTACCTGAACCGGGACGCCCCGGGCCCGCAGGTGATCGCGTGACGGGCCTCGACACACCCGTCACGCCACCCCAGGAGCCGGCCGGGCCGCCGCGCCCGGACGCACGCACGCGTTTCGCGGGCGCGGTCGTCCTGGCGCCCCTGACGAAAGGGGGCAACCTGCCCTACCGGCGGCTGTGCGTCGAACTGGGCGCGTTGGTGACGGTGAGCGAGATGACGGTGGCGCGCCGCCTGAAGCAGAAGCGCCGCGGCGAGTACGCGCTGATCCGCCGCGCGCCGGACGAGCCGTGTTTCGGCGTGCAACTGGCCGGGACGAACCCCGAGGAGATGGGCTGGGCCGCCGGCCTCGTCGAGTCGCGGGGCGCGGACTTCGCCGATCTCAATGCCGGGTGCCCCATCGACGTCTTCACGCGGCGCGGACTGGGGGCAGCGCTCTCGCGTCAGCCCAACCGTATCCGGCGCATCGTCGAGAGCATGGTGCGCGGCGTGCAGGCCATGCCGATCACGGTGAAGATCCGCCTGGGCTGGAACGAATCGTCGCGCAACCACGTCGATCAGGCCCGCGCGGCCGTCGACGGCGGCGCGGCGGCAATCATCGTGCACGGACGCACCCGGGACGCCCGCTACCGGCAGGACGCGGACTGGGACGCCGTCGGCGAGGTGGTGGCGGCCGTGCCCGTGCCCGTCATCGGCAACGGCGACCTCCTCTTCCCGCATCAGATCGAGGCGGCGCGCGCCCGTTCCGGCTGCGCCGGCGTGATGACGGGCCGTGGCGCCCTCATCAAGCCCTGGCTCTTCCGTGAAGCGTCGGCGGGGTACTGGGACATCACCGCCGAGGAACGCGTGACCCTGTACCGCCGGTACGTGGCGCTGGCACGCGAGCACTGGGGCGATGACGACCACGGCACCGTGCGCGTGCGCGAGTTCACGCGCTGGCACCTGGGCTTCTGGTGCCGCTACGTGCCGCAACGCGCCGACGGCACGTGGCCGGGTATGCAGGAGCGGTCCGACGCCAGTTTCGCGCGTTCGCCGCTCGAGCGCCTGCTGGCGCGCGGCGACGAGGCGGCGCTGGACTGGTTGGCCGACCGCCTGGTAGCCGGCGACCCGGTCGAGGCTGCGGAGGCGCCAGACCCATCGGCGGCGGTGGTGAAGGACCTCGAGGAGAGTGAGGGCTAGGGGCGAGAGGCTAGAGGCTAGAGGCTAGAGGCTAGATATGCGCGGGAGTCATCGAT
>CAYNDV010000065.1:0-24646 GCA_964396055.1 uncultured Vicinamibacterales bacterium | reverse complement strand
GCCTCGGCGATGTCGCGGCCGCGCAGCGCCAGCCCGCCCCGGAAGCCGGCGAAGGCCGGCCGGGCCTCCAGCTGGTGCACCGTGACGCGCGCCCGCCGCAGGCGGTGCTGGGCAGCGGCCCGCGCGCGATCGCGCAGCCGATCGATCCGGGCCACGAACTCGTCGCGCGCCGCCACGACCATCTCGGCCGCCGCGGACGGCGTCGGGGCGCGGAGGTCCGCCACGAGGTCCGCCAGCGTCACATCCACTTCGTGCCCCACGGCGGCAATCACGGGCACCGGGCAGCGCGCGATCGCCCGCGCGACGGGCTCCTCGTTGAACGCCCACAGGTCCTCGATCGACCCGCCGCCGCGGCCGACGATGACCACGTCCACGCCCTCCACGCGGCCGATGGCGCCCAGCGCCTTCGCGATCTCGGTCGCCGCGCCGTCGCCCTGCACGCGCGTGGGCGCGATCACCACCTGGGCGTTGGGGTAGCGGCGGCCCAGCACCTTGAGGATGTCGCGGATGGCCGCGCCGCCGAGCGACGTGACGAGCCCGATGCGCCGGGGCAGCGTCGGCAGCGCCCGCTTGCGGGCCGGGTCGAGCAGGCCCTCGGCCTGCAGGCGCCGCTTGAGCTGCTCGAGCGCCAGCTGCAGCGCGCCGAGGCCCCGGGGTTCGAGGCCCTCGCACAGCAGCTGGTATTCGCCCCGCTGCTCGTAGACGCTGATCTGGCCGTGGGCCACCAGCTGCTGCCCGTCCTCGGGGCGGAACTTCAGGTGTTTCGCGGCCGACCGGAACATCACGACGCGCAACTGCGCGCGGTCGTCCTTGAGCGTGAAGTAGACGTGGCCCAGCGACGACGTCTTCAGGTTCGAGACTTCGCCCTCCACCCGGACGTCGGGCCAGGAGGCGCCCAGCAGGTCGCGGATCTCGGCGGTGAGGGCGCTCACCGAGTAGACGCGCGGGCCCGGCGCCGGCCCCTCCGGCGTCGGCGGGTCGGGCTCGTCCTCGAAGGGGAGATCGAACAGGTCGCCCACGTCAGTCGGCCTCGTCGGCGCCCGCCTCGCGGCGCGCCTGCTTCACGTCGTCGAGGGACCAGTCGAGGCGTTCGATGGCCACGGCCCGGCCCGTGGCCTCGTCGGCGTCGATGATGACGGCCTGCAGCCGCGGGTTGTCCGCGGCGGGCTCCATGCGGGCGGGCATGCCGGTGAGGAACCGCACCATCGCCGTCTCGCGCGTCATGCCGATGATCGAGTCGTGGGGGCCCGTCATGCCGACGTCGGTGACGTACGCCGTGCCGCCCGGCAGGATGCGGGCGTCGGCCGTCGGCACGTGCGTGTGGGTGCCGACGACGGCCGTCACCGTGCCGGCCAGGTGCCAGCCCATGGCAATCTTCTCGGCGCTGGCCTCGGCGTGCATGTCCACGAGGATGATCCGGCACTCGGCCCGGAGCCGCTCCACGGCGGCCGCGGCGGCGGCGAAGGGATCGTCGACGGGAGGCATGAACACGCGGCCCATCACGTTCACGACGCCGACGGGCCGTCCGGCGGCGGTGCGGACGACGGCGGTGCCGCGGCCCGGCGCGGCGGCCGACATGTTGACGGGCCGGAGCAGCCGGGGCTCGGCGCCCACGTAGGTGATCGCCTCGCGCTTGTCCCAGACGTGGTTGCCGGTGGTCATCACGTCGATGCCGCGCGAGAGCAGTTCGTCGCCCGTGTCGCGCGTGATGCCCGACCCGGCCGCGGCGTTCTCCACGTTCGCGATCGTGCAGTCGAGGCCGAAGCGGTCGGCGAGCAACGGCAGGGCGCGGCGCACCATGTCGCGCCCGGGGCGGCCGAAGACGTCGCCGATGAACAGGATGCGCATGCGCGTCAGGCCCGGCGGACCGGCACCAGGACGCCGCGGCTGCGCCGCTCGTCGAGGCGCGGGATGCGGACGCGCAGTTCGCCGCCGCTCAGGGTGGCCGTGGCGCGCGCGCCGTCGAAGGCGCTGTTGAGGCGCACGGCGCGCGCGAAGCGGCCGAAATCGCGCTCCACCAGGTGGAAGCTGGCACGGGCCCGCTCGGCGGCGTTGGGCGGCTGCTTGCCGCCGGCCACGATCACGACGTTGCCGCGCAGCAGCACCCGCAGGTCGTCGGGCACCACGCCGGGCACGTCGACGACGATCTCGATGGCCTCGGGCGTTTCGATCGCGTCGAGCGTGGGCGAGAAGACGCCGGGCAGCAGCCGCTGGTCGAGGGGCCGCGCCCGGTCGAGGTCCGCGAAGAGCTGCTCGACCTCACGGCCGAGGTCGTCCACCTCCGCGACGGGCAGGGAGTCGGTGCCGGCCATAGACCCTCATGATCGCACATTCCACGGGCCGTTGGGCCTCACGGCGGTTCCCGGTTCGCGGTTCCCGGTTCGTGGCGTCGAACGCTGAACCGTGAACCGTGAACCCTGAACCCTGAACCCTGAACCCTGAACCGTGAACCTACGTGCGTGCCGTGAGCAGCGCCCGGGTGTAGGGAATCAGCCCGCCCGCGTCGATGATGGCCTGGCGCGCCCGGGGGAGCGGCACCACCGGGAACTCGCGCCCGGTTGTCACGTTGCGCACGACGCCCGGCTGCAGGTCGAGCTCGTCGCCTGCCGCGGCCTCGACGGCCGGGCAGATGACCATCGGCAGGCCGAGATTGATGCCGTTCTGCAGGAAGATGCGGGCGAAGCCGCGCGCGACGATGACCAGGCCGTGCCCCTTGAGCGTGGAGGCCGCCTGCTCGCGCGACGAGCCGCACCCGAAGTTCTGGCCCGCGACGACGATCCCGCCGGCCGGCACCTGCTTCTTCACGAGGGCCGTGTTGAACTCGCGGTCGTCGTAGAAGCAGAACTGGGGCGTCTCCGTGGGCAGGACGGTCGCCATGAACTTGCCGGGGTAGATCGTGTCTGTCGACACGTCGTCGCCGACGGTGTAGACCACTGGTGCCATGGTGCTCAGCCCTCCTGCCGCGGATCGGTGATGACGCCGGTGAGCGCGCTGGCGGCGGCCACGGCCGGCGAACAGAGGTAGACGTCGGACGCCGGGTTGCCCATCCGGCCCTTGAAATTCCGGTTCGTGGTGGACAGGGCCGTCTCGCCATCGCCCAGGGCGCCCTGGTGCACGCCCAGGCAGCACCCGCAGCCCGGGTTCATGATGACCGCGCCGGCCTCCATGAGGTCCGCCAGGTAGCCGCGTTTCATGGCGTCCTTGTAGATCCGCCAGGAGGCGGGGAAGACCAGCATGCGCACGCCCCGCGCCACGCGCCGGCCGCGCAGGAGGCCGGCGGCGATCTCGAGATCGTCGAGCCGGCCGTTGGTGCACGAGCCGATGACGATCTGGTGCACCGGTCGGCCGCGCACGTCGGTGACGGGCTTCACGTTGTCCACCGTGTGCGGGCAGGCGAGCTGCGGCGCCAGCGTCGAGACGTCCACCTCGATCGTGCGCTCGTAGACGGCGTCGGGGTCGGGCTGCACGAGCTCGATCGGGTCGGTGACGCCCGCCTCCTCGCGCAGGTAACGCTCGGTCTCGGCGTCGGCGGGCACGATGCCGGAGGTGGCGCCGGCCTCCACCGACATGTTGGCGAGCGTGAGGCGGCCCGACACCGACATGTCCCTGATCGCGTCGCCGTGGTATTCGATGACCTTGTAGTTCGCGCCCTCGGCGGAGAGCGTGCCCACCAGGTGGAGGATCAGGTCCTTCGGCGTCACCATCGGGCTGAAGCGGCCCCGCGCGACGACGCGGATGGTGCCCGGCACCTCGACGTTCAGGACGCGGCCCAGGGCCCAGACCGACGCCGACTCGGTGGCGCCGATGCCGAAGGCGAAGGCGCCGAGGGCGCCGTGGCTGGTCGTGTGGCTGTCGGTGCCGGCCACGACGAAGCCCGGGCGCACGTAGCCCATCTCCGGGAGGATCTGGTGGCAGATGCCGCCCTCATCCCCGCGGATGTCGTGGAACTTCGTGATGCCCTGCTGCGCGACGAACTCGCGCACCTTCTTCTGGTTGGTGGCCGTCTTGGCCGTCTCCGCCGGCACCCGGTGATCGAAGATGACGGCGATGCGCGACGGGTCCCACACCCGCGGCTCGAGGCCCGTGCCCTTGTAGATCTCGAGGAACTGGTTGAGGATGAGCGCCGTGTTCTCGTGCGACATGGCGAGATCGACCTTCGGCTCGACCACGTCGCCGACGTTGACGGTGGGCAGGCCGGCGGCGCGCGCCAGGATCTTCTGCGACATCGTGAGGCCCATGACTCACACGACTCCTTTCTGACGGAAGGCCGCAATCTGATCGGCCGAGTAGCCCAGGTCCCCGAGGATCGCGTCGGTGTGCGCCGACAGGCGCGGGGGCGGGCTGGTAATCGCGGCCGGCGTCTTTTCGAACTTGGCCGTGAGGTTGAAGAGCTTGAGATCGCCGAGGCCCGGCTCGTGCACCGCCTGGATGGTGCCGCGGTGCGCCACCTGCGGGGCGGCCAGCGCCGACGCGAGATCGAGAATCTCGCCGGATGGCACACCCTTGTCGTTCAGGACCGCGACCCAGTGTGCCGTGGGCTGGTCGCGGAGCCTGGCCTCGAGCAGCGGTGTCAGCGCCTTGCGGTTGGCCTTGCGGACGTCGCGCTTCTCGAAGCGCGGGTCCGTCTTCAGCTCGGGGACGCCCAGGGCGTCACACACCGACTCCCATTGGGTCTGCTCGTTGGCGGCGATGTTGATGTAGCCGTCCCGGGTGGCGAAGGTGCCCGAGGGCGCCGCCGTGAAGTTGTCGTTGCCCATCGGCACCGGCGGCTTGCCGCCGATGAGGAGGTTGGCGGCGACCCAGCCCATCAGCGGCATGATCGAGTCGAGCATCGCGATGTCGATGAACTGGCCCTCGCCGGTCCGCTGGCGGTGGTAGAGCGCGGCCATGATCGCGAAGGCGGCGTTGAGGCCGCCCACCGTGTCGCACACCGGGAAGCCGCAGCGCAGCGGGTGCAGGCGGTCGTCGCCGTTGACGTCCATCACCCCGCTCAGGCCCTGGACGATCTGGTCGTAGGCCGGCTTTGCCGCGTCGGGGCCCGTCTGGCCGAAGCCCGAGATGGCGCAGTAGATGAGGCCGGGGTTGTCGGCGCGCAGCACCGCGTAGCCGAGGCCGAGGCGATCCATGACGCCGGGCCGGAAATTCTCGACGACCACGTCGGCGCGGCGGGCGAGGGTCGTGAAGATCTCCCGCGCCTCCGCGAGCTTGAGGTTGAGCGTCAGCGACTTCTTGTTGGCGTTCTGGGCCAGGAAACTCGTGCCCATGAGCTGCTGGTTCAACTCGGGCACGTTGCCCAGCTTGCGCGCCAGGTCGCCGCCCTTCGGGTTCTCGATCTTGATGACCTCGGCGCCGGCCAGCGCGAGATGGATGGTGGCAAACGGCCCGGCCAGCACGTTGGTGAGGTCGAGCACGCGGATTCCGGCAAGCAGAGACATACGCAGCTCCCCCTCAGGCCCGCGGCGCCGCCGGCGCGAACCGGCCCGCGTGCGGGATCGGCCCCGTGCGGTGGATGACGCCGGGCAGCGGCCGCTCGAAGAACGCCGCGGCGTCCTTCGCGACCTCGACGACCGCGTCCAGCGTGACGTCGGCCCGCAGGCCCAGGCGGTGGAACAGGTGCAGCACGTCCTCGGTGCACACGTTGCCGGCCGCCACAGCCGTGAACGGGCAGCCGCCGAGGCCGCCGAACGCGCATTCGAACGTCGTCACCCCCGACCGCCACGCCGCATGCACGTTGGCGAGGCCCAGGCCGTAGGTGTCGTGGAAGTGACAGGCCGCGGTGAGGCCGGGGCCGAGCGCCAGGACGGCGCTGAACAGGTCCTCGACCTGCCCCGGATCCGCGTGGCCCGCCGTGTCCGCCAGGCTGATCGTCGTCAGGCCCGCGTCGGCGAAACGTCGCGCGATCCCCAGCACGCGATCGGCCGGGACCGGGCCCTCGAACCCGCAGCCGAACGCGGACTGCACCGACACCTGCACGCGGGCGCCGGCACCGAGAGCCTGCCGGCCCATCGCGATGATACGCTCCGTGGCCTCGGCCGTGGTCATGCCGGTGTTCTTCCGGCTGTGGGTGTCGCTGGCCGACACGCCCATGCAGAAATAGTCCACGCCGCAGGCGAGGCCGCGCTCGAGCCCCTTCTCGTTCAGCACGAGGCCGGTGAACGCCACGCCCGCCCGCCGCGCCGGGTGATCGCGCAGATGCCGGAACACCTCGTCGGTGTCGGCCATCTGCGGCACCTTCTGCGGGTTGACGAAGGAGCCCACCTGGATGAGATCGAGGCCCGACGCGGCCAGGCGGTCGAGCCACTGGAGCTTGCGGTCGGTCGGAACGGTCCGCTCTTCGATCTGCAGACCGTCGCGCAGGCCGACGTCGTGGAACACTGGTGCAGGCATGGCCACCCCTCCGCGGCCCGGTGACTAGAGTTCCGTCGCGACGGCTTCCGCCATCTCGATCGTCGTGGCCTGGCCGCCCATGTCGTAGGTGCGGACCTGGCCCTGCTGGATCACCGTGGCCACCGCCTGCTCGACGCGCCGGCCGAGATCGACCTCGCCGAGCCAGTCGAGCATCATCTTCGCGGTCAGGATCGTGGCGATCGGGTTCACCTTGTAGAGGCCCGCGTACTTCGGGGCCGACCCGTGCGACGGCTCGAAGACGCCCAGCGTGTCGCCGATGTTGCCCGAGCAGCCGAAGCCGAGCCCGCCCACCATCTGCGCGCAGAGGTCCGACACGATGTCGCCGTACAGGTTGGGCGCCACCAGGACGTCGTAATTCAGCGGGTTCTTGAGCAGCCACATCGTCATGGCATCGACGTTGGCTTCGTCGAACGTGATCTCCGGATACCGGGTGGCCACGTCCTTCGCGATTTCGAGGAACAGGCCGTCGGTGGCGCGCACGACGTTGGCCTTGTGCACCACGGTGACCTTCTTGCGCCCGTGCTTGCGCGCGAAGGCGAAGGCCGCGTCGATGATGCGCTCGGAGCCCCTGCGCGTGTTGATCTTGCACGACACGGCGTACTGGTCGCCCGCGAGCCCGGCGAAGTGCCCGAAGGGCTTCGACAACGCCTGCAGCACGTCGGCCAGCTGCTGCGGCACCGGCGAGAACTCGACCCCGGCGTAGAGATCCTCGGTGTTCTCGCGGAAGACGACGATGTCCACCTTGTCGTGGAGGTTGAGGGGATTGCCCGGGTACGCCTTGCACGGGCGGAGGCAGGTGTAGAGATCGAACATCTGCCGCATCCGGACGATCGGCGAACGGTAGATGAGGCCCGTGCCGCGCAGCGCGGGGACCAGCTCGGCCTCGGCCGCCTTGACCGGCTTGGAGGTGATGGCGCCGAACAGCGCGGCGTCCACGTGCTTCAGCAGCTCGATGGTGCGCGCGGGCAGCGCGTCGCCTTCCTTGCACCAGAACTCCCAGCCGATGTCGCCGTGGATGTACTCGGCGTCGAAGCCGAGCCGGTCGAGCACGATGCGAGTCGCGTCCATGACGTCCACGCCGACGCCGTCGCCAGGCAGCCACGCAATCCTGTATTTCGCCATTGCCGTTGTCCTCGGGAATGAGAAGTCAGACGAGTCCTGGTGCCGGCGCATCGCCGGCGGGTCGAGTGACAGGGCGCCCGGATGAACAGGGGCGCCCGAGGGGCCCTCTCAGGATAACAGGGGCTCGGGGCCGGGGGCTAGGGGCTGGGGCGTGGGACGTGGGACGTGAGACGTGAGATTCGTCAGAAGCAAGGAGCAAGAAGAGGTCACGCTGAACCGGTGCCCAGGTGTTCCGGTGTTCAACCGACATTGGAACACTGTGGCAAGAGTAATTGCATAACATGAGTGATATACACTAAGATAATATACTTGACAATGGCTCATGTATTAGGTATATTCGAACTCGTGGACAGGGCTCCGGAGAAGTTCCGGGGCTCCGAAGCTGACTCAACGCCCTCCGGGAGGGCGCGAAACGTATAAGGGAGGATTCACCATGACCATCGTGCGTTGGGACCCGTTCCGTGAACTCCAGGCCATGCAGGACCGCGTCAACCGCGTCTTCGGCGACTACATCCGTGGCGTCGACGATGACGTGATGCGGCGGGGGGCGTGGGTGCCGCCCGTCGACATCTTCGACAACGGCAACCACCAGTTGGTCATCAAGGCCGAACTGCCCGATGTCAGCCGGGACGACATCGAGATCACCGTGGACAACAACTCGCTGACGCTCAGGGGCGAGAAGAAGCCGGATCCGGCCATCCGCGAGGAGCAGTGCCACCGGATCGAGCGGGTCTACGGCAGCTTCACGCGCACCTTCTCGCTGCCGCCCACCGTGGACGGCTCCAAGGTCAGCGCCGACTACAAGAACGGGGTCCTGACCATCACGCTGCCGATGCGCGAGGAAGCCAAGCCCCGCCAGATCCAGGTGCAGGTGCAGTAAGCCGCCGGAAAAGGGGCCAGGCCCCTTTTTCCGCCCCCCTGCCGGAAAAGGGGCCTGGCCCCTTTTCCGGCCCCGATCTTTGTCTTGCGCCAACCTCAATCCCTGCGATAACTTGAGCTGTTGTGACTGACGCACCTGAGAACTTCGAGAATCCGGTCGACACGCTCGAGACGCCGGCGCCGCCGCCGGTCAAGGCCGACGAGCACTACGCGCTGAACCCGATGGAACGGCGGTTCCTGTTCGTGGACGTGGCCGCCCAGCGCGCCAAGCAGTTGCGCAAGGGCGCCCTCAACCGCCTCAAGCTGGCGGCCGAGGCCGGCGAGTTGCCCGTCCGCGAGGTCGGGCAGAAGCCCGAGCGCGTGGCCATGGAAGAACTGCGCCGCGGCTACGTGCAGTACTCGTTGCCCGACAACTCGCCCCTGACGACCAACCAGGAGGGCTGACGCGTGAGCGTGTCCGAGATCGTCAACCTGCTCGTGGCGACCGCTCAGGGCGCCGGCGTGAGCGCCGTCTTCCTGCTCGTCCTCTTCATCGGCTTCTGCCTGGTGCTCGGGTTCGTCAAGCTGCGCCCGAGCGGCCCGAAAACGCTGACCGTCCGCTCCCTGGACGAGGCGCTCGGCACGCCGGTGCAGTACCTCACGCCCGACCAGCCGCGGGGCACCACAGACCAGCTCGGCGGATCCCGCCACGCGGCCTGATCGCCCGCCCGGGCGAAACCTCCGGCGCCCCAACCTCGTAACTGTGAGTGACGAGCCCGGCCACGGCCGCGCTCGGCACCGCGGAGACGCGGGAGGAGGCGAGACACCATGCTGGAACTCATGGCGCTGGTGCTGGTGGTGTTCGGGGGGATCCTGTTGCTCGGCGTCGTGGGCGTCGTGCTCAAGCTGGCGTTCTGGCTGATCCTCCTGCCGTTCCGCCTGCTCTTCAAGCTGCTGTTCCTGCCCTTCATCCTCGTGGGCTTCCTGCTGAAGCTGATGCTGGGCGTGCTGCTGCTGCCGGTGCTGGGCGTCCTGGCGGTGGTGGCGATTGGCGGGGCGCTCATCGCCGGGCTGCTGGCGATTGTCGTGCCGCTGCTGCCCGTGGTGCTGGCGGGGCTGGCGGTGTTCGCGCTGGCGAAGTACCTGGGCCGGCCGGCGACCGCGCCGCCCGCCTAGTCCCCTGGATCCGTGATTCCCTGGATCAGTCCCGGCGCGCGGCGCCCGGATGGCGGGAGACGTCAGGCCGACAGCCCTGGCGGCGCGGTGCGCCACCAGGGCTGTTCGTGTTCGTAGGCCGAGGCGGCACGCACCAGCGTGGCCTCGTCGAAACGCCGGCCGATCAGCTGCAGGCCCACGGGCAGCCCGTCGTCGAACCCGCACGGCACCGACAGCGCCGGCAGGCCCGCCAGCGAGGCGCCGGCCGTGAAGACGTCCGCGAGGTACATCCGGACGGGATCGTCGAGCCGCTCGCCCAGGCGGAACGCGGTGGTGGGGCTCGTGGGCGTGGCCACCACGTCCACCGTCTCGAGCGCGGCGTCGTAATCCCGGGCCACGAGCGTCCGCACCTGCAGCGCCTTCACGTACAACTGGTCGCGGTACCCGGCGCCGAGCACGTAGGTTCCCAGCATGATGCGCCGCTTCACTTCCGCGCCGAAGCCGGACTCCCGCGTCCGCGCGTACAGCTCGTCGAGCGACCGCGCGTCGGACGCGCGGGTGCCGTACCGCACGCCATCGTAGCGGGCCAGATTCGAACTGGCCTCCGCGGTCGCGACCAGGTAGTAGACCGGGATCGCGACGCCGGCGTGCGGCAGATCGATCTCGACGGTCACGGCCCCCCGGTCGACCAGGACGCCGATCGCGTCACGGTAGCGCGCCAGCACGCCCGGCTCGACGCCCTCCGCCAGCCAGCGCGCCGGCACGCCCACGCGCAGGCCCCGCAGGCTGCCCGCCGCCGGCGTCCAGTCCGGCACCAGCTCCACCGCTGACGTCGCATCGAGCGGGTCGTGCCCGGCGCACGCTCGCAGGACCAGCACGGCGTCCTCGACGGTGAGCCCGAAGACGCCCACGTGGTCGAGCGACGAGGCGAACGCGATCAACCCGTAGCGGGACACGCGCCCGTAGGTCGGCTTGAGCCCCGTCACGCCGCAGAAGCCTGCCGGCTGCCGCACCGATCCGCCCGTGTCCGACCCGAGCGCGGCGCACACCATGCGCGCGGCCACCGCTGCGGCCGATCCGCCGCTGGACCCGCCGGGGGTGCGCGCGGGGTCCCAGGGATTGCGGGCCGGACCGAACGCCGAGTGCTCGGTGGACGAGCCCATGGCGAACTCGTCGCAGTTCGTCTTGCCGACGAGGAGGGCCCCGGCGGCTTCGAGGCGGGCGACGGCCGTCGCGTCGTACGGCGGCACGAATCCGTCAAGGGCGCGCGACCCGGCCGTCGTGGGGACGCCAGCGGTGCACAGGTTGTCCTTGATGGCCACGGGCACGGCGGCCAGCGCGCCAGCGTGGCGCCGGTCCGGCAGGGCATCGAGGCGCCGCGCCTGCGCGCGCGCCCGTGCGGCGGCCACCGCCAGGAACGCGTGGCACGTCCCGTCTCGGGCGGCGATGCGCGCCAGCGCGTCCTCGCAGATGTCCTCGGCCCGGCGTTCGCCGCGCACGAACGCCGCCCGAACCGCGGCCGCGGATCCGGCGTCGGGGATCATTCGCCGAGGACCCTCGGGACGTGGAAGAGCCCGTCGCCGTGGGCGGGGGCATTGGCCAACGCCTCCGCCCGGTCCAGGGACGGCGCCGGGTCGTCGGGCCGCTCGGACATGGGCGGCACGAGAACGTGCGTGGTGGGCGGGACGCCGGCCGTGTCCACCCGCAGGACGACCGCCGCGTACTCGAGGATCCGCGCCAGTTGGGCGCCGAACCGTTCGTGTTCGTCCGGGGTCAGGGTGAGTCGCGCCAGCGACGCCAGGTGACGGGTGTCGAAGTCGCTGGATCCGCCGGGCATGGCCGATGCTAACATTCGCCCCGTGGGGTCGCAACCGCTCCGGCGGGCCGCCGTGGCCGGGTCCTGGTACCCTGCCGATGCCCACGTCCTGGCCCGCGACATCGACCGCTACTGCGCGGCGGTCACCACCCGCGTGTGCGGCGACATCGCCGCGCTGGTGGTGCCGCACGCGGGCCTGCTGTACTCCGGCCCCGTCGCCGCCCACGCCTGGGCGCAGACGCAGGGCCGCCGCTACGACGTCGTTTTCCTGGTGGGCCCGTCGCACTACGTCGGCTTCGAGGGCATCGCCGTGGTCGCGCGCGGCGCCTTCGACACCCCCCTCGGGCCGGTGGCGATTGACGAGGCCGTGGCTGGCGCCATCTTTGACGCCACGCCGGCGGCGCACGAGCGGCCCTCCGCCCACCACCGCGAACACTCGCTCGAGATGCAGCTGCCGTTTCTGCGCCGCCTGCTGGCGGATGTGCCGATGGTGCCGATTGTGATGGGACACCAGTCGGCCGCCACGGTGCGCGAGACGGCCGACGCGCTGACGCGGGCGGCGGCGGGCCGGCGGGCGCTGCTCGTGGCCAGCAGCGACCTGTCGCATTTCTACCCGGCCCGTGAGGCGGCCCGCCTCGACGGGGTCATGGTGCGCGCCATCGGGGCCAACGATCCCGACGGCGTGGATGCGGCCCTGGCGCGGTTTCCGGAGCACGCGTGCGGGGGTGGGCCGGTGTCGGCCGTCCTGCGGGCCGCCCGGGCCGGTGGCGCCGCGGACGCGCGCGTGTTGTGTTACCAGGACTCCGGCGACGTGTCGGGCGACAAGAGCTCCGTCGTGGGCTACGTGGCCGCGGTCACCGGCACGCTGGCCCCCGGCGACGACGCGTCGCGTGCCTGAGGGCGGGTGCCGGCGCGCCCCGGAAGGACGATCATGCTGAGTGCCGAAGAACGCCGCGACGTGCTGGTGGCCGCGCGCGCGATCGTATCCGCCGCCGTGACGGGGGTCCCGCCGGCGCCGCTCCCCGAGACCGGCGTGCTCGCCACCCTGGCGGGCGCCTTCGTGTCCATCCACAGCCGGGGCCAGCTGCGGGGCTGCATCGGGCACATCGAGGCGGATCAGCCCCTCGCCCGCGTGATCGCCCGCTGCGCGCTGGCGGCGGCCGCGCAGGACCCCCGCTTCGAGCCCGTGCGGCCGGAAGAACTGCCGACCCTCGACATCGAGGTGTCCGTGCTCGGCCCGGTCCAGCGCGTGACCGACATCAACCAGATCACGATCGGCCGTCATGGGCTGATCGTCGAGCAGGACTGGCGCAAGGGCCTGCTGCTGCCGCAGGTGGCCGTCGAGCACCGGTGGGACCTCGGCGCGTTCCTCGCGCAGACCTGCGCCAAAGCGGGCCTGCCCGGCGACGCGTGGCGCAAGGGTGCCGCGGTGTACCGCTTCGAGGCGGACGTCTTCAGCGAACGGAAAGAGGCGCTCCGGAGGGCCTGACGTCCCGGGGCCGGTCGGCGCGCGCCGCGTCCCCGCAGGGCGGATGGCACGGGTGTTTGTCGCCTCTCCGCGTCTCCCGGTATGCTGAGAGGCGAGGAGTCGCCCCCGCACCCGTTTCATGGACGTCTACCTGGTACCCATCGGCCCGGACGGCTACGAACTGTACTGCGAGCCGCACGACACGGCGGCCGTGACGGCCGACGAGTCGGTGCCGCGGTGGCGGCGCCGCGCGTCCGAGACGTTCCGTGCGGGCCTCGCCTACCTCGAACGCGAGCGGCAGCGCCGCGCCGCGCTCCGCGCGCAGCGCTACCGCGGGACCGTGCTGCAACGTATCCGCGATCGCGTCGTGGCGTGGCTGGCCGAGCGCGTGGCCGAACAACGCCTGCTGTGGCGGCTGCGCGGCGAACAGGAAGCGCGCGCCCATCATCCTGACGATCTGCCCGGGCCGGCGGCTTCCGAGATCGTGCAGCGGTCGCTGCGGCGCGACGGCGCGCGGCACCTCCGGTGGCTCATCGTGAACACCGTGGGCTTCGCGATCGCGGTGCCCCTGTCATTCATTCCCGGGCCGAACGTGCTGCTCTACTACTTCATCTTCCGCGGCATGGGGCACTACCTCTCGTGGGTGGGCGCGCGCCAGGGCCTGTCGGCCGTCCGGTGGGCGTACGCCGCCTGCCCGCCGCTCACGGACCTGCGGCGCCTGCCGTCGGTGCCGCTGCAGGAACGCGCGGCGTTCGCCCACGACGTGGCCCAGCGCCTCGGGCTCGAACATCTCGATACTTTCGCCGAGCGCATGGCGCTCGCGGGGTCCTGAAGACCCGGCTGGCAGACGGAGGGCGTGGTGACACTGCAGGAACTGGCGGGTCGGATCGGCGGCGAACTCGAAGGCGACGGCGGCGTCGAGGTGCGGGGCGTGGCGACGCTCGAGGACGCCGGGCCCGGTGACGTGGCCTTCCTGGCCAACAGGAAGTACGCGGGCCAGGTGGCGGCGACGCGCGCCGCGGCCGTCATCGCCGGCGCCGACCTCGCGTCGGCGCCGTGCGCGATCATCCGGGCGGCCGATCCCTACCTGGCCTTCGCCCAGGCCGTCACCCTCTTCGCGCCGAAGGACCGGCCCGGCCCCGGCGTGTCGCCCCTCGCGTCGGTGGACGCCTCGGCGGTGGTCGGCCCGGAGGTCCACGTGGGGCCGTTCGCCTACGTCGGCCCGGGCGCGCAGATCGGCGCGCGGTGCGTCATCCACACCCACGCCGTCGTCATGGCCGGCGCGGTCCTCGGCGACGACTGCCTGATCTACCCGCACGCGTCGATTCGCGAGCGGTGCGTGCTGGGGCACCGCGTGATCCTGCAGAACGGCGCGGTCGTCGGCAGCGACGGCTACGGCTACGCGCCGCGCCGCGACGGGTCGTACCAGAAGATCCCGCAGATCGCGACGGTGGTCATCGAAGACGATGTGGAGATCGGCGCCAACGCGGCCATCGACCGCCCGGCGGTGGGCGAGACGCGCATTGGCGCCGGCACCAAGATCGACAACCTCGTCCAGGTGGCGCACGGCGTGCGCGTCGGCCGCAACGTGATGCTGGTGTCGCAGGTGGGCGTCGCCGGCAGCACCACGATCGGCGATGCCGTCATCCTCGCGGGCCAGGTGGGCGTGGCGGGCCACCTGCACGTCGGCGCCGGCACGCGGGCCACGGCCCAGACCGGCATTCCCAACTCGCTGCCCGACGGGTCCTTCGTGTCCGGGTACCCGGCGATCGACAACCGCGACTGGCTGAAGGCCTCGGCGGTCTTCAAGCGCCTGCCGGATCTGAAACGATCCGTGGCCGACCTCGAGCGGCGGCTCGCCGACCTCGAAGCGCGGCTCGGCCCGGAACCGTCCGACGGATGATGCGCCCGCCCCGGGCCCCCGTGCCATAATCAGGCATGGTCTTCCCGTTGCCGGCGGCTTCCCTGCGGCGCGTGACGCGCCCCGCCGGGGCCGTCGTGCTGGCGGCGCTGCTGCTCTCCGCGGCCGCGCTGGCGGCCAGCCGCCCGCCGGCGCTGTCCCTCACCTCCGCCACGCTGCCCAACGGCCTGCGGGTGGTGGTCCACGAGGATCACTCCGCGCCCATCGTCAACGTCCAGATCTGGTACCACGTGGGATCGAAGGACGAACGGCCCGGGCGGACGGGCTTTGCGCACTTCTTCGAACACCTGATGTTCAAGGGGTCGAAGAACGTGCAGCCCGACGAGCACACGTCGCTCATCTCCGCCATCGGCGGGCAGAGCAACGCCTACACCACCGAGGACGTGACGGTGTACTGGAGCACCGTGCCGTCGCACCAGCTCCCCCTCGTGCTGTGGCTCGAGGCGGACCGCATGGCGTCGCTGCGGTTCGACCGCCAGGCGTTCGAGCGCGAACGCGAGGTGGTGAAAGAAGAGCGGCGCATGCGCCTCGAGAACCAGCCCTACGGCCGGCTGCCCGAGATCATCCACGACCAGGCGTTCACGGTGCACCCCTACAAGCACCAGCCGATTGGCCGCATGGCGGACCTCGAGGCGGCGACCCTGGAGGACGTGCGCGGCTTCTTCCGGACGTACTACGTTCCCAACAACGCCACCGTGGCCATTGCCGGCGACGTGAACGCCAGCGAGGTCATCGACCTCGTGACGACCTACGTCGGGCGGGTGCCGCGCGGCCGGCCGGTGCCGCGCGACATCCCCGCCGAGCCGCCGGTGACCGCGCCGCGGCGCGCGACGGTGGAGGAGGCGTGGCCCCTGCCGGTCGTCGTGGTGGCCCACCATGTGATCCAGGACGGGCATCCCGATTCGTACGCGCTGCACGCCGCCTCGAAGATCCTGTCCGACGGCCAGAGTTCCCGCATCTACCGCCGGCTCGTGTACGAGACGGGCGTCGCCCTGGCGGCGTTCGGCGGGGGCAACCTGGTGGAGCACCCGAACCTGTTCTTCGCGGTGGCGGTGGTGCAGCCCGGACACACCATCGAGGAAGCCGAAGAACTGCTCTCGGCCGAACTCGACCGCCTGCGTGACGCGCCGGTGTCGGAGCGGGAGCTGACGCGGGCGAAGAACCAGATCGCCCGCGACTACATCGTCGGGCGCACGACGGTGCAGCAGAAAGCGTCGGCCCTGGCCCACGCGGTGGTGCTGCACGGCGACGCGGCGACGGCCGACAGCGAGTTCGACCAGTTCCAGCGGCTGACGGCGGCCGACATCCAGCGTGTGGCCCGGACGTACTTCAACCCGACGACCCGCCTCGTGATCGCCGTCCGGCCGAAGGCGCTCAAGGGAGACACGAAATGACGCACGCCCGGCGCGTCGTCGCGTTCGTGTCGGCGATGGGGATGTGCTGGCTGGCATGGGCCGGGCCCGCCGCCGCGCAGGTGCGCGACTGGCCCTCGGAGCGGGCGCCGAAGCCCCTCACGCCCCGGCCGTTCGCGTTTCCGCCGTACGCCGTCCGGACCCTGGCGAACGGCCTGCGCGTCGTGGTCGTGCAGCACGCGGAGCAGCCGGTGGTGAGCCTGCAGATGCTCGTCCAGGCCGGCAGCGCCCAGGACCCGGCCAGCAAGGCCGGCGTGGCGAACCTCGTGTCCTCGCTCCTCGACCAGGGGACGGCCACGCGGTCGGCGCACGAGATTGCCGACGCCGTGGACACGGCCGGCGCCGAGTTGACGGTGCTCACCGGCACGGACGTGTCGTTCGGGCAGGTCACGGTCATGGCCGACGGCGTGGCCTTCGGCCTCGACCTGCTGTCGGACGTGATCCGCCACCCGGTGTTCGCGGCCGAGGAACTCGAGCGCCAGCGCCAGCAGCTGCGGTCGGCCCTGAAGGTCAGTTACGAGGACCCGGATTACCTCGCGTCGGTGGTGTTCGACCGACTGGTGTTCGGCTTCCACCCGTATGGCCAGCCCGGCGACGGGACGCCCGATACGATTGGCCGCATTACGCGCGACGACCTCGTGGCGTTCCACCGCGCGTACTACACGCCCGGCAACGCGATCCTCGCCATGGTCGGCGACGTGGCCGCCGACGCGGCCTTCGCGGCCGCCGAGCGGGTCTTCGGATCCTGGGAGCCGGCGGAGCCCGTCGTGCCCGTTCAGACCGACCTGCCGCCCGCTACGCGCCGGGTGGTCGTCGTCGACGTGCCGGGATCGGTGCAGACGGAGATTCGCGTCGGCCACCTGGCCATCCCGCGCAAGCACAGGGATTACATTCCCCTGGACCTTGCCGTCCGCATCCTGGGCGGGGAGGGGGGCAACCGCCTGCAGCAGGTGCTGCGCACGTCGCGGGGCCTGACCTACGGCGCGTCCGCGGACCTGGAAGCCTTCCGGCAGACCGGGATCCTGCGGGCCGAAACCGACACCCGCTCCCCGGCCACGGCCGAAGCGCTGCGGGTGATGATCGACGAGTTCTTCAAGATCCAGCGCGAGGCCGTGGACGAACGTGAACTCGGGGGCGCCAGGGCGTACGTGGCCGGGAGCTTCCCGCTGGGGCTCGAGACGCCGGGCGCGATCTCCACGCGGGTGCTCACGGCGCTCTACCACGGCGTGCCGCTCGAGGAGATCGAGCGGCACCGCGAACTGGTGGGCGCCGTGACACGCGACGACATCAGCCGGGTGACGCGCGAACACCTGCGCCCCGATCGCCTGTCGATCGTCCTGGTCGGCGATGCCGGCTTCTTCGTGCCGCTGCTGCGCAGCGTCGGGATCAGGGACCCCGAAGTCGTACCGGTGAAGGAACTCGACCTCAGCGCGCCGAGCCTGCGGCGGCCGTCGTCGACGGCCGCGGCCATGGCGCCCGTGGCCGGGGGCACGATGCTCTCGTCGCGTGGCGAGTGGGAGGCGGCGCAGCAGGTCGTCAGCCTGGCCGTGCGGGCCGCCGGCGGCGAAGCCGCCCTGCGGGAGGTGGCGACCGTCTCGGCCCTCGCCGACACCGTGCTGTTCACGCCCCGAGGGCCGCTGAAGGCGCAGACCAAGACGTTGATCCAGTACCCCGATCGGTTCCGCGTCGACGTGAAGGCCGAGGGGGGCGCCCTCGTCCAGGCCTACGACGCCGGGCACGCCTGGCTGTGGGACGCGCGGGGCGCCCGCGACGCACCCGACGCCATGGCGCGCGAGTTCGGCCAGAGCGTGAGGCGCGACTGGCTGGCCCTGTACGTGGCGGTGCTCGACAACAAGCTGTCGGGCCGGCGCGCGACCGACGAGACGGCGGCCGGCGGGCACCCGCTCAGCGTCGTGGAGTTGTGGAGTCCCGACCTGCCGGTCGTTCGCCTCGCCGTGGATGCCGCCACGGGCCGGCTGGCGCGCCTGAGTTACCGCTCGCCCGGTCCGGCGGGCGTCGAGGACGTCACCGAGGAGTTCTCGGACTTCCGCCGCGTGGCCGGCATCTGGTTTCCGTTCGTGGCCGTGACCCGCCGCGAGAACGCGCCGATGCTGGAGCGCACGGTCACCGAACTCAAGCTCAACGTGCCGGTGGAGCCGGATACGTTCCGAAAGCCCAGGTAGTCGCGCCGATGCCGACCGTCATGATCTCGTGCGGCGAGGCGTCCGGCGATCTGTACGCCGGCGCGCTCGCACAGGAACTGCAGCGCCTGTCGCCCGGCGTCCGCCTCCTCGGCTTCGGCGGGGACCGGCTCAGGGCCGCCGGCGCGGACCTGGTGGGCGACTACCGCGGCCTGACCGTGACGGGCCTCGTCGAGGCGCTCCGCGTGCTGCCGCGCGCGTTCCGGATGCGCCGCGCGCTGGTGGCGCAGATGGCCGCCGAACGCCCGGACGCCCTGGTCGTGATCGACTTCCCGGACTTCAATTTCCGGCTGGCGGCCGACGCGAAACGCCTGGGCGTGCCCGTCGTCTATTACGTGTGCCCGCAGCTCTGGGCGTGGCGCACGGGCCGCGTGCGCACCCTCAAGGCGCTGGCAGACAAGGCCCTGGTCATCTTCCCCTTCGAGCCCGCGTTCTTCGCGCGGCACGGCGTGCCGGTGGACTTCGTCGGCCACCCGCTCGTCGATCTCGTGCCGCCCCCGGCCGACCGCGCCGCGGTCCTGTCGTCGTGCGGCCTGCGTCCGGACGCGCCGACCGTCGCGTTGCTGCCCGGCAGCCGGCCGAACGAGCTGACGGCGATCCTGCCGACGCTGGTCGACGCGATGCCGCTCATCCGCCGGGCCGTGCCCCACGCGCAGTTCCTGGTGGCCCGGGCGCCGAACCTGCCCGACGCGCTGTTTGCCGGCGTGCCGCGCGGCGGCGACATCCCCGCGGCGACGCTGACCGCGCGCGCCGACGACGTGCTGTCGGTGTCGGACGTGGTGGTGACGGCCTCCGGCACCGCCACCGTGCAGACGGCCCTTCACGGCACGCCGATGGTGATCGTCTACCGTCTCGCGCCGCTGTCGTACCACCTCGGCCGCCGGTTCGTGCACGTGTCCACCTACGGCATGGTGAACCTCGTGGCCGGCGAGCCGGTGGCACCCGAGCTGATCCAGGACGGGTTCACCCCGGAGGCGGTGGCACGCGAGGCCGTGGCGCTGCTGCGCGACGGGGACCGCGCCGGCCGGATGCGGGCGCAACTGGCGGCGGTCCGGGCAAAGCTCGGCGAACCCGGCGCGAGCCGCCGCGCGGCGGAGCACGTCCTCGAAATCTGCGCGCGGGGTTCCAGCCGGCAGCCGTTGTAGACTGTGACGATGCGCCGCCCCTTCCTGGCCTGCGTCGTGCTTGCGCTGCTGTTCACCGGCGGCCAGGCCCGGCTTCCCGCCACCGTGACCGTCCCGATGGATTTGTCGGAACTGGTGGCGCAGGCGACGCTCGTCGTCTACGGCCGCGTGATCGACGCGCGCGGCGTGGTCGCCGCCGGTCAGACCGAGACCCTCGTCACCGTGACGGCGCCGGCGTACCTGAAGGGCGACGGCGGGCCCGAGGTGGTGTTCCGCGTGCCGGGCGGGACCATCGGGCGGTACCGCACCGTCGTCGTGGGCGCGCCGGTCTTCGAACGCGGCGACGAAATCGTGGTGTTCCTGCGGCCCGGGGCCGACGGCGTGCCGGTGATCGTCGGCTTCTCGCAGGGCGCCCTGCACGTCGTCCGCGACCGCGACACGGCGGTCCCCATGGTGCTGTCGCCGCCTCTCGCGCGCGACGACCGGGCCGTGCGCGTGGCGCGTGGCGACGCGAATCGCCGGTTCGTGGCGCTCGCGTCCTTCGTGACCGACGTCCGCGCGCTGGCGGCGGGTGCCGGGCGCGGGGCCACAGGGCGCCAGGACGCGGCGGGGCCCGCGCGTAAGTCGGGGGGGTACTGACGTGCGCCGCAGGGGACGTGCCGCGGCGGTCGTGTTCGTGTTGACCTGCCTGTCGTGGGCCGGCGTCGAGGGGTACCTGAAATACGGCGTGCGCGTGGGCGGCCAGCAGGTGACCCTGCGCTGGGAGCGCATGCCGGTGCGGTACTTCCTCAATGACGAGGTGCCGGCCGGCGTGAACGTCCAGGGCTTCGAAACCGCCGTCCGCCGCGCCTTCGATGCGTGGACCGCCGTGCAGCAGGCCCGCCTGTCGTTCGAATTCGTCGGCACGATTCGCTCCAAGCCCTTCGAGCAGGACGGCGTGTCCACCATCGGCTTCCTGGCCAAACCCGACATGGACCGCGTGCTGGGCGCCACCACCTACGTCGTGGACGTGACCAGCGGCGCGATTGTCGAGTCGGACATCTTCTTCAACACCACGTTCCCGTGGTCCACGGCCCAGGGCGGCGAAGCCGGCCGGTTCGACCTGGAGTCGATCGCGCTGCACGAGATCGGGCACCTGCTCGGGCTCGGGCATTCGGCCCTGGGCGAGACCGAGTTGCGGCCCGGCGGCGGCCGCCGCGTGATCGCGGCCGAGTCGGCGATGTTCCCCATCGCGTTCTCGGCCGGCAGCATCGAGGGCCGGCGCCTGCGGGCCGACGACATCGCCGGCATCGCGGACATCTACGCGAACGGATCGCAGGCATCGGGCACGGGCAGCATCTCCGGGCGCGTGACGAAGAACGGCCAGCCCCTGTTCGGCGCCCACGTGGTGGCGTTCAACCCCGCCACCGGCAAGCTGGTCGGCAACTTCACGCTGGGCGACAACGGACAGTTCGCCATCACCGGCCTCGACCCCGGTGCCCACGTGGTCCGCGTCGAACCGCTCGACGACGCCGACCTCAACAGTTTTTTCGGCGAGGACCGCGTGGTGGACCTGGCCTTCGCGGTGACGTACCTCGACCGGCTGGCGGTGGTGCCGAAGGGCGGGAACGCTGGGCCGTTCGAGATCAAGGTGACCCCGAAATGACGGGACCCCGGATGCTGGCCGCGGCGGTGTGCGCCGCCGCGATGCTGTCGGGTGCGGACGCGCGGGCCCAGGCCCCCACGGTGCCGCTGCAGCCCGCCGCGCGTTTCGAAGCGGCCGTGGCGCTCACGGGGGCATCCGCCACCGCGCTGGGCGGTGGCGACGCGGCCCTCACGCCCAACCTGAACGGCAGTCCGTACACGTGGTTCGATGTCTCGGCCGATCTGGCGCCGGCGCCGGGCGTGGACGCCCGCTTCAGTTACCGGCTGGCGCCGTGGCTGCTCGTGGGGGTGACGGGCAGCGTCGGACGGGCCGACATCCGCGTCAACATTGGATCGGACGCCGAGGCCGCCTCCGTGGACCCGTTTACCGGTGAGACGCTGCTGCAGGCTCAGGTCGAGGCCCGTGCCGACGTCATCCTGGGCCGCTGGCGGTTCGCGTCGGGGCGCGCGACGCCGTACGCGACCGTGAGCGGCGGGCTGCTGCGGCAGGCCCACGACGGCAACACGCTGATCGAGTCGGGCAGCGTCATCCACGCGGGCGGCGGCGTGCGGTACCTGCTGGCCAGGAGGCCGGCGTCGCGCCTGTCGCGCCTGGGCCTGGCGGCCGAAGCCCGGCTCGAGCACACGGGCGGCGGGTTTCACTGGGGCCGTGAATCGCGAAACGGGTTCGCGTGGCGGGTGGAGTTCTTCACGGGCTGGGGGCGGTAGAAGCTGGAAGCTAGAGGCTAGAGGCTAGAGGCTAGAGGCTAGAGGCTAGAGGCTAGAGGATGGGGGGCCGGGTAATGAGCGCAATCGATACCTTCAAGACAGTCACCGATATCGAGGTCGGCGGGCGGCGGGTCCGCATCAGCAGCCTGAAGGCCCTCGAGCGGGCGGGCTTTCCGGGCGTGGCGCGCCTGCCGTTCTCGCTGCGCATTCTGCTCGAGAACTTGCTGCGCCACGAAGACGGCGCGCACGTCAAACGCGCCGACATCGAGGCGTTGGCCACCTGGGACCCGGCCGCCGCGTCCGAGAAGGAGATCGCGTTCACGCCCGCCCGGGTGCTCCTGCAGGACTTCACCGGCGTGCCGGCCGTGGTGGACCTCGCGGCCATGCGCGACGCGATGGCGCGCATGGGCGGCGACCCGAACAAGGTGAACCCGCTGCAGCCGATGGAACTGGTGATCGACCACTCGGTGCAGGTGGATCACTTCGGCACGGCCGACGCGTTCCAGCTGAACGCGGACCTCGAATACGGTCGCAACAAGGAGCGGTACCGCTTCCTGCGCTGGGGCCAGAACGCCTTCGCGAACTTCCGCGTCGTCCCGCCCGAGACGGGCATCGTCCACCAGGTGAACCTTGAGTACCTCGCGCGCGTCGTGTTCGAGGCCGAGCGCGGCGGCGTCACGTGGGCCTATCCCGACACGCTGGTGGGCACCGATTCGCACACGACGATGGTGAACGGCCTGGGCGTGGTGGGCTGGGGCGTGGGCGGCATCGAGGCCGAGGCCGCCATGCTGGGGCAGCCGATCTCGATGCTGATCCCGCCGGTGCTCGGGTTCCGGCTCGTGGGCACCCTGCCGGCGGGCACCACCGCCACCGACCTCGTGCTGACCGTGACCGAGCGGCTGCGCAAGCACGGCGTGGTGGGCAAGTTCGTCGAGTTCTTCGGCCCGGGGCTCGCCAGTCTGACGCTGGCCGACCGCGCGACGTTGTCGAACATGTGCCCCGAGTACGGGGCCACGATCGCGATCTTCCCGATCGACGGCATGACGATCGACTACCTGCGGCTGTCGGGGCGTGACGAGCGCACCGTGGCGCTGGTGGAGGCCTACGCGAAGGCCCAGGGCCTGTTTGCCGACGGCACGGGGCCGGAGGCCGCGTACAACGAGGTGATCGAACTCGATCTGGCCACGGTGGAGCCGTCGCTGGCCGGGCCCAAGCGCCCGCAGGACCGCGTGGCCCTGTCGGCGGCGAAGTCGAAGTTCGCCGCGGCGCTGCCGCAGATGCTGGCGGAGCGCAAGAAGCCGGCGGCCGACGCCGCCGCGCCCGCGGCGCCAGGCGCGCTGGACCACGGCGCGGTGGTGATTGCGGCGATCACGAGCTGCACCAACACGTCGAACCCCAGCGTGCTGATTGCCGCCGGGCTCGTCGCCCGCAACGCCGTGCAGCGTGGATTGACGCGCAAGCCGTGGGTGAAGACCAGCCTGGCGCCGGGCTCGCAGGTGGTGACGGAGTACCTGGCGAAGGCTGGCCTGGCGCCGTACCTGGACGCGCTGGGCTTCAATCTGGTCGGGTACGGCTGCACCACGTGCATCGGCAACAGCGGTCCGCTGCCGGAGGAGGTGGCGTCAGCGATCGAGGCGCGCGGCCTGATTGTGGCCTCGGTGCTGAGCGGCAACCGGAACTTCGAGGGCCGGGTGCAGCCGCTGGTGCGCGCGAACTACCTGGCGTCGCCGCCGCTCGTGGTGGCCTACGCCCTGGCGGGCTCGATGACGCTGGACCTGACGACCGAGCCGATCGGCACCGACCAGGCCGGCCAGCCGGTCTTTCTGAAGGACATCTGGCCGACCGAGCGCGAGATCCAGGAGACGATGCTCCGCTCGATCGACGCGGCGATGTACCGGCAGGTGTACGCGACGGTGTTCGACGGCGATGCCCGCTGGCAGGCCATCGTGCCCCCCGAGGGGGATCGTTTCGCCTGGGAGCCCGAGTCGACCTACGTGCGCAACCCGCCGTACTTCGACGGATTCACGCTCGAGCCACCTGCGCCGCAGCCGATTGCCGGCGCCCGCGTGCTGGCGGTGCTGGGCGACAGCATCACGACAGACCACATCTCGCCGGCCGGCAACATCAAGGCCGACAGCCCCGCGGGCCGGTACCTGCAGGAGCGCGGCGTCGGGCCGAAGGACTTCAACCAGTACGGCGCGCGCCGCGGCAACCACGAGGTGATGATGCGCGGCACCTTCGCCAACATCCGCCTCAAGAACCAGATGGTGCCGGGCACCGAAGGCGGCATCACGGCGTTCCAGCCCGGCGGCGAGGTGATGCCGATCTACGACGCGGCGATGCGGTACAAGGCCGCGGGCGTGCCGCTGGTGATCCTGGCGGGGAAGGAATACGGGTCGGGCTCGTCGCGCGACTGGGCGGCCAAGGGCACGGCGCTGCTGGGCGTGAAGGCGGTCGTCGCCGAGAGCTTCGAGCGTATCCACCGCAGCAACCTGGTGAACATGGGCCTGCTGCCGCTGCAGTTCCAGGCGGGCGAGTCGGTGGCGTCGCTGGGGCTGACCGGCCGCGAGACGATCGAGATCGTCGGCGCCGAGTCGGCGCTGACGCCCCGCGGCACCGTGACGGTGCAGGCGGCGGCCGAGGACGGCACCGTCAAGACCTTCACGGCGCGCGTGCGCATCGACACGCCCGAGGAACTGGTGGCGTTCCGCAACGGCGGCATCCTGCCGTACGTCCTGCGGCGGCTGCTGGGAAGCTAGAGGCTAGAGGCTAGAGGCTAGAGGCTAGAGGCTAGGTGTAGTGCAGGGCT
>CAYNDV010000064.1:10442-24696 GCA_964396055.1 uncultured Vicinamibacterales bacterium | reverse complement strand
CGGCCAGAAAGGGCCGTTCGGCTATTCGGCCAGAAAGGGCCGTTCGGCTATTCGGCCAGAAAGGGCCGTTCGGCCGTTCGGCCGTTCGGCCCAACGGCCGAACGGCCGAACGGCCGAACGGCCAACGAAGTGTACTATGTATCCCGTGACTTCCCTCACGTCCACCATCACCGGCTACAGCCGGGCCATGTTCAGCAACTGGCTGTGGCACAAGCCGCTCAACCTCCTCGTCGATGCCGGCGAGGGGCTGCAGCTGGCGCTCGGTTCGAAGATCTGGGCGGTGGACGTCGTGGCCATCACCCACGGCCATTCCGACCACGTGCTCGGCCTGCCGGGATTCGTGGCGTCCCGGCGTTACGGCAAGGGCGCGCCGGACAAGCCGCTCACGGTCATCTATCCGGACGGCAGCAACGGCGCGGCGGTGGTTCGCGATCTCTTCGCGCGACTCTGGCCCCGCGAGACCTTTCCCGTCACCTGGGTGGCCGCCGACGACGGCCTCGAGGTGCCGCTCGGCAGGCACCGCGCGCTGCACGCGTTCGCGTCGAAACACGGCACGAGCGATCCGACGCTGGGGTACCGCGTGGTGGAAACCCGCAAGCGGCTGCGCCCGGAGTTCGCGGGCCTCGCGCAGGACGACGTCCGCACGAGGGTCCTGGAGCTCGGCCGGGACGCGGTGATGGAGGAGCACCGGCACGTGCTGTTCGCGCACAGCGGCGACAGCATGCCCATCGGCGCCGACCTCGTCCGCGGCGCCGACCTGCTCGTGCACGACGCCACGTTCCTCGAGCCGGGCGACCGGCGCTGGGACATCCATGCCTCGTCCCTGGAGGTCTTCGGGCTGGCGCGCGACGCGGGCGTGAAGTGCCTGGTGCTGCACCACCTGTCCATCCGCTACGAACGCAGCGATGCCCTGCCCGTGCTGCGCCAGCAACTGGCGGCGTCGGGCTTCGAGGGCGAGTGCTGGCTGCTGGACGAAGGTCGGCTGGTCGCGCTGGGACCCAGGGGCTAGGGGCGACGGGCCAGGGGCACGAAGGTGTCCGGCACGGCGGCTTCCCGGCGCTCCCAGGCCTTGCGGGCCAGGTCGTAGAGCGCCGCCTGGGCCGCGACCGGCGGGTCGGCGGCCGGCCGCGGCGGCACCTTCCAGGTTCCGTCCGACGACAGGCGCCGCCCCTTCACGTTGTCGCGGAAGAGGATGTCGAGGGCCTCGAGGACGCGGCGCCGGCACTCGGGGGCCTCCACCGGGAACATCAGCTCGATTCGCCTGTCGAGGTTGCGCGGCATCCAGTCCGCACTCGCCAGGTACACCTCGTCATCGCCCCCGTTCAGGAAGTGGAACACGCGCGTGTGCTCGAGGAACCGCCCGACGATGGAGACGACGGCGATATTCTCGCTGAGGCCCTTGATGCCCGGCCGCAGGACGCAGATGCCGCGGACGTTGAGCCGCACCGGCACGCCCGCCTGCGACGCGGCGTAGAGCGCCTGCACGACGCGCTCGTCGACCAGGGCGTTCATCTTGGCCCGGATCGCCGCGGGTTGGCCCGCCGCCGCGCGCCGCGTCTCCCGCTCGATGAGCTTCACCAGGCGCTCGCGCAGGTGCGTGGGCGCCATCACGAGCTTGCGCAGGCGCGGCGGATCGGAATACCCCGTGAGGGCATTGAAGAACGCCGAGGCGTCCACGCCGATGTCGGGCGAGGCGGTCAGCAGGCCCATGTCGGTATAGAGGCGGGCCGTGCGATCGTTGTAGTTGCCCGTGCCGAGGTGCACGTAGCGGCGGATGCCGTCGCGCCCGCGGCGCACCACCAGGCAGATCTTGCCGTGCACCTTCAGGCCGCGGATGCCGTAGATGACGTGCGCGCCGGACTCCTCGAGCTTGCGCGCCCAGGCGATGTTCCGCTGCTCGTCGAAGCGGGCCATCAGCTCGACAATCACGGTGACCTGCTTGCCGAGATCTGCGGCGCGGGTGAGGGCCGCGATGATCGGCGAGTCGCCCGACGTCCGGTACAGCGTCATCTTGATCGCCATCACGTCGGGATCGTCGGCGGCCTCCTCGACGAGCTGGACCACGGGATCGAACGACTCGTACGGATGGTGCAGGAAGATGTCGCGCTCGCCGATCAGGTCGAAGATGCTGCGCCGGTCGCGCTCGTCGAACACCGGAACCGGTTTCCAGGGCTTGTCGCGCAAGTCGTCGAAGCCGGGCAGTTCGGTGAGGCCCATCAGGACGCGCACGTCCAGCATGCCGTCGATCCGGTACACGTCGTCGGGCGTGGCGCCGACCTCGCCGGCCACCTGATCGAGCAGGTCCTGGCTGGCACCGGACTCGATTTCGAGCCGGACGACATCGCTGCGGCGGCGCTGGCGCAGTTCTTCCTCGATGGCCTCCAGGTAAGGCAGCCCCCCTTCGTCGTCGAGTTCGAGTTCGGAATCGCGCGACAGGCGCAGGATGGCCGACTCGAGCACCGCCTGGCCGGGAAAGAGCGTGTCGAACTCGGCGCGGATGACGTCGCCCAGCAGGACGAACGTGGCCGCCTCGCCTGGCACGCGCACGAGACGCGGCAGCCGCGGCGGGATCTGCACCACGGCCAGGCGCGGGGCGGCGCCGGCATCCGCCGGCGCCAGGCGGAGGACGACGTTGAGGCTGAGCGACGCCAGGAGGGGGAAGGGCCGCGACGCGTCGATCGCCAGGGGCGTGAGCGCCGGCAGCACCTGTTCGCGGAAGTGGGCGGTCACCGCCGCGCGCGCGGCCGCGTCGAGGTCCGCCACGTGCCGGATGCGGATGCCCGCGGCCTCGAGGGCCGGCTGCAACTGCCGGTTCACGAGGGTGTAGAGCTGTTCCACGAACTCGTGGACGCGGGTGGCCACGGCCTTGAACTGCTGGGCCGGCGTGAGGCCCGCCGGATCGGGCTCGGCGTCGCCTTCCCGCACGGCGTTCTTCAGGCGCGCCACGCGCACCATGAAGAACTCGTCGAGGTTGGAAGCCGTGATGGCCGCGAACTTGACGCGCTCCAGCAGCGGGTTGGAGGCGTCCGCCGCCTCCTCCAGCACCCGGGCGTTGAAGGCCAGCCAGGAGAGTTCACGATTGAGGAACCGCTCCGGGGCCCGTTCGCCGCGCCGGCGGGGCTTCGTCTTGCTCACGCCGTCCCTCCCGATCCCCGGAACGCGAGCTGGCGCCCGAACACCTCGGTGAAGAGGTCGCCCCGGGCCGCTGCGGCCAGTCGTTCCATGGTCATGTCGCCTGTGCCGTCGAGAACGAGCGCCCACTGGTCGGCTTCCTGCACCACGCGCACGTCGCGGATCTTGTCGAGGTGCTCGGCGTCGAGGGCGTTGGCCAGCCTGAGCATGGCGGCCAGCTTGTTGACGCGCACGCGATCCTGGCGGTCGAGGGCCATGTAGGGCAGATGCGACTTCTGCGGCAACGCGCGCCGATGGTAGCGGGCCACGTTGCCGATGACGTCCCGGTCGTCGGCCGACAGGCCGAAGATCTCGGAGGCCCCGATGATGTACTGCGCGTGCTTGTGGTGCGCCCGCGTGCCCACGAACAGCCCGACGTCGTGGAGCAGGGCCGCCACCTCGAGCAGGAGCCGATCGCGCGACGGCATGCCGTGCTCCACCTGCAGCTCGTCGAAGATGCGGGTGGCCAGGCGCGCCACCACGCGGGCGTGGCGCGCGTCGTAGCGGTACTTCTCGCCCAGCGACTCGGCGCTGGCCAGGACCTGACGGCTGAAGTCGGCCAGGTCGGACTCGGGGCCGCGGCCCACGAGATCGACGAGCAGGCCCGCCCTCAGAGACGCGTCGGGCACCGTGATGCCGCGGGCCGACGTCTCCACCAGCAGGCCCCGGTACACCAGCAGCGCGGGCACCAGGGTCTCGGCGTCGACGGGCGACAGGCCGTAGCGCTCGGTCAGGGCGTCCTCGTCGAGTTTCTCGATGCGGCCGCAGAAATCGATGAAGGCGTCGCGGGGCACCTCGCGGACCACCCCCTCCGGGGCGTCCACCAGCTCCTGGGCGGCAAACCGGACATCCTGGCCGAGGGCGATCATGTACTGGGCCGAGCGCAGCGGCATGTCACGATGGATGTCGCTGATGACATTGCCGATGTGCCGCGTCATCAGGCCGACGTGGCGGTCGTAGTCGCCGCGCCACTGGCCCAGCCCCTGGCGCATGCGGACCGAGCCGAGGGCGTAGACGCCCGAGTACTTCGGGCGCTCGCCTTCGAGCAGCGTGATGTCGGCCGAGCCACCGCCCACTTCCACCAGCAGCGCGTGGCCGGCCGAGAGGGCCGGGTGGCCCGCCATCCGGTCGCGGACCGCAAGGTAGGCCAGGCGGCTTTCCTCGGATCCGTCGATGATCTCCACCTGGAGGCCCGTGCGGATCTGGACGCGATCCAGGAACGTGTCGGCGTTGGCGGCCTCGCGCACCGCGCTGGTGGCCACGGCGCGGTACCGCGCCACGGCGTAGTCGTCCATCAGGCGCCGGAAGCCCTCGAGCGCCTTCAGCGCGGCTTCCAGGCTGGCCGGGCCGATCCGGCCGCTGGAGAAGGTGTCCTTGCCCAGCAGGACGCCGCGCGAGACCTCCTCGACGACGAACGGACGACCGTCCGGGCGCACCTCCGCGACGACGAGGCGGACGGCGCTGGCGCCCACGTCGATGACGGCGACCGTTTCGGGCCCGGACGTCGGATGGTCGGACATGGGCGATAGGATATCACCGGGCCGTCAGGCCGTTGGGCCGTCTGACCAACCCCACGCCTCGAGCCCCAGGCCCCAGGCCCCACGTCCCACGTCCCACGTCCCACGTCCCTAGTGATGGTGCCGGACGTCCTTCGCCTCGACGAGGAAGATGGCGTCCTCGGCCATGTTCGTGGCATGGTCGGCGGTGCGCTCGAAGTTGCGGCTGATGAACACGAGGCTGACGGCCCGTTCGATGGTGGCCGTGTCCTCGGTCATCTGCCGGATCAGGTCGCGCAGCACCTGGTGCTTGAGGGCGTCCACGCGGTCGTCGCGCTCGAGCACGTCGCGGGCCAGGGCCGCGTCGCGGCCGAGGAAGCTGCGCAGGCCGTCGCGCACCATCTCGAGGGCCATGCGTCCCATCTCCTCCACCTGCGCGGCCTGCGGCAGGCCGGGCTGGCCGACGAGGCGCTGGGTGGTGCCAGCGATGTTGACGGCCTGGTCGCCGATGCGCTCGAGGTCGGCGTTGGCCTTGATCGTGGCCGTGATGAACCGCAGGTCGCTCGCCGCCGGTTGCTGGAGGGCGAGCAGGCGCAGGGCCCGCTCGTCGATCTCGATCTGGAGGTTGTTGATTTCCTCGTCGTGCTCCAGCACGTATTGCGCGGCGTCCGGGTCGGCGCCGGTGAAGGCGCGCAGGCAGGCCTCCAGCCGGCCGGCCACGAGATCGCCCATCCGGGCGACGCACTGCCGCAGGTCCCGCAGGTCGTTCTCGAAGTGATGGCGCTCCATTACCCGAATCTCCCGGTGATGTAGTCCTCGGTGTGCTTCTCTCTGGGATTGGTGAACAGATCCGCCGTGTTCGAGAACTCGATGAGCTTTCCCAGCCAGAAGAACGCGGTCTTGTCCGACACACGCGCCGCCTGCTGGAGGTTGTGCGTGACGATGACGATCGTGTACTGGGACTTCAGTTCGTAGATCAGTTCCTCGATCTTCAGCGTGGCGATGGGATCGAGGGCGGAGCAGGGTTCGTCCATCAGGATGATCTCGGGCTCGATCGCGATGGCCCGGGCAATGCAGAGGCGCTGCTGCTGGCCGCCGGACAGCGAGAGGCCGCTGGTATCGAGGCGGTCCTTCACCTCGTCCCACAGCGCCGCGCCGCGCAGGGACCGCTCGCACGCGGCGTCGAGGGTGGCCTTGTCCCGGATGCCGGCGATGCGCAGGCCGTACACCACGTTCTCGTAGATCGACTTGGGCAGCGGGTTCGATTTCTGGAACACCATGCCGACGCGGCGCCGCACCTCGATGACGTCCGTCGATGGCGCGTTGATGTCCTGGCCCTTCACGAGGAACTGCCCGGTGGTCCGCACGTTGTCGATGAGGTCGTTCATGCGGTTGAAGCACCGCAGGAGGGTTGACTTGCCGCAGCCCGACGGCCCGATGAAGGCCGTGGCCTGCTTCTCGGGGATGTCCATCGAGATGTCGTACAGCGCCTGGCTCGGGCCGTACCAGAGGTTGGCGTTGCGGATCACGATCGCCGGGGGCTCATCCGCGCGCGCCGCCAGAGCCTCCTCCGACCGCAGGGCGGCCTCGGCGCCGACCATCACCCGGATCCGGAGTCCGGGGTCTTCCGCTGGAGTGCGTACGTCCGTCATGGTGATGTCCATCCGTGCGCCCGGCGCAGGCCGGGCGCCGCGCAACCTACGAGAACGCCGACGTCTGATACTTCTTCCGCAGCCGGTTGCGCACGACAATCGCGGTCAGGTTCAGCAGGACCACGATGACGAGCAGCAGTACGGCCGTGGCGTACACCATGGGCTTGGCCGCTTCGACGTTCGGGCTCTGGAAGCCGACGTCGTAGATGTGGAAGCCGAGGTGCATGAACTTCCGCTCGAGGTGCAGGAACGGGAAGTACCCGTCCAGGGGCAGGTCCGGCGCAAGCTTGACCACCCCCGTGATCATCAGCGGGGCCACTTCGCCCGCGCCACGCGCCATGGCGAGAATCAGGCCCGTCAGGATGCCTGGCGCCGCAGCCGGCAGCACCACGCGCAGGATCGTCTGGAACTTGGTGGCGCCCGTCGCCAGCGACGCCTCCCGCATCGAGCGCGGCACGGCCGACAGCGCCTCTTCCGCGGCCACGATGACCACCGGCACGGTCAGCAGGCCCAGCGTCAACGAGGCCCACAGGATGCCGCCCGTGCCGAAGGTCGGCGTCGGCAGGTTCTCGGGATAGAACACCCGGTCGATGGTGCCGCCGACGAAGTAGACGAAGAACCCCAGGCCGAACACCCCGAAGACGATCGACGGGACGCCGGCCAGGTTATTGACGGCGATCCGGACCAGGCGCACCAGCGGGCCCTGTTTCGCGTACTCGCGCAGGTAGAGCGCCGCCAGCACGCCGAAGGGCACGGCGACCACGCTCATGATCAGCACCATCATCACCGTGCCGAAGATCGCCGGGAAGATGCCGCCCTCGGTATTCGACTCGCGCGGATCACCGGACAGGAACTCCCACAAACGCCCGGCATACACGGCCGCCCGGCCGCCGGTGGTCAACTGGTTCGCCGGGTACACCCGGTAGAGATCCAGCACCGGCAGGTCCTTCTCGGTGCCGTCGGCGGCGCGCAGCGTGACGGCCACCCGCGACGCCGCCTGGACGGTCTGCGCGAGACGCTCCTCGAACAGGGCGTACTGCGTCTTCAGGGCCGCCAGTTCACGGTCGAGTTCGGCGCGCTCGGCGGACCGGTCCACGCGGGGGTTCCGTTTCGCCGCCAGGTCGAGCTTCCGGCCCTCGAGGCGGTTCTGCTCGATGCGGTAGTTCACGCTGCCGATGTCATCGCGCTCGAGCCGCCGGATGGCGTGGCGGTCGGCCTCGGCCTTCGCGACCAGGGCCGGCAGCGCCGCGCCGACGGCCGCGCTCCCGGCCGCCAGTTCGCGATCGCCGTCCATCAGTCTCACGGCCGTGCCGATGAAGGGCCCGTACTCCCGCCGCTCGATGTACAGCGCCTCCGTCGGGTACTCCGTCCGGGCGATGGCGTCCTCGTCGACCCACCGGAAGTCGGTGCCGGTGAGGTCGCGGTTCCCCAGCTTCATCTGGATGCGGAAGCGCGCGAGGTGCTCCGGCGTGCCGGGCGCGGGAATGCCCTCGCGGCCGACGATCTCCCCCATCAGCACGCCGCCGTCCTTCAGGACGACGTGCGCCAGGGGCCGCGGCCAGAAGAAGCCGAGGCCGTTGGTGAGGATGAGCAGCACCATCCCGGCGATCATCAGGATGCTGACGCCGAGGCCCGTGCCGGCAAACCAGATGGCCGGATCGCCACGTCGGAAGAGTTCGCGCATCGCCGACATCACACAGCCTTGTACCGGTCCCGCAGCCGCTGGCGAATCACTTCGGCCACGGTGTTGACGATGAAGGTCATGACGAAGAGCAGGGCGCCCGCCAGGAAGAGCGTCCGGTAGAGCGTGCCGCCATACGGGGCCTCGGGAATCTCAACGGCGATGTTGGCCGACAACGTGCGGATGCCGTTGAAGATCGACCACTCCATCACCGGCGTGTTGCCGGTGGCCATCAGCACGATCATCGTCTCGCCGACGGCCCGCCCGAAGCCCACCATGACGGCCGAGAACACGCCGGGGCTTGCCGTCGGCAGGACCACGCGCAGGGCCGTCTGCCAGCGGCTGGCGCCCAGGGCGAGCGACGCGGCAGTCAGGCTTGACGGAACGCTGGTGAACGCGTCCTCGGAAATCGTGAAGATGATCGGAATCACCGCGAAGCCCATCGCGATGCCGACCACCAGGCAGTTGCGCTGGTCGTAGGTCAGGCCGAGGGCGGCATTCAGCCACCCGCGCGCGTCGCCGCCGAAGGCCAGCTGTTCCACCAGGGGGCCCAGGGCAACGGCCACGGCGCCGGCGATCAGCATGAGCGGGACGATGGCGACGATTTCGGTGCCGGGCTTGAGACGGTGCACCACGGTGCGCGGCAGCAGGCGCCACAGAAACACGCCCGTCGTCCCGAACAGGGGCATCAGCCCCATCATCAGGAAGACGGCCACCAGGTTCTTCTCGACGACGCCCGCCAGGTAGAGCCCGGCCAGGAAGCCGATCACCACGCTGGGCAGCGCGGCCATGATCTCGACAGTCGGCTTGACCTTGGCCTTGAGGCTCGGGTGCATGAACTGGGAGGTATAGAGGGCACCCAGCACCGCGAGCGGAATGGCGAACAACATCGCGTAGAGCGTGCCCTTGATGGTACCGAACACCAGGGGCACCAGGCTCAGCTTCGACTCGAAGTCGTCGGTGGCGCCGGTCGACTGCCAGACGTACTCGGGCTGCGCGTAGCCCTCGTACCACACCTTGCCGAACAGTGTCCGCCAGCTCACCTCGGGGTGCGGATTGTCGAGGGGAAACGCCACCAGCCCGCCGGGAGCCAGCCCGTAGAGCGCATCGGCCTTCGGCGCGATGGCCATCAGCGGGAAGACGCCTGCGTCCTCGAGGCGGGCCAGCGTCCGCTCCGACGTCTGGTGCCGGAGCACGAGGGATCCGTCTTCGCCGGACGCCGCGAAGCTCCGCTCGCGCGGCGACACGGCGAACGCCCGCACCGCGCTCCCCTGCGGCTCGAACACGTGGGCCCGCACCAGGGCCTCGGTGCCGTCCGGCATCGGCGCCCGGAACCAGCTCGAGACGTCGCCGCTCTGCGTGCCCACCACGACCGACATGCCGCCGATGACGAATTCCAGGGCGGTGATCGGCTCATCGGCCACGGGGGACACGTCGGTGAGCTGCGGCTGGTCCTCGCTGTAGAGCCAGTGGTACATCCGGCCCCGGTCGGTCCCGGCCACGATGACGCCGTTGCGGCCGACCCGCACCTGCGTCACGCGCTGGCCCTCGGCCACGGTGACCGTCGCCCGGTACTCCGTGCCGGCATCGTCGGTGCGCCAGAGCGCGATGTCGCGGTCGTCCACCAGGGCGGCCAGGTGCTTGCGGCCGTCCTCCTCGAGATAGCTCACCTGCCGGATGGGCCGGCCGGCGGCATCGGCGGTCACCAGGCCCCGTTCGCGGACGCTCACGTCGAGGCCGCTCAGCACCTGGTCGGTGTAGGTGGGCGTGTAGCGGACCTGCAGCAGAGCCACGCGCCCGTCCCCCGTACCGGCGGCCATGAAGTTGCCGAGCAGACTGCGCGACGAGGACACGACAGGCGTACCCGCTTCGAGGCCCGGCACCGGGAACGTCAGGGCGGTGGCGCCGTCGCCCAGGTTGCGAAAGACCACGCGGGCATCGGGTTCGATGGTGAACAGGTACCGCCGGTATTCGTCGATGCCGAACGCCCGAAGGGCGCCGCCGGCGCCGGTCACGGCGGTCTCCACGGGCAGCCGCGACCCAGCCGCCACCCGGGCCGGCTGGAACAGCGGAACCGCCTCCGCCGCGATGAACAGCAGGATGCCGAGCACGCCGACCACGACGGCGAGACCGCCGAGCGTGATGACGAACACGGCGGCGCGATCCACCTTCTTGAGGCGGCCAATCCGTTTGGCCGCGGCGGCCATCTTCGATCGGACGGACGGTTCGGGCTGCGGCATGGTCGGGATAGAAACGGGGCGCGGCACATACGGCCGTCGCCCCTCTGGAGAACACTCCGGGCCCCGAGGCCCTCGGCACCACGGCACCGGGGCGCCCGGGCCCGAAGGCCCGGGCGGCGGGTGTCTACTTCAGGATCTTCGCCAGTTCAGCCTGGGCCTGGGCCGCGGACAGGGGCATGTAGCCGTCCTTGACCACGACTGCCTGGCCTTCCTTGCTGTAGATCAGCTTCACGAACTCGGCCACGAGGGGATCGAGCGGCTTGCCCGGGGCCTTGTTGACGTAGATGTAGAGGAAGCGCCACAGGGGGTACTTGCCGCTCTGCACCTCGGCGTAGGCGCCGTCCGAGAACGGGCCGTTGCTGGTCTCCGCCAACGGGACCGCCTTCACGCCGGACGTCTTGTAGCCGATGCCGGAGTAGCCGATGCCGAACCGATCTTCGGTCACGCCCTGCACCACCGACGCCGAGCCCGGCTGTTCCTTGACGGTGTTCTTGTAGTCACCGTTCTTGAGCGTGTGCTCCTTGAAGAACCCGTAGGTGCCGCTGGCCGAGTTGCGACCGTAGAGGCTGATGGGGCGGTTCGCCCAATCGCCCGTCAGGCCCAGCTGGCCCCACGTCTTGACATCTTCCTTGTGGCCGCGCTTGCGGCTCTTCGAGAACACGGCCTCGACCTGCGCCAGGGTCATCTTCTCGATGGGGTTGTCCTTGTTGACGTACACGGCCAGGGCGTCGTAACTGGACTTCAGTTCCGTGGGCTTGTAGCCGTACTTCGCCTCGAACTGGTCGATCTCGGTGGCGCGCATCGGGCGCGACATCGGGCCGAACTGCGACGTGCCCGCAATCAGGGCCGGCGGCGCCGTGGACGACCCCTTGCCTTCGATCTGGACCTTGACGTTCGGGTACATCTTCCGGAACGCCTCGGCCCACAGGGTGAACATGTTGTTCATCGTGTCGGAGCCCACGCTGCTCAGGCTGCCGGATATGCCGCTGACGCGCTGATACGACGGGAGCTTGGGGTCGACCTGGATGGCCTGCGCGCTCAGGAGCGCCGAGCCGGCGAGGATCGCCAGGCCCGCGGCCGCACACAATACCTTCTTCATGATGCCTCCGCACCTGCGGGCGTGAACGTCTCTCATTCGACGATCCGAGACTATCGCGGGTGTCGAACGGCCGCGTTACGCCGCTGTTAAATCTCTGTTACATCGGGCCGTTGGGCCATTGCAGGCCGTTCGGCCGTTCGGCCGTTCGACCGTTCGGCCGTTCGGCTAGAACACGAACTGGAGCTGTGACCGGACTTCGAACAGCTTGGGGTTCGCCTTGCCGGGTCCCGCTTGCTGCTCAACCTGGCCGACGTCCGTCTGCCATTTCAGGCCGTGGCGCGCGTAGTAGTAGCTGAAGACGCCCCGGACTTCCTTGATGAGGTTGTTGTCGATGATGTCGCTCGGCTCGTACTGGCCGAAGCGGGCGCCAATCTCGAACCGGCGGCGGCTGAACAGCTTGCCACCCTGGATGAAGTAGCCGTTCGACGTGAACTCGCTGCCGGTCTCGGGCGTCCGGTCGGCCCAGCTGTACTGGCCGTTCATCGAGAAGCCCTTGTACTTGAAGATGCCGTCCACACTGTAGGCGTTCCACTTCTGGTCGTTGCCGGTCGTGGCCAGGTGGTTGTTCTGGTTCTCCCAGTTGAAGGCCACGGCGTAAATCGGCACCGTGGTCGACTCGAAGTCGGACTCCGAGTAGAGGGCACCGGTGACCCACGCGCGCTGGTTCAGCACCTGGCTGCCGTTGGGCTGCCACATGACGCGGGCGTTCCACTGGTACTTGTTGTTGTCGTTGCCCGTCCGCGTGAGGCCGTTGCCGTTGAAGAGGCCCACGCGCCATTCGATCTTGTTGTTGGCCGTGGCGCCCCACAGGGCCACGCCCGTGTCGCGGCCGCGGAAGACGCTGTTCGACACCAGGGCGCGGTCGACGAACATCTGGCTGCCCGACGACGTGAGTTCCTGGGCACCGTAGGGTACTTTGAACTGGCCGGCGTGCAGGCGGAAGAGACCCTTGCCCTTCGAGAAATCGATGTCGAACGCCGCGTCCTCGAGCATCGAACCAACGTTGCTGCTGGTCACGCCCGGGTAGTTCACCTGCATCTCGTAGGTGAGCCACGACTTGAACATCCAGCCCTCGAGCTTGAACTTGGCCCGGCGGATCCGGAACGATCCGCGCGGATCGCCGGTCTTCTCCGTGCCGGGGAGGACGGCGCTCACGTTGTCGGGATCCTCGAAGCTGTACCGCACCTGGATGCGGCTCGACATCTCGAGGTAGGCGTTGTCGGTGGTGATGCGCGTCTTGCCGTCGCGCCACACCACGGTCTGCACAGGAGGCTTCGGCTCGGGCACGGGCTCGGAAATGCCGTGTTTGAAGAAGAACAGCTGCAACGCGCGTTCGCTGTCGCCGACGACGGTTTCGCCGTTCGGGCCGACACCGGGCTTGGTGATGCCCACGCCCATCTCGCCGCTCTTCTCGAACGCGTCGGCGGCGGCCGCGTTGTTGAACACGTAGATCCGGTCGTCTCTCCGGATCTCCTTGTAATAGAACCCCTGGGCGAGGGCCGGCGCGGCGCTCAGGGCCACGAATGCCGCGGCAACCAGGGCCACAACGGCCACGCGCGTGAATCGAGTCGTCCAGAACATTCGTTGATGCCTCCTGCGGACTGGGTTTCCGCGGTTACGGAGATCGACTCTAGTGGGCCGGTGTGACCGCTGCATCGCGGGCCTGTTGCGGCCCGGTTAAAACTCCCCCCGGAGGGGGAGGCCATTGCCGCACGTCCAGCGAACGTCTATGCTCGGTCGGGGAAGGCACAGGACCGGAGGCAGCGTGACCACACCCGATACCACCTACGGCTCGGACCGGGACGGCCTGGTGTGCGGGTACCTCTTCACGCCAGGGCAGAGCGCGACGGCGATCGGCGCCGAGGTGGCGGCCGAGTGGCTCTCCAGCCGCTTCTACGACGAAACGGAGAGCTTCATCTGGCTCCACTTCTCAGTCGCCAACGTGGCCGCCGAACGCTGGATGCTCCAGCACCTGGCGCTGCCCGACGGTTTCGTCGAATCGCTGCACGAACCCACGACGGCGATGCGCGTGGAACAGGCGGACACGGCGCTGCTGGCCGTGGTGCATGACATCACCTTCGACTCGGCCGAGGCCGAGGCCGACGCCGCCACCGTGAGCCTGTTCGTGGACACGCGCGTCATGGTCAGCGCCCGCCGCAGGCCTCTGCGCTCCGTGGACCGGCTGCGGGCGGCCGTGAAGGCCGGCGGCCTCTTCCGCTCGCCAGCCGAACTGCTGGCGCACCTGCTGCGCGATCAGGCCGACGTCCTCGCCGCCATCGTCCACCAGGCCACGGGACGGGTCGACGACATCGAGGACTTCATGCTGGCCCACGGGTCCGCCTCGCGCCGGGCTCAACTGGGCGGCCTGCGGCGCATGCTCGTCCGCCTCCAACGGCTGCTGGCCCCGGAACCAGCCGCGCTCTTCCGGTTGCTCGGCCGCCCGCCCGCGTGGCTCACGGACGCCGATCTGCAGGAGCTCCGGCAGTCCGCGGAAGAACTGTCGGCGGCGGCAGCGGACTCCACGGCGCTGGTCGAGCGGGTCCGGTTGCTGCAGGAAGAAGCCGCGGCCTACATCTCCGAACAGAACAACCGCATCCTGTTCCTGCTGACGCTGGTCACGGTGCTGGCACTGCCCTTCAATGTCGTGGGCTCGTTGTTCGGGATGAATGTCGGCGGGATCCCGCTTGGCCAGTCCTCGCACGGCTTCTGGGTCATCGTGGTCATTGTGGCCCTCTTCACCGCCGCCGCCAGCGTCATGGCCTGGCGGCGCCGCGAGTGGTAGCCGTCCCATGTACAATCGCGGGGATATGCCCGACCTCGTGCACCCCGCCGTCAGGGACTACCTGGGATCGCTGAACGCGCCGCGCCACCCCGTCATGGCGGCGGTGCGCGAGCGCTCGACGGCAGACCAGGTG
>CAYNDV010000064.1:0-10342 GCA_964396055.1 uncultured Vicinamibacterales bacterium | reverse complement strand
GCCGCGCCACCCCGTCATGGCGGCGGTGCGCGAGCGCTCGACGGCAGACCAGGTGCCCGCCGTCAGCCTGGAGAGCGCCTGGTTCCTGCACGTGCTGGCCTCGGCCCTGCCCGCGCGGCGCACCTTCGAGATTGGCACCGGCTACGGCCTGTCGGGGCTGGCCGCGGCGCTTGGCGGTGGCCCTGACAGTCGCTTGATCACGATCGAACGCGACGCCGCGCGCGCGTCCGTGGCGCGGGAACACTTCGCCCAGGCCGGCCTCGGCGACCGGGCGACGGTCATCGTGGGTGAGGCGGTGCGGTACGTGCACAAGGTGGCAGGCCCCTTCGACCTGATCGTCCAGGACGGTGACAAAGAGGGGTACGACCCCCTGCTCGACAAGCTGCTGGCGCTGCTGCGCCCCGGCGGCGTCCTGGTGTCGGACAACATCCTGTGGCGCGGTGACGTCGTGCCCGGCTTCGCCGAGGCGCCGGTGCACAGCGCCGCGTCGATTGACGCGATCAGCCGCTACAACACGCGTCTCGCGTCGGACCCGCGGCTGCGGACCGCGTTCCTCCCCGTGGGCGACGGCCTCGCCGTGTCGGTGAAGATGGAGGGAGTCGCATGACCGTCGATGCCTGGCTGGCCGCTGCCCTGGCCGACGCCGACGCGCGCGGGCTGCCGGAACTGAAACCGCTGCTCACCTCGCTCGCCGCCGCGACGAGGGCGCTGCGGGCCGCCGACTGGAACGACGAGGCCGCCGGCGACACACGGCCCGTTCCGCCGCCGGCCGTTCCCGAGGCCTCCGGCCCGACGGGAGACGGTCGATGACGCCGCCGCTGCAGTACTGGCCCATCACCAGCCTGGCGCCGCTTATCGCCGACCGGACCATCACGTCGGTTGATCTCACCGAGGCCTGCCTGCGCGAGATCGAGGTCCACAACGACCGGCTGCGCGCCTTCATCACGGTCACCGCAGACGAGGCGCTGGCCCAGGCGCGCGAGCTCGACGCCGAAACGGCCCGCGGCCACAGCCGCGGACCGCTGCACGGCATCCCCGTGTCGCTCAAGGACCTGATCGATCAGCGCGGTGTACCAACCACCGCCGCCTCGCGCGTGCGAGCGGGCCATTGCGCCGCTGCCGACGCGCCCGTTACCGCACGCCTCCGCGAGGCGGGCGCCGTTTTCGTCGGCAAGACGAACCTCCACGAATTCGCCTTCGGCACCACGAGCGACGATACGGCGTACGGCGCCGTCCGCAACCCCCACGACGTCACCCGATCACCCGGCGGGTCGAGCGGCGGCTCGGCCGCCGGCATCGTCGCCGCCATGTCCATCGCCTCGATCGGCACCGACACGGGCGGCTCGATCCGGATCCCGGCCGCGGCGTGCGGCGTGGTGGGCCTCAAGCCTACGTGGGGCGAACTGCCGTGCGACGGCGTCGTGCCCCTCAGCCGCTCCCTCGATCACGTGGGCCCGATCGCGCGCACCGTGGAGGACGCGTGGCTCCTCTACCTCATCCTGCGCGGCGACGCGGCCGCGGCGCGCTGGCCGCTGCCGGCCCGACGGTCCGTCGACGGCCTGCGTATCGGCGTGCTGCGCCCCTATTTTCTCGACGTGCTCGACGATGAGGTGCGTCAGCAGTTCGCGATGGCACTGGCGTGGTTGCGGCAGGCGGGTGCGAAGACCGTCGACGTGGCCGTCCCCCACGCGGCGGACATCGCGTCGGTCTACCTGCACGCCTCGCTGCCGGAGGCCGCGGCCTACCACGCCGCCACGGTGGCCGCACGGCCCGGAGACTACACGCCGAACGTACGCCTGCGGATCGAAATGGGGCGGTACGTGCTGGCCGAGGACTGCGTCCGGGCAGCGCGAGGCCGCGAGGTGCTGCGGGCCGAAGTGGACGCCGCCCTGGCTCAGGTGGACGTCCTGGCGCTCCCGACGCTGCCCATCCCGGCGCCGCCCGTTGGCGCTTCCACGGTGGACGTCTCGGGCGAGCCGCAGATGGTCCGCGCCATGATGCTGCGACTCACGCAGCTGTTCAATCTGACGGGCCACCCGGCGATTTCGCTGCCGTGCGGCGCGACAGCCGCGGGGCTGCCCTGCGGCGTCCAGCTGGCCGGGCAGCGTCACGAGACCGAAGCCCTGCTGGCCGCAGCCGCGGCCTGCGCCCCCGTGCTCACCTGAGGACCGCTGGATGGTCAGTCGTCTCTTCTATCGCTGGGAACGCCGCCTCGCCTCCGTCGACAACAACCGCGTCGTCCGGCCCTTCACATGGGGTGAGGACTGGGTGGCCAGTAACGGGGATTCCGCCGGGGCGTCCGCCGACGCGCGGGTCAGAGACTACGTGCGGCGGGCACTGGAGGACCCGGATGCCTACTTCGCCGTGGACCCCGCGCGCGAGGTCGGGACCGCCCCGCTGCCCGCCGACGCCAGGCCCGGCGAGCGTTTGCTGACGTTCCCCAGCGCCGTCCGCACCCCGCATCCCGAGAACGACGTCGTCCACCTGCGCTACTTTCCCGAGCGCAAGACCCCGAACGGCGCGCCTCGTCGAGGCGTCGTGGTGCTGCCCCAGTGGAACGCGGACGAGGGGGGCCATGTCGGGCTCTGCCGGCTGCTGAACACGGTCGGCCTCGGCGCCGTGCGGCTGTCGCTGCCGTATCACGACCGCCGCATGCCGCCCGGGTTCGAGCGCGCGGATCCGATCGTGTCGAGCAACGTCGGCCAGACGCTGCAGGTCTGCCGCCAGGCCGTGCTCGACGCCCGCCGCGCCGTGATGTGGATGCACGAGCAGGGCTACGACCGCATCGGGCTGCTGGGCACCAGCCTCGGGTCGTGCCTGTCAATGCTGACGCACTGCTTCGAGCCGCTCGTGAAGGCCTCGGCCCTGAACCACGTCTCGCCGTGGTTCGCCGACGTGGTGTGGGAAGGCATGTCCACCCGGCACGTCCGCGAGGGCCTCGAGATGGGCATCGAGCTCGACGACCTGCGCAGCCTGTGGGCCCCGATCAGCCCGCAGACGCACATCGCGCGCGTGGGCGACCGGCCCACGCTGCTCGTCTACGCGCTCTACGACTACTCGTTTCCGCTGCACCTGTCAAAGGACATCGTGCGCCTCTACCGGTCACACGGATGGCCCACCTCGGTGCGGGTCCTGCCGTGCGGCCACTACACCACGGGCAAGGCGCCGTTCAAGTTCATCGACGGATACTACCTGGCGAAGTTCCTCCACGGGGCGCTCTAGGGGAGGTTCGCAGTTCAAGGTTCACGGTTCAAGGTTGAACCCTGAACCCTGAACCCTGAACCGTGAACCGTGAACCGTGAACCCTTGAAGAGACCCAACCGGCCGCCGGCTCAGACCGTCCAATAGACTGGAACCCGCTACGTCCCCGGTGCGTATTAGTGACAGATTCGCCGATTCCCGGGTGTATTCTAATGGCGTCCCCGGTCCTTTTCATCATGAGCTTCGCCCGCCTGAGCCTGAGCCTGTTCGGCAGCGTGGCGGCCGTGTCGGCCATCCTGGCGGTGGCCACCATCTGGCTGCTGCTGACCGATCCGGTCACGGTGGCTGACGCCATCGATCAGGGACAGGTGTCGCCGCTGGTCCGGGCGCTCGCCGGGGTCCTCTACGAGGCGTTCCAGGGGATCCTCAAGTACCTCTGAGACAGGCCGTTAGGCCGTTGGGCCATTAGGCTACAGGCGGATGCGTTACTCCCGCGAAATCCGGGGGCGCATGAGCGCGGTCATGGCCTGCACGCCCAGCACCGGGCCTGGCAGAACCACGAGGAACGCCCACTGCCAACCCACCCACGCGGCGGCCGCCGACACCAGCCGGATCGACAGCATCGTCAGCAGGAAGCCGAGGCAGGTCTGGACGGTGAGGGCCGTGCCCACGTGCTCGGCGGCGGTGGTTTCCGACACGATCGCGGAGAACTGCGCCGAATCGGCGACCACCGAGAACCCCCACACCGCGGCCAGGAGGAACAGGACGGCTGGCGCCGCGGAGAAGGCGGGCACGGTGAGGGCGCAGCAGGTGGCGCTGATCATCATCGCCCAGGCCGCCACGCGCGCGCGGCCCGACCGGTCGGCGAACGCTCCGGCCACGACAGACCCGCCGGCACCAGCGGCGATGGCCACGAAGGCGGCCAGCGCACCCAGTTGCTGGGCATGGCCGTGGCCCTGCATGAGGAGCGCCGTGGTCACGTAGACCCCCACCCAGGTCCACATCGCGTAGAGCTCCCACATGTGGCCCAGGTAGCCGAGGATCCCCAGGCGGGGGCCGCGGCGGGCGAACACGCGGAGGGCGGCGCCGGGATCGAACGGTGCGCTCACGGCCACGTGCGGACCGTCCCGGACGGTGAAGAGCGCCAGCACGCCGCCGGCCAGCGTCAGCGCCGAGGCGGCCAGCATGCCGGTCCGCCAGTGCCCATCCGTCAGGGCGGCGAGCAGGTACGGCAGCGCCTTGCCGAGGGTGAGGCTGGCCACGAGGATGCCCAGTGCCAGGCCCCGCCGGTCCTTGAACCAGCCGGCCACGATCTTCATGCCGGGCGGGTAGACGAGGGCCAGTGCGCTGCCCGTGGCGAAACGCCACGCCACCGCCTCGACGGGCGACGGGGCCACCGTCGTCATGGCGTTGGCGCCGGCCGCCAGGAGGCATCCGGCGGCGAACACCCAGCGGGCGCTGACGAGATCGGCGAGGTTGAAGACGGCGCTGACGAGCGTGCCGGCCACGAAGCCGCCCTGCACGGCCATCGTGAGCCACGCGGCCTGGGCGGTGTCGAGCCGGAACTCGCGTACCAGGTCGCCGGCCACGGCCGTGGCCGAGAACCAGGGCGCCATCGCGAGCAACTCGGCCAGCCCGACGAGGGCGAGCATGCGCCACCGCTGAGAACCGTTTACCATGGGCCTCGTTTGCCGATACGATGCAGACAGCAGTCGGACGAGGGAATCCCGCCCATCATATGCTCGATTCGACCTTCCACATCCCGTACGTGAAGCACACGCTGCCCAACGGGCTCGACGTGCTCCTGCACGAGGACCACTCGTGCCCGATCGTGGCCGTCAACGTGTGGTACCACGTCGGCTCGAAGAACGAGACGCCGGGCCGGACCGGCTTCGCGCACCTGTTCGAACACCTGATGTTCGAGGGATCGGAGCATCACGACTCGGGCTACTTCGAGCCGCTGCAGCAGGTGGGGGCGCAGATCAACGGCTCCACGAACACCGACCGGACCAACTACTGGGAGGTGGTGCCCTCCAACGCGCTCGAGCTGGCGCTGTGGATGGAGTCGGACCGGATGGGGTTCCTGCTGCCCGCGCTGACGCAGGCGAAGTTCGACAACCAGCGCGACGTGGTCCTCAATGAGCGGCGGCAGAACTACGAGAACCGGCCGTACGGCCTGGTGTCGGCGGCGCTGTCCGAGGCGCTGTTCCCGCCGTCGCACCCGTACAGCTGGTTGACGATCGGATCGCCGGCCGACCTGCGCGCGGCCTCGCTCGAGGACGTGCACGCGTTCTTCCTGCGGTACTACCACCCCGCCAATGCGTCGCTCGCGATCGCCGGCGACATCGATGCGGACCACGCGCTGGCGCTGGTCGAGCGGTATTTCGGACCGCTGGCGCCGGGCCCCGCACCCGAGCCGGTGCCGCCAACGCCCCGCCCGGCGGCCGCCGCGCGCCTCGTCATGGAGGACCGCATCGAGCTGCCCCGGCTGTACCTGGCCTGGGTGACGCCGGAGCTGTACGCGGACGGCGACGCGGAACTCGACCTGCTGGCCGACATCCTCGCCGGCGGGAAGGCGTCGAGGCTGTACCGGAGGCTGGTGTACGAGGAGCGGATCGCCACCGAAGTGGCGGCCTACCAGAACTCCCGTGAGCTGGGCGGCTACTTCCAGGTGATCGCGACGGCGGTGCCGGGCGTCACGCTGGCGGCCATCGAGCATGCGCTGACCGACGAGGTGACCCGGTTCACCAGGGAAGGCCCGACGCCGGACGAACTGTCGCGCGCCATCGCCCTCACCGAGTCGGGCTTCCTGTCGCGGCTGCAGCACGTCGGCGGCTTCGGCGGCAAGTCGGACCAGCTCAACAGCTACAACGTCGTCGTCGGTGATCCGGACTACTTCCTGCGCGACCTGCAGCGATACCGTGCCGCCACGGCCCGATCAATCCGGGAGGCCGCCGCGGCCTACCTGGCACCGGCCGAGGCGGTGTGCCTGAGCGTGGTGCCGCCCGGCCGCGAGGACCTGGCCGCGCCGTCGAGCCGGAAGGTGGTGGCCTCGTGATCGCCGTCGATCGGTCGACGCTCCCGGTGCCCGGTCCCGAGCCCGGGTTCACGTTCCCCGGCGCCGAACGGGCACGGCTCGGCAACGGCCTGTCGCTCTGGTCGCTCGAGCGCGGGAGCGTGCCGCTGGTCAGCATCATCGCGACGCTGCCCGTGGGCTCGTGGGCCGACCCGGACGGCAAGGCGGGCCTGGCCTCGCTGACCGCCGACATGCTGGACGAGGGCGCCGGCGGACGGTCGGCGATCGAGATCCAGGAAGCCATCGCGCGACTCGGCGGGGAGATGGGCATCGACGCGGGCCACGACGCCGTGACCGTGTCGGTGACGCTGCTGCAGCGCCATCTCGCCGCGGGCCTCCAGTTGCTGGCGGACATGGTCTGCCGGCCCGACATGGCCGAACGCGACGTCGAACGCGTGCGGACGCTGCGGCTGAACCGGCTGCGTCAACTGCGCGACGTGCCGGCGGCGCTGGCCGAGCGTGTCTTCGCGGAAACGCTCTACGGGGGCCACGCGTACGCGCACCTGCCGTTCGGGGCCACCGCCTCGATCGAGGGCCTGACCCAGGCCGATCTGGCCGGCTTCCACGCCGGCGCCTACCGCCCGGATCGGACCACCGTGATCGTGGTGGGACCGGCGGGCGCGAGCGAGGTGCGCGATGCCGTGGAAGGGGCGTTCGGCGCCTGGACGGGCCCCGGCAACGGTGACGTACGGCCCGCGGGCGGGGATGGGATCCCGGCCGCACCCGGGCCCCGGCTGATCCTGGTCGACCGGCCTGGTGCGGCACAGACGGAGCTGCGCATCGGCCAGGTGGCCCAGCCGCGCAGCACGCCCGACTACCACGCGCTGCTGGTGCTGAACGCCGTGCTGGGCGGGCAGTTCGTCAGCCGGATCAACCTGAACCTGCGCGAGCGGCGCGGCTACACGTACGGCGCACGCACCGCGTTCGAGTTCCGCCGCCAGGCCGGCCCCTTTTCGCTGGCCACCAGCGTCCAGACCGATGCGACGGCCCACGCGGTGCAGGAATCGCTGGAGGAGATGGCCGCGATCCGCGGCGCGCGGCCCGTGACCGCCGATGAGGCGGCCCTGGCGCAGCAGACGCTGACGCTCGGCTATCCCCGCAACTTCGAGTCCACGGACCAGGTGGCGCGCGCCCTGCTGCAGCTGGTGCTGCACGATCTGCCGGACGACACCTTCGCGTCGTTCTCGCCGCGGGTGCGCGCGCAGAACACGGCCACGATTACCCGCGCCGCGCGGACGCATCTCGACCCGGATCGGATGACCGTCGTGGCGGTGGGCGACGTGGCCCGCATCAGCGACGGGCTGCGCGGGCTGGGGCTGGGCGAACCGAGCCTCGCGGCCCCGGTACTCTAGGACGGCCCCCGGAGAGGCATCATGCTGCTCGCAGGCGATGTCGGCGCCACCAATACCCGGCTCGGCGTGTTCGGCCGCGCCGTGCCGCGGCCCGCGCTGAACGTCACCCGCACGTACCCCACGGCGTCATTCCCCTCGCTGGTGGAGATGCTGCACCAGTTCCTGCGCGACACGGGCCACAGGGTGGCCGCCGTGGAGGGCGCGGCGTTCGGCGTGGCGGGCCCCGTGCTCGACAACGCGGTCGAGTTGACCAACGCCGACTGGCAGTTCGACGGCGCCACGATTGCCCGCTCGCTGGGCCTGCACCACGTGCGACTGGTCAACGACCTGCAGGCCATGGCCTGGGGCGTGACGGTGCTCGAGCCCGGCGAACTGGTGACGCTGCAGCGAGGCACGCCGGACCCCCGCGGCAATGCCGCGCTCATCGCGCCGGGCACGGGCCTCGGCGAGGCCCTGCTCCACCGCCTCGACGGTCGGCTGGTGCCCTCGCCATCCGAGGGCGGGCACGCGGACCTGGCGCCCCGGACGCCGCGCGAGATCGAATTGCTGCGTTTCATCGTGGCCCGCGACGGCCGGGCCAGCTACGAGCACGTGCTGTCGGGCCCGGGCCTGGTCAACGTCTTCGCGTTCACGCATCGCGACGCCAGCCCGTGCGGCGATCACGAGGACACGGTGACCGGCGCGGATGTCACGGCGCGGGCGCTGGACGGGTCGTGCGCCGCGTGCGTGGAGACCCTCGACCTGTTCGTCGGCCTGCTGGGCGCCGAATCGGGCAACCTCGCCCTGCGGTCGGTGGCCACGGCCGGCACCTACGTCGGTGGCGGCATCCCGCCCAAGATCCTGCCGGCCCTCCAGACCGGCCGGTTCCTGGAGGCGTTCCTGGCGAAGCACCCGGCCGAGGCCCTCGTGGCCCGCGTCCCCGTCCACGTGATCGTCCACCCGGACCCGGGCCTGCTCGGCGCCGCCGTGGTTGCGGCGTCGTCGGCGCCGGCATAGACCGCCGGAAACGGTGGAAATCCACCGCGGTGCTTGGTACACTGCACGGCACCAACGCGCCCCCATCAACAAGGAGTGACACGCATGAGCGACGCAACGCCCTCGGGCACCGCTTCGAGCAACCGCGGGGTGATGATCGTGCTCTCGTACCTCTGGATCCTGTCCCTCGTGCCGCTCCTGACCGAGAAGGAAGACAAGGAAGTCCAGTGGCACGCCAAGCACGGCATCGTGCTGATGGTGGCGGAGATCGCCTTCTGGATCGTCTTCACGATCCTCACGAACCTCATCATCGCGGCCACGCTGGGCCTGGGCTGCGTCATCAGCCTGCTCGGCCCCTTTATCGCGCTGCTGTTCCTGGCGGTCCACGTGATGGCCATCGTGAAGGGCGTCAACGGCCAGCGGCTGCTGATTCCCTACATCAGCGAGTACGCCGACAAGTTCTAACGAGGCTGCGCCTGGCGTGCGCTGGATTCGGCGCCTCCTGCTGCTCGCGCTGGCCGTGGCGTTCGGGTGGGACCTGTCCAGGCCGCCCGCACAGCAGTGGTCTGCCGCCGCGGCCGTCGGCGCCATCCGCGTCTATCAGACGTCCATCTCGCCCCATCTCGGTCACGCCGGCCTGCAGTGCCGCTTCTCGCCGTCGTGCAGCCGGTACGCCGAGGCGGTGATCCGCCGCGACGGCATGCTGAAGGGCGGATGGCGGACGATCGTCCGCATCGCCCGCTGTGGACCGTGGACGCCGATGGGGACGGGGGATCAGCCCTAGAGGCTAGAGGCTAGAGGCTAGAGGCTAGAGGCTGGAAGACGAGGGGTCGAAGGCCCGCCGTGTCTCGTCGCTCAGCAGCACCCAGAAGGCGTAGGCCGCCAGCGCGGTGCCGAACGGCAGGAAGAACAGGTTCAGCACCGCCAGCACCAGCGCGACCATCCGCGCCCATGGCCGGCGGTGCTTGAGCCCGGAGGCGTTGTGCATGTGCACCGCGCCCCACGCCAGCGCCCCGGCCGCGAACAGGAAGAAGACCGTCGTTGTCAGGCCGGCCACCCAACCCGTCTGGGGCGTCCCGGCATCCGCCGTGAGGATCAAGGCCAGCGCGCCGATCGCCTGGACCAGGATCGAGGCGCCGGCCACGAGGGCCAGGCCTCCCCAGATCCGATGCAGCCGCGCGAGCAGGTCGAGGTGTCGGGTCATCAGCAAGCCAGGCGTGCGGCCTCGGCGGCCGCCACGCGTGGTAGTATTCTGCCACCATCCATGCGACGCGCACGTCTTCTTGTGGCGATCTCCTGTGCGGCGGGCCTCGCCGCCCTGTTCCAGCCCGGGGCGGCGGCGGCGCAGGCCGCTTCACGGGCGCCGGCGGCGGCCCAGAAGCCGGCCGCTCCCCGGCTCGACGTCTCGGCGGCTGCCGGGTCCACCACGCTGGTCGAGTCCCCGGTGACCATCGACACCCCGGGCACGTCTCCTGAAGAGTGGTTCGCCAGGTCCGACCAGCGCTGGCTCACCGTCGAGCCATCCCGCGGGGTCACGCCCACTCGCGTCCTGGTGCGGACCGACCCGTCGGGGCTCGCGGCCGGCACCTACACCGGCGTGCTGCGTTTCGTGGACGACGCCGGGGACCCGATGCTCGTCGTGCCTGTCACGCTGACGGTCGGGACGCCGGGGGCCGCCCCGGCCGCCGCGGCGCCGGCCGCGCCCGCTGGCCAGCCCGCCGCGCTGGCAACGCCGCCG
>CAYNDV010000063.1:0-24888 GCA_964396055.1 uncultured Vicinamibacterales bacterium | reverse complement strand
CGACGCCGAGCGTAAAACGGTGCGGCATCCCGGGCTCCTCAGAGGACCTGTCTCAGTGCGCGAACGGAGGCCTCCATGATACCCGAGGACGGGGACGCGGCAGCGCCGCATCGGCCCCGTCGGGCGGGGCGGAAGCCCCGCACTACTGGGGGAAGCCGGCCCGCGGCAGCCCCGGCGCCACGCGCAGGGCGTTCTTGTAGTAGAGCTTCTTCAGCACCTCGTCGGGCAGGTCCATGCCGTAGAGTTTCCAGAACGCGTGGTAGTCCCGGTAGTAGTCGAAGTACTCGTCGGCGGTCTCGAAGACGCGCCAGTAGTACGGGTACTCGTCGGGCTGGTAGGCGTCCTTCCCGAACAGGATCCGGTCCTGGTACTTGAGGAAGAACGCCCGCGCCGCGCGGGGCTGCCGGCCGAAGTCGTACAGCACCGCGGCCACCTCGAGGACGACATTCGGGAGGCGGTCGAGCAGGGCGCCGGCCCGCTGGAGGTCGGTGCCGTAGTAGGCGAAGTGCGCGCCGATGTACCGCGTCTTCGGGTTGGCGGCAAACATCCGGTCGCGTTCGCCCTGCAGTTCCTCGAAGGTCGGCGAACCCGGCATGTAGTTGCGTCGGTCGGCGAACAGCGCCAGCTCGAGCCAGCGTTCGTTGTGGTAGTCGAGGGGCGAGAAGAACTCCTGGGGCTCGGCGGTGTGGATGATCACGGGGATGTCCAGCCGCGCGCAGAGGTCCCAGACGGGCTTCAGCACGGGATCGTCCACCTTCAGGCGCGACCCGTCGGCCTTGCGGGCCCGCAGGCCGAGGTTCTTGGCGATCTTCAGGCCGATGGCGCCGTTCTTCACGGCCGCCTCGAGGTCGGCCACGGCCCTTTCGGCCCAGCCGGGCCCGCCGGCGCCGTCCCAGTTGACGTTGGCGAAGACGCGGAAGCGGTCCGGGTAGGGGCTGGCCCGGATGAAGTCCACCTTCTGCTTCACCTGCAGGGGATCGGCGCCGCCGCTCAGGTTCACCAGCACCTGCAGGCCGTTGGCATCCATCTCGCCGATGAGGCGCTCGATGGTGTCGGTGGTGGGACCCGTGTGGCTGTGGATGTCGACGACGGGGTACTTCGCCCTCGGCACCAGGTGCGCGGGGGTGACCAGGGTGCTGCGCGGGCGGTAGTCGAGGATGGAGGGCGGCGGGAACTCGGGGGCCATGCAGCGGCCCGGGCGCACTTCGGTCATGCCTGGCGGGCAGGGCTCCCCGGGTTTCACGGCGGCCGACGGGAGTGAGGCGCCGCGCTGGCGCGCCATGGGCGCCTGAGCGGGTCCGGCGGCAGGCACAGGCGCCTGGGGCGGTGCCTGCACCGACGCCTGGGCCGCTGACGGTGCCTGCGGCACACCTCCGGCAACGAAAGTGAGCCCGCAGACGGCCGCCACGGTGAGCACCGTCCCGGCGGCGCGTCGAGTCGCGTCACGCATATGTCCTCCAGGGGTTGAGGAATCCCTGGAGGACATCATCGCACTGCGGGGCGCCCGTGCGTAAGCCCTGTCTCCAACGCGACAGGGGCGTCGTCATCCCCGCCGGTCGCGGGTCGGCCGCGCTCAACGGCGACGCACGGGGGTGCTGGTCTGCAGCGCCTTCTTCTTCGACTTCACGACCTTCACCCTGCTCAGGTCCGGGTCGCCCAGCATGGGACCTTCGCAGTATCGCCACAGCATGTGATAGTGACCCTGATCCTCCTGGCACTTCTTCTCGACCCGCCAGCTGGCCAGGTAGGCGTGTCCGATATCAACGGCTCGGACGTTTGCCCAGACCCGGGCTTCCCGGCCGACCTTCCGCGCCCGCTTCAGGACATCCGCACGATCCCGTTCCCAGTCCAACTGGCCGCCGTACTTCTTGCGCGCAGCACTGACTGTCCGGGTGTATCTGTCAGTCCAGAACGTCTCCGCAGCATCCGTCACCGAACCGTGGCAGTGGTCGACAATCTCCTGCACGATCTCCTTCACCACTGCTTCAACTGGTGGCTCCGCCATGTCTCCCTCCTGTGTTGCTTGCTCCTCGAGCACTCTGTTCCCCTACGATCGGTGGACCGCCCGCGCCGAGATCAGACAACCGCGCAACTCCGCCAGCGACGGCAACCGCCCGTGCACACTCAGGAGGCGACGCAGTTGCCCGTCGAGCGGGGTCGCTGGCGCTGCCGGTGGCCCACCCGCGGACGGTCGTTCCGCGGCCGTGCGCGTTCCCGTCGCCGCCTCGTAGAGCGACACCGTCAGCGCCCATACGTCGAACGCAGGCGACGGCGGTGCGCCCTCGAACGCTGCCGGCGGCAGGTAGGCCGGCGTGCCCACGAGGTAGCCGGTCTTCGTGCGGACGCGGAGGCTGGTGACCGCCGCGTCGCCCGCGACCGGCTGTGGCCGCGCGGTCACTCCGTCCGTGTCGGCCATCCCGTCGGTCGTGCCTTCGAGCACCCGTGCCAGGCCGAAGTCCAGGAGTTTCGGCGTGCCGTCAGCCGTGAAGCCGATGTTGCTGGGTTTGATGTCGCGATGCAGCACGCCTGCCCGGTGCATGTGCTCCAGCGCGTCCACGAGGTGCAGCCCGGCTTCGACAACCTGATCGGGCGCCAACGGTCCGTGTCGAAGCCGATCGGCCAGCGTGCCGCCCTCGAGGTACTCCACGACCAGCACCGGCACGCCGCGCCAGCTCTCGATCCCGTAGATGTGGGCCAGGTTCGCATGCACCACCGACGCCATCGTTCGGGCCTCGGCCCGGATCCGGCGCGCCGCGTCAGGCAGCACCCGCGGTAACGTCTTGAGCGCGACGGCCCGGCCCAGCGTGAGATCGGTGGCACGGTACACGACGCCCATGCCGCCGGCGCCCAGGCGCCGCTCGACGGTGAACTTGCCGAGCAGGCGGCGCGGCAGCACGGCCGCGCCGAGTACCCGGCCGCACGAACAGCGGTCGGTGCTGGTGTCGAACACCAGCCCGCAGCCACCGCATTCGAGCGCGAAGGACTCGTCGCCACCACCATTCACGACGATGCCGGCGGCACGCCGCGCGTCCACGCGGGCCAGTCCGGTGGCCAGCGACGCGGCCACCGCCTGCAGGAGCGTCCGGTTCTCCTTCGTGTACGGGGTATCGCTGCGCTTCGTCCCCAGGGCCAGCACGGCCGCCAGTGTCGCGTCCGCCCCGGGGACCGGGACCAGCAGCCGGGTGTCCCCGTCACCGAGCCACTCCTGCTCGTCCGCCGGCAGCAGGCGGACGAGCGAGGCGGCATCGTCCGCGTCGCAGACGAGGGGCTCAGGTGAGGACGACAGCATCGCCACCAGCGCCGTGTCGGCCTCGAGAGGGCGTATGGCACCGGCGAGCGGGACGTATCGGGTGCCGTCAGGCAGTCGGCCCAGGACGGCCACCCGCTCCGGGTGGAGCGCTCCCTCGACTTCGAGGGCAACCGCCGCCGCGAGGTCGCGTGGTGTGTCGGCGGTGCGCGCCAGTTCCGCGATTGCGGTGACAAGTGCCGCCGGGTCGTGGCGTTCGCGGAAGAACCACTGGTCCACGAAACGGATAACGACGGGACGGCTCTTCCAGAACACCCAGCCCACGGCGGCGATGGCAGCCAGCCGCATGACCACGGGGCCGCCCAGCAGTTCGGCCACCGTCGCGTCGCGGTGCCGGTACACGTAGACGCCGATCGCCAGCAGCGGGACGACGGACACGGCCAGCAGCGTGAAACGGGCCAGGAGGTACTGCAGCGCCCGGCGCAGCACCAGCCGCACGTCCAGCACACCTGTGGCCAGCACGGCGTACGCCGTGGTCACGGGAATCGACAGCAGGCCGCCGTACACCAGCCAGTCGTAACGCGGCAGCGTGTCGTCGGTGTGGAGACCCAGCCCGAGTTGGATCATGCCCACGATGGACACCAGGATGAGCGGCGCGAACCCCGCGGCAACGGCCCACGCGAAGAACTGCGCCTTGCGGCGCGCCTGGCCGTGTGATTGCCGACCCTTGGCGATGAGCGTCGGCAGGGCCGGCAGCGCGGGCACGAATACCAGCGGCCAGAAGAGCCCGCTCCTCTCGCTGCGGCTGTCGAAGATGAGTGTCGCCGTGTCTCCCAGCACCCATGGCCACAGCCTCACGAGCGTGTCGCCCACGAGCAACGCGCCCGCCAGCCAGGCGCACGCTCGGGCGAACGTCGCGGCCACGCGCTGGACCCGGAGATAGGGCGGCAGCACCGGAAACACCTCGATGAACCGCCAGAAGAGCGCGACGAAGAACGTCTCCGGCCGTACGATCGTGAAGGTGCCGGCCACCGTCGTGAGCCACGCCGGGCTCGCCGGCAACACGGCCCCCATGGCCCGCGACGAGAAGGCGGCAGCCACGACGAGATTGAAGGCACCCAGCGCGAGCGCGGCCGGGTCGCGCCGGCCGCCGTTCAGCAGGACCGCGGCGGCGGCGCCGAACACGGTCAGGTTGGCCAGGCTCGCCGCGGCCGGCACCGTGCCGCCGGGCAGGATGCCGCCTGACGCCAGCAGACCCGCCCATCCGGCCACCACCTTGACCGCCGCGATCGCCAGAAGGGCCGCCAGCCACCACGGCACCCGGGCTGAGGGACGCCCCAGGCGCGCGGCGGCGCTTCGTGCCAGCGACGATCGGAGCCCTGCCACGTGGCGCAGATTCTCGGCGGACGACGAGCGGTCGGACCCGACGTCGACGCGGGCGGCAGAGGTGTCCTGCCCGCCGTCGGCGACGGCGGCGGCCAGGCGCTCGAGCGCGGCTGTCTCGGAACGACGGAACACGCCCAGAAGGTGAATGCGGGGATTCTACCCGAACGGACGGGGAAACCCCTCAAGACGCGGCAGAGGCAACACTCTCTGTCGCTCCGGTGATACACGCGCGGCACGGCCGGACCCGATCGGTTCCCGGCCGTGCCGCGCCGCACACGCGTGATGGTGTCAGTTCTGCGTGATCGTCACCTTCTTCCCTGCAATCGTGATGGTGCCCTTGCGGCTCTTACCCGACGTGCGGGGCGCCACCGTGTAGGTGAGCGTCCCATCGCCGGCCCCGGCCGCGCCGCTGGTGATCGTGATCCACGACGCCGTGGTCTTCGCCGTCCACGCGCAGCCGCCGCCGGTGCACGTCACGTCCACCTCGCCGGCCCCCCCCGCCGCGGTGAAGGTGGCCGTCGTGGGCTGAATCGCGTAGGCACATCCGGCCTGGATGACCCGGAATGGCTTGCCGGCGATCTTCAGGGTTGCGTTGCGCGGACCGGGACCCGTATTCGACGCCACCATGAACGCCGCTGGTCCACTGCCCGTCCCCGGCGCGGGCGCCGTCACCCACGTCGCCGGACTGGTGGCCGTCCACGCACAGTCGCCCGCCGACGCTGTCACGGTGGTGGTGCCGGCGCCGCCGCCCGCCGGCGCGGGGAAGCTTGTCGGGGCCAACGTATACCGGCACGCCACCCCCGACTGGGACACCGTGTGGGTCTGACTACCCACGGTGATCGTACCCACGCGCAGACTGGAGAGCGGGTTGGCGTTGACCGTGTACTGCGCGACGCCACTCGTGCTGCCGCTCCCCTGCGTGACGGTGATCCACGGAGTGGTGGTCTCGGCCGTCCACGTGCAGCCAGCCGGCCCGGCCATCGTGACCGTGAACGTGCCCGACCCGCCCTTCGACTGGAACGACTTCGTCGCCGGGGTAAGCGTGTGGCGGCAGTCGAGCACGAACGTGGCCGCACACGCCCGATCGGCATCCATCGTGACGTCAGTCGACGCGGTGGATCCCGTGCAGTCCCCGCTCCACCCCGAGAAGAGCGACCCGGCTTCCGGGGCCGCGGTCAGCGTCACCACCGTGCCGTGGTCGTACGCCTGCACGCAGTCGCCGCCACAATCGACCCCGGCGGGGGTACTGGTCACCGTGCCCGAGCCGTTTCCGGCCTTTGCCACCGTCAGGGTGCGCGGGGGCAGGGTCCGGAACGTCCACCACGTGCCGGCGTCGGCCTCCGTCGTCCCCGCGTCGTTGCGCGCCCGGGCCTGCCACTGGTAGATCGTGCCCGCCGTGAGGCCGCTCACATCGACGCCCGCGGCGGTGCCCGTGGATGTCCAGGTGCCGTCACAGACGCCGTTGGCCGACGTGTCGAGACAGTACTCGTAGCTGGTGGCGCCGGCGGCCGTGCCCCACCCGAGCGCCAGCGCCTGTGGTTGGTCGACCGCGCCGTTGGCGGGCATCGTCTTGGTGAAGGTCCCCGGCACGGCCAGCAACGTGATCGTGCCGTCGGTGTAGCTGGTGGTCAGGACGTTGGCCAGCGCGTCGGTCGTTTCGCGGGCCACCGGCACGTCGCCGAAGCCCACAAGTGTCGAACCGGCGCCGTCGGCCGCGGCCGTCAGCGTCAGCTTCAGGATGGGATGTGTGCCCGCCGTAAACGCGAGTCCCGCCTCGAGCCCCAACAGGATCCCGACCCGGCCTGTCGCGGCCTGGGTGCCATTCACGAAGAGCGTCGCCTCAAGGCCCGCGGGCATCTCTGCGCCGACGAACGTGAGCGTGGTGGGGTCGAATGCCAGGCTGTAACTCAACGCGTTCTCGTTCCCGACGGCGTCGAGCTCGACCGTGACAACGCCTGTCTCTCCCCGCACGAGCTGCCGATGGGCTACGCGAACCGTGCGCGTGGCGGCATCGGCCGACGCGGGCCGCGCGCGCTGCGGCGCCGAGACTCCGCAGGCGGGTCCTCCCGCGAACTGCAGGGCGTCGAGCGCGGCCACGTAGCGGCCCGTCTGCACCCAGTCGGCGGCGCTGAGGCGACCGTCACCCTTCGTGCTCATCGGCGCGTCATCGGCCTTCAGGCATTGGCCGCCCGTGGGTGCCGCGTCCAACTGCGCCACCCATCGTCCCAGTTGCACCCAGTCGGCCGCCGTCACCCTGTTGTCGCCGTTCGGCGCCGGCATGACGTCGCCTTCGTACCCCTGGGTCACCGTCACGTGCCCGCCCGACCAGCAGGCTGGCAACACCGTCGCCGCCTCGTCGGTGACTTCCCGGGCAATGGGGGTGTCTCCGAAGGCCACCGGCGTGGTCCCCGCCGACGCGCCCGCCGCGATCGTGAAGGTCATCACCACCACTTGCCGTGTCCCGGCCGCAAACACCTGCCCGGCCGGCAGACCCAGCAGCACCCCGTACTTCCCGGTCGCCGCCTGCGTCCCGTTCTCGAAGAGCGTCGCGTCCGAGGCCGCACTGCCCTTGGCGGCGTCCGGGCTGCCCAGAACGGCCGGGTCGAAGGTCACCGTGAAGCTCAATGCATTCTCGTTGCCCGCGGCCACCAGTTCCACGGGCACCTGGATCGTCGCCCCCGCTATGCCGCTCACCCCGACCACTTGCACGGTGCGCGCGCAGCCGGTCGTGTAGACCGCCGTCAGGAGGTGATCGGCGTCCATGGTGACGACTGTCGCGGGGGTCGTGACGAAGTCGCTCCCGTCGCGGGTCCACTTGCTGAACGTGTTGTCGCCCGCGGTCGACGGCGCTGTCAGCGTCACCTGGGTATTGCGCGCGTAGGTGCGCGTGAACGACGTCGCGCCGGTGCCCGCCCCGTCCTGGTCGGCTGGCGAGACCGTGATAGCCACGCCGGAGTCCGGGTTGCTCGACGCCACCGAGAGCACCTGCGTGGCCATGCCGCACGGCGTCAGGCTGCCGGGACCAGCGATCGTCTGCGCGGGCTGGTCGTCGATGCCCACCGTACCTGTGAAGCTGCCGCTCCCGATCGCGCCCGCCGGTGGGGTCGCGGTGTACTGCAGCGTCTTGCCCGCGCCCAGGGCGAACCACCGGATCGAGTTGGCGGTGGGGTTCACGACACCCGACTCATTCACGTTCGTCACGGCCCACCCGGCGGGCACGAATTCCTCCACCGCCCACACCTGAGTGCCGGCCGGCGGCGTCACCCCGATCGACACGTTGGCCGCCGCGCCGGCGGTGTAGCAACTCGGCAGCACCCTCGTCGCCCACGCCGTCCCGCCTCCCGAGGTCACTGTCGTGGGATCGCTGGCAATGTTGTTGGTGGCGTTGCTGTCGCCCGTGGTCGCCACGGTGGCCGTGTTCGTCACGCTGGGCACCGCCGTCTGCGCCACGCCCACCGTCAGCGTGATGGCCGGCAAGCTGGTGCTCTTCGCGGCGGGCCCCGCGTGCGTGCACGTCACCATCTGCGCCGCCGCTCCGCAGGTCCACCCCGTGCCCGTGCCGGATACGTAGCTCAGCCCGGTGGGCAACGCGTCGGTCACCGTGATGGCCGTCGTCGTGTCACCCGTCCCACCGTTGGTCACGGTCAGTGCATAGACGCCGTTGGTCCCCACGGTGAAGCTGCCGGCATGGGTCTTGGTGAGCCCGAGATCCGGCCCACTCGCCCCGCACGCCCCCAGGGTGCCGGCCCCGGAGATCGTCTGTGCGGGCTGATCGTCGATCCCCACGGTACCCGTGAAGCTGCCGCTGCCGGTCGTGCCGGACGGCGGTGTCACCGTGTACTGCAGCGTCTTGCCCGCGCCCAGGGCGAACCACCGGATCGAGTTCGCCGTGGCGTTCACCACGCCCGACTCGTTCACGTTCGTGATGGCCCACCCGGCCGGCACGAACTCCTCGACCGCCCACACCTGGGTCCCGACTGGCGGCGTGATCCCGATCGACACGTTGCCGGCCGTCCCGGCGGTGTAACAACTCGGCAGCGTCCGTGTGGCCCACTCGCCAACCGCGGGCTGTGGCGGCTGCGGTCGCGGTCGTGACACGGCCGGTCGTCCGCCCGCCGGGACGCTTGGGGCCGCACCCACTACCCAGCACGACGGACACGCCAGCCCCGCGTCGTAGTAGTACAGCGAGCCTCGCAGCCAGGTATTACCGCTGCCGAGGGCGTAGGCCATGGGAATGGGGTTGGGGCCTGCCGACCACGCCTGGTTCCGCAGCCAGGCGTTCAGGTACGGCAGGGCTTCGCCCATCTCGATCCGCCAGTTGCCGGGGTTCAGGTCGGCCGGCTGCAGGCGCCCGAAGGTGGCCGTCACGTTCTTTGCCGTATCCATCGTGACCGTGCACGCGCCGCTGCCCGTGCACCCGCCCGTCCACTTCACGAACGCCCACTCCGCGTCAGGCGTCGGCGTGAGGGTGACCTGCTGATTCGGCGGGAATTGATGCGTGCACGTGCCCGGGCAGGTGAGCCCGGCCGGCGTGCTGGTGACCGACCCGTTGCCGACGACGGTCACGGCCAGATCGAAGCCCGCCTGCACGAACGTGGCACTGACGTTTCGCGCCTGGGACATCTCGACCTGGCAGGTGGCGGCGGCTCCGGTGCATGCGCCGCCCCAGGACTGCAGGACGTGGCCCGCGTCCGGTGTGGCCGTCAGCGTTACGGTTCCGGCAAGATCGGCGGTGCACAACAGGTCCGGACAGTCGATGCCGGCGGGGCTGCTCGTCACGATGCCGTGCCCGGCCACCGTAACCACCAACGGGAACTTCTGCGCGAAGGTCGCCGACACCAGCCGGTGCGTCGACATGGTCAGGCTGCAGGGCGCACGCCCGGTGCAGTCGTCCCCCCACCCCAGAAACGCCCACCCGGCTGCAGGCTGGGCCGTTACCAGGACGGACGGCTCTTTCAGGAAGGACCCCGTGCAATCAGGCGGACACGTGAGCGTCGGCGCCCCGGCCTGCTGCGCGGACACGGTCCCGTCGCCGCGGCTCAGCACTGTGAGCGGGCGCGCGATGGCGTTGAAGGTCGCGGTGGTCGTCTGAGATTCGGTGACCGACGCGAAGCAGTGCGTCGAGGTCCCGGTGCAGGCGCCGGTCCATCCCGCAAACGTCGCGTACCGGTCGGGCGTCGCGGTCAGCTCGATCATCGAGCCTGCCGGCAGTGACGCGGCGCAGGTGGGGCCGCAGTCGATGTCGGGCGGTTGGCCCGCTGAGCGTGGAATGCTGGCGACGGTCCCGGCGTCGGTGCCCGTCTTGACCACGGTCAGGGTGGGCCGGGCAACGCCTTTCGCGTTCAGCAGCGAGGTTCCGTTGTTGAACAGCAGGTCGGGTCGGCTGTCGCCATTGAGGTCGGCGGCCACGAAGCGGTTCGGACCCACGTTGGAGAAGTCCTGAACCAGGCCCTGCACCAGGTTTCCGGCGTCGTTGCGGTACAGCACCACGAAGCCCGGCCCCGCCATTGCCGCGAGATCCTCCGCCCCGTCGCCGTCGAAGTCACCTGCTGAGAGGTCCAACAGAAACGTACCGGACCGGCCGACGATGGCCTGCGTGTCGAATGCCCCGGCAAGCGCCCACGCACCGCCGATGGAACGCGACATGACCCAGCCCTGGCGAATCGGGCCCGGGTCGACCCATCGATCGAAAGTCACCTCATCGGTTCCGTCGCCGTTCAGATCGATGGTGGTGAGCCCCCATGGCTCAAGGCTCTGACTCACGGTGGCGTGAGCGATCACTTCGGGTGCGTCAAATGCCCCGGTGCCGGTGTTGATCAGCGCAACGATGCCCTCGGTGGCCGTCGTGTCGGGTACGGCATACACGTGCACCGCGAAGTCAGTCTTCCCATCGCCGTTGAAGTCGCCAGCGCCCATCCGCGCGCGATGGTTGAAGCCCCACCCGGGTCCCGTTTCGTACGTCGCGGCCGGGTGGAAGGTGCCATCGCCCTTGCCCCGGGCGACCACGAGCCATCCGGGGCTCGAGATGCCAGGCATGGCCAGACCAGCGACATCGACATTCCCGTCGCCGTCGAAATCACCGGCGGTGACGTCGCCGTTGACGAGTGAAGGCAATTCGAGTGCGGCCGCGGCCGCAAACGTGCCGTCTCCTGCCCCCGTGAACAACTGGTAACTCGGCACCGCCGTGACCGCTTTGGCGACGATGAGATCGGCCTTGCCGTCTTCGTTGTAGTCCCCGACGGCAAAGCCGCCGAGCGCGTCGTATTCGCTGATGCCAGGCGACTGGATCAGGGTGTACCCGGCAGGACTCCAGCGGTAGGTCGTGATGCCACCCCACCATGCGGCCACGCCATCGGCGTGGCCGTCGCCGTTTACATCAGCCACCTTCAGCCCGTGCGGATAGGATCCGGTCGCGCCGCCGCCCATCGGAACCCCCGGGGCCACGGCAAAGACGCCCGTCGTCCCCCGGAACCATGGGAAGCACGACTGGTCTCCGGTCATGGTCACACGGCCGTCCCAGCAGTCACCTGCCGTTGGGAAGCCGTAGTAGCCGCTCCACCCCATCAACTGCAGCGGGCCGACGGCGAACTCGGGGTTCAGTGCCTTGGGTGCGATCGACAGGGCCACTTCCGTACCAGCCGGGTAGCTGGCCCACCACGTGGGATGGACGGGATCGCCTGTGTCGAGTTCGCCGTTGACGCCCCTCGGACTCGTCGTCACCCGCCCGAACGGGCTCTGGGCTGTCAGTGTGTAGAACGGCGTGACCTCGAAGCGCGCGGTGACGCTCGTGGCTGATGCGACAGAGACTTCGCAGGTCGACCCGCTGTACGGACACGTGCCGTGGGGCCCCCAGCCCGCGAACTTCGACCCGAAGGCCGCCTCGGCCGTCAGGGTGACCGTCGTCGTGGTCGCGTAGCGCTCGACGCAGTCCGCACCGCAGGCAATTCCCTGCGCGGGCGCATTCACCGTGCCGTAGCCGGCGCCGATGCGCGAGACAGTGAGGACGCGATCGTTGGGTTCGAAGCGCGCCGTCACCGCCTGCGCCTGGGTCATCGACACCTGGCAACGGAGGGCCGTCCCCCGACAGGCATCGCCCCAGCCGACAAAGACCGAGCCGTCGGCAGGAGCGGCCAGGAGGTTGACCGTGGCGTTTCTGGGGAACGTCGCGGTGCACGTCGGATTGCAGGTGATGCCTGCCGGTGCGCTCGTCACAGCCCCGGTGCCGGCTCCGGCCGTCGCGACGGTCAGGGCCAACGGCGCGGCCGACGCGGCCGATGTGTTCAGCAATACTTCCTTGAAGTCGGTGACCAGGTCGGTCCTGCCATCTGCGTTGACGTCAACGACGAGTACGCGCGAGCCCTCACTGGCGTCGCGGATGAGGGCCGGCGAAAGGGCGCCCGCACCGTCGCCGAGCAGCAGGAGAATGCTGCCAGAATCGCCTCCGCCGGACTCGACGACCACATCCGCGTGGCCATCCATGCTGACGTCGGCGGTCGAGAAGCGCGGTTGGTAGCCGTAGCCAACGGTCCGACCTTCGGCCGTGTCGAGAGCGGTCTCGTAGGTCTGTTTCCGGAACGTACGACCAGCGAGCCCGTAGGCGACGATCAGGTCGTCTCCACCGGCACCACATCCCGGCAGGTATACGACATCCGTGCGCCCATCCTCGTCCAGGTCCGCGGCGGCCAGACTGACGGTCGAGCCAGGGTACCCGCTGCCGACGGAACACCAGACCCCGGGAAGGGTGACCGCATCAGAGAAGGTCCCGTCTCCACGGCCGAATACGGCACGGACTGTCGCGGCGGCCGTCGCTGAGCCCGGCATGCTCGCGACCAGGTCGGTGTGTCCATCGCCGTCGAAGTCGCCCTGGGCCAGGAGGCGGAATCTCGTGTCGGAATTGAGATCCAGCGGCATGTTCGGCAGGACGGGAGTCTCGCCTGCAGGCAGGACGAACGTCGCGTCCCCGCGTCCGAGCAGCAGGCTCACGCCCCCGTCAGCGCAGAGTACCGCGACATCAGGGACACGGTCTTCGTTGAAGTCGCCCACTGTCAGGTCGATCCCCCAATGCGCGGTCGGGTACCTGATGAGGTGCTGGAACGACCCCGATCCCGTGCCTGGCGCGATCACGAGGGTGTTCGATCCGGCCAGACCGGCCACATCGGCGAAGCCATCCTGATTGAAGTCACCGGTCGCGATCTTCCCGAGGTTGGCCAGTTCGCTGTTGACCCTCGTAAAGCCTCCGAGCCCATCAGAGAGGTTTCCCGCGATGCCCGATCCGTCGACGACGTCCGAGACCCCGTCGCCGTTCAACTCGCCTTCGGCAACCACGAACGGGCTGCCGGTGTAGCTCGCCAACCGGCTCCGATCGAACGACACACGTCCGTCTGACGCTTCGAACACCGGTCGGCAGCCGTTGTGGTTACGATCCATGACAATGGCGGAGCCGGCCGGCACCCAGGTGGTCGCATCGCAGACCCAGCCACGGACCGTGAACGCTCCGCCCGGAATGGGAAGCATGCCCAGCGACTTGTGCGTCGCAGACAACACCACCGGGGTGCCTTCCGGGAAGTCGAAGTAGTTGTTCGGGCTGCCGGGTGTCCAGTCGATCCCGGCGGGCGCACTTGTGATCTGCGACGCCCGACCGGTGTCCACCACCGTCAACCGATACGTCACCGCCCGCGGCCCGGGCATGCCACCGCCCAAGCTGTCATCGGCATCATCGTCTGCTGTGTCATCCGACCCGCGATCACGTTCGCCCAGCGGCCCGCATCGCACGACCCCCGTCGGGCGCGTGCGCGTCTTCGCCGTGGTGTACGCCACATAGCGGCCGTCCGCGCTGAGATCCAGGCTGGCCGCCGCGCCCGACGCCGGCGCCAGTCCGGCGTCACCGGCGTCCACGAGCGCGCCGCCAGGCGTGTCCGTCGCGTCACGGTCCCAGACGACGACACGCTCTGGGCTGGTACCTGTCCCGACTGCGATCGTCTGGAACGCCACGTACCGCCCGCCGGCGCTGATGGCGACGCCGGCCGCCGCGTTCACCAGCAGGTCCGTGCCATCTGGGGCGAGCGAAAGGACCCGCATGGCCACGGCGGCAGGCGCACGGCGATCCCACACGTACACGCGAACGTGCGGGGCGGTCCCCAGGCCAGGCACCAGGTCCGTCGCGTCGGAGACGAATGCGACGTGGCGCCCGCTGGCACTGACGGCTGCGCGCAGGGCCGATCCGTTTGCGGCACCCGCCCCGGCGGGCGCCGTGTCGATCAGCGCAGTGGTCTTCTTCATACGATCACGCAGGTAGACGTGCCAGCCGCGGGGCGTGCCCACCACCAGGTCGGGCGCATCCGACAGGAACACCACGAACCGCCCGTCGGCGCTCACCTGCGGCGCCCCCGCTGAGCCGTTCGATGGCGACACGTTGTCCATCCCGACGTCGATCAGTTCTGTCGTGCGCGACTGGCGATCGCGCAGGTAGACGTGCGTCTGACCGCCCGGCACGAGGACGTCGACCAGGTTCGTGGCCTGCGACTCGAACACCACGATACGGCCATCGCGACTGGCACCCGGCGCACGCGATGGTCCATCGCCTGGCTTGCGCGTGCCGACAGCCACGTCGACCAACTCGAGTGAGTCCTGCTCTGCCGTCGTGCTCAGGTCACGGGCAAAGATGTGCGCCTGCCGTGTCCCGGCGCTGCCGGGGTTGAGGTTCTGCGCGGCAGACACGAAGACCACCACCGATCCGTCGGCGCTCACACGCGGTTCATGGCTGCCGCCATCGGCAGCGCGGCCCGCCGCGTTCACGTCGAGACGCCGGGTGGTTCGATTCTGAGTGTCCCGGACGTAGGCGCCGGGCCGGCTGCCGCGGCTGTCACCCAGGTTGCTCGCCGTTGATTCGAATACCACGTACCGGCCATCCCCGCTGAGCGCGGGCTGGCCACTGGGTCCGTCGGCCAGAGCGCCGCCGGATGCCGCGCTGATCAACACGGTCCACATGCTGGACGTGCCGCCATCAGGAACCAGCTGCGGACCAAGCCGTGCGGCCGCGCCGATGGCAACGGCCAGGCTCACGGCAAGCAGTACGGCTGCGACGGCAGAGTTGATGCGGAAGCGGGACGATCGGACGAGGTGTGTCACGGTGCCCTCCGGATGCGTGTACACGCCATCTGCTGGTGAGAGGGAACGGAACTCGGAACCTCTCTGCGGATGGCCGTGCGCCGTCTCCGCGCCCGGGGGCTCGCGCGTTGTCGATGACGGTGTCTCTGGTGATAACGAAGGCGGACTGCGACCCGTACACCCAGACCGACGCGCCACTCTAGACGTACGGCGGACGACGCGTCTCCCCTGATTGGGTGAGTTGGGAGTGGGAGCTCAGCCGGAAGCCCGGCATTATCAGAAGAGCGACAGCCGTCTCGGTGCCCTAACCTCTTGGCCCGGTGGCCTCTCCCATCAAGGTCGCCAGCCGGACCAGCGCGCGGCTGACCGCCACGCGCGCGGCGTCCGGCGACGGCTTATCGAGCAGCAGCGCCACCTGTTCGTAGCTGTAGCCCATCTCGATGCGCGCGACGACTGCCTGCGCGTCGTGGGGGCGCAGAGACGCGAGCGCCTGGCGATACCGTGCCGCGGTCTCGGCGCCAATCGCCTCGTCGATCGGCGACGCGATGCGGTCATCGGCGAGGTCGGGCGCGAGCTCGACCGCTTCAGGCCGCCGCATCACGCGCCGGTGTTCGTCGCGTATGCGATTGAGCACCGCCTGACGGAGGTAGGCCTGCAACGCGCCCCGGTGGCGCGGTTCGAACCGATCCAGCCGCTCGAACACGTTCATCGCCGCGTCGTGCACGACGTCCGTCGTATCGCCGCGGTCACGGCTCCGCCGCGGCAGCCGGCCGTGGGCCCAGCGTTTCAGGCGTGGCAGATGCCTGGCAAACAACTGGTCCAGCGCATCGCGGTCGCCGGCCCTGGCCCGCCGCAGCAGCTGCAACGAGGTCTCGGTCGACCCGGACGACGCGTGATCGGCGGCGGCCCCGGGAGGCACGTCGAACAGCGGCTCGGACATGATCCTCGTCACCTCGAGAGACCGAACACAGCTGGGCGCGAAGCCGGTATGATACCCCAGCTTCGCGCCCACCGTGCCCTGGACTCGAGGTGGAACCCGCCGTTATTTCACGCGGATCCCCTTGGCCTTCGCGTTGTTCGCTTCCGAGGTCTCAGCAATCGCCTCCGCGCCGTCTGCCACGGCAATCACGTAGTACGTCCGGCCGGCCACGGCACCCGACGGAATCTGGACCACCGTCGGTCCGGCGTTCACCCCGCCGGCCGCCAACGCCGGGATCGGCCGGCTCCCCAACAGGATGTCCGTATCATCCCAGATGGCATCCTCCGACCAGTAGATGCCGGTGGCCGACGCCGGCGCGCCGCCCGCGCCCTGGTTCCTGGTGGTCTCCGTCACGGTGATCGTGGCGCCGCGCACCGCCGATGCCACAGCCTTGACGACGGTCACCGCCAGGTCAGGTCCCAGCCTGATCGTCTTCGACGCCCGCGTGTTGTCGGCTTCGTTCGACTCACGCAGCACCTCCTCATCGTCAGCGCGGCCGATGACGAAGTAGGTGCCCGGTGCCGTGTCGGCAGGAAGCGCGACTGAAGTCGTGCCGGCCGAACTCTGGCCCGAGTTCAAGGCCGGCACCGACCGCCCGCCCAGCCGCACGTCCGTCTCGTCCCACACCGCATCCGGGGACAGATAGAACCCGGTGGTGGACGCCGCCGCCTGGCCCGGACCCAGGTTCCGCGTGGTGTCGCGCACGGCGATCGACTCGCCTGCCGACGCCCCGGTCGGCACGGTGAGTGCCGCCACGACGAGGTTCACGCCGACGCGCAGCGGCCGCGCCAGCGCATTGTTCCCTTCGTGGCCTTCGTCGATGCCCTCGTTGGCATCGGCGCGTGCGATCAGGTAGTAGGTGCCCGGCCCGATGTCGGCCGGGATGACCACCGCCACCGGCCCGCTGCTGCCGGCGCCGGCCCTGAGTTCGGGCACGTCGCGGGAACCGAGGAACGTGTCGCCTTCGGCCAGGGTGGTGTCACTCGACAGATACACGGCCGTCGACGACGGAACGGCCGTCCCCTTGCCGATGTTCTTCGTCGTGACGTTGGCGACAATCCCCTGTCCTGGACCGGCGGCCGGCGGCGCCGACACGGCGCTGACGATGAGGTCGGCCGGGAAGTCGAGGTAGGTGAATGCCTCTTCGAGCACGCCCGTCTGCCCGTCGGGGTTCTTCACGCTGACGTCCACGACGCCGGGCGCGTGAACAGGGGTCTTGCCGGTGATCGTCCCCGTGTCCACGACCACGACGTTGGTCGCCGGCACCCCGTCGAAGAACAGTTGCGCGCCGCTCTGGAAATGATCGCCGGTGACGGTGATCGCCGTGCCGCCGCTGCGGAGACCCTCGGCGGGGTCGATGCCATCGACCGACGGTGCGGCAAGGTACTCGAAGCCGCCGTCCAGGATTCCGGCTTGGTCGTCGGGATTGCGCACCTCGACGTCCGCGGGTCCGGCCGTTCCCGCCGGCGTCTTCGCCGTGATGGTGGTGGCGCCGACCACGTTCACCTCGGACGCGTCGGAGCCGCCCACCAGCACGACGGCACCCGCCTGGAAGTCCGTCCCGGTGATCGTGATGGTGGTGCCTCCGCTTTCGGGTCCGGACGCCGGGCTGACGCCACCCACCGTCGGCGCAGGCACGTAGGTGAAGCCGTTGGCCAGGGTCGATGCCTGGCCGTCGGGGTTGGTGACGACCACGTCGACGGGCGTCGAGGCGCGAGGCCCAGTCGGGCGCGACGCGCCGCCCAGCGGGGGCGTGGTGGCGAGAATGGTGGTGCCATCCACCACCTCCGCGTCAGCCGATTCGCCGCCAATCGTCACGACGGCGCCATCCTGGAAATCGGTGCCGGTGATCGCCACCGCGGTGCCACCGGCGGCCGGACCGGCGGGCGGATCGATGCCGGACACCGCCGGAGGCGCGATGTACGTGAACCCGCCAGCCAGCGTGGCCACCTGGCCGTCTGCGTGCTGCACCTCCACGTCGACGACGCCGGCCGCGTGGGCCCCGGTGGTGGCGTGAATCGTGCCGCCGTCCACCACGTCGACGTCGGTGGCGGCCACGCCGCCAACACGGACGGTCGCGCCCGATTCGAAGCCGCTCCCCGTGATTGTCACCACGGTGCCGCCGGCCGTCGGACCCGACTCGGGGGAGATGTCGGTGATGCCGGGACCCGCCAGATAGGTAAATCCCGCCTCGAGAGTTGCGCTCTGGGTGTCGGGGTTCGTCACTGTCACGTCGACAGCCGTCGCATCGGCTGCCGGCCGCGGGCGCGCCACATCAGCCATCGGCGGCGTCACCGCCAGTAGCGAGGTGCTGTTCACGAACGTCACGTCCTCGGACGGCACGCCCGCGAAGGCCACGGCGGCGCCATCCTGGAATCCGGTACCGGTAATCGTGACGACGGTGCCGCCGCTGCGCGAGCCTTCCGCCGGCACGATGGCCGAGACGGTGGGCTCCGGCGCCACTTCGCCCGGCGTGACGGCAATCTGATACGTCCGGGAGCCCGAGCAGCCGGCGGCATCGAGCGCGCTGACCACGACGCTGAACCACCCGCCCCGGGCGCGCATCAGGCCCGAGAGCAGCCCGCTGCTGCCCTGGAGCGTCAACCCCGCGGGTACGCTCGACGTCGTCGAGTAGAGATACGGCCCGGTGCCGCCCGCGGCCTGGATGGCCTGGCTGTAGAACGCGCCCGTCTGCCCGCCCGCCAGCGTGAGCGGCGTCAGGGTGATGGCCGGACACGAGGACAGCGAGAAGTCGACGCGCTCGGCCCTGTCAGGCGAGGTCACGGCGATGGGCGTGCCCGCCGTCTCGCTGCAGCTGATGCCGCAGGCCTGATTCTCGAACAACTCCCGCGCGAAACCCGTGTAGTCGGCGCGGGCGAAGTAGGTACCCGTCGGCAAACCCTTCTGTGTCGTGTAGCCCCCGGTTGACGAGGAAGCCAGGAGACGCTCGACGAGCGCCCCATCTTCGTTGAAGACGTTGATCGACCCGCTGGTCACGATGGGCAGGCCCGCGTCGGTCCTCACCGTGCCGCTGATCCGCCCGCCCGGATCCAGCGCGAAGTTGATGCCGGTCACGGCGGCCAGGAGCGCCGCCGAGCCGGGCAACTCGATGGGCGTTCCCGCCGTCGGATCGCACCCGAGACAGGTGCCTGTATTCCACAGTTCGTCGATCAGACCCTGCTGGTTGCCCGATCGTGCGAAATAGGTCCCTGCTGGCAGGCCCATCGACGTGTAGGTGCCAAACCCGCTGACGGACCCGATGCGGAAGCCGTCAGCGGAGAAGACCTCGACGCTGGCCGACACGTTGGCGCCGGTCGACGCGTGCGTCAGCGTCCCGCCGAAGGTGTGGCCCTTGTCGAGAGCGAAGTCGATCCCGGTGACCGCACCGCCCAACGTCACAGGGATGGGCGTGCCGGTCGTCACGTCGACGATCGGGAAGCCAGGCACGGCGTGCAGTTCGTCCACGTAGCCCGCCTGGCTCGACGAGGACGCCAGCGTTCGGACGAACGTGGTGCCGGCAGGCAGTCCCGCCAGCACGTAGGCGCCACTGGAATTCGTCTGGACCGACTTGATCAGGTTGCCGCCGGCATCGTAGGCGCCCACCGGGAGGTTGACGAGTCCGGTGGACGTGGCGGCGTCTGTCACCGTGCCGGCGATCGACCCGCCCTTGGTCAGGCTGAAGTTCCTGTCGGTGGTCTGGCTGCCCTGCACCACGGGCACCAGCGTGCCGCCAAACGGCGGACAGGCCCCCTGACAGGGCAGTCCGTCATAGAGCTGTCCCAGGTACATCCCGGGCCCACTGGGGGAATACCGCAGGTAGTACGAACCCGTGCCCAGGCCGGCCACGGTGTACGTCCCGCTGGCCACGGTGCCGCTGGCCGCGACCCCACCAGCCGCGGTGAGCGCGATCACGCTGCCGCCGCTGACGGGATCCCCGGGGCTGCTGCCGGGGGTGGCCTCGGTCACGCTACCGGTGATAGACCCGCCGAGATCGAGCTGGAAGGTGATGCCCGTCTTGTCTTCCTCGACGCCCACCACGATGGGCGTGCCGGCGGTCACGGTGCAGGTGGGGAAACAGGGCAGGTTGTCCCACACCTCTGACAGGTAGCCCTTGCCGGCAAACGCCCGCGCGAAGTAGGTGCCGGCTGCCAGTTTGCCCGTGGTCGTCCAGGTCCCTGCCACGCTCGATGTGGCCGACGTCAACTGCACCCCGAGGCTGTTGTAGATACCGACACTGATCCCCGAGATCGCCGTCCCTCCTCCATCCGTGACCGTACCGCTGATGCGGCTCGTCTTCGCCAGCGCGAAGTTGACCTCCTGCTCAAGGGCCGCCGCGGTGCCGATGACGACGGGATCGCCCGACGTCACGGCGCAGCCCGCGTGACACGGCTTGTTGTCCCAGAGTTCGTCGAGGTAGGTGCTCGAGAATTCCGTCTTCACGAAGTAGGTGCCGTGGGGCAGACCGTCGATGCGGTAGGTCCCATCGTCGTCGGTTTGCGCGCTTCCGGCGTACGAACCCGTCTGGCCGTAGACGCCCACCGAGATGCCCGCCAGCGGCTGCTGTGAGGTCGCGTCGATCACGGTGCCGGCGATCGTACCTGCCTGAGCCAACTCAAAGTTGATGGCGGACGCCGTCGCGCCGCCTGCCACCGGGATGGGGGTGCCGATGGCCCGGTTGCAGGACGCCGGCGGACACGGCAGATTGTCGTACACCTCGTCGACGTAGGCGCCGCCGACTCGCGTACTCACCACGTAAGTACCCGGCACGAGGCCGCCCACGGCGTAGGCCCCCTGGGCGTCGGTTGCGCCCTGTGCGGCATACAGCGCCGTCGTCCCTGCCAGCCTGTAGACATCAACGCGGGCATTGACCAGGGGCGCCGACGGCGCCCGATCGGGTCCGCTCGTCGTCGCGCCGGTCACCGTCCCCGTGATCGTCCCGGCAGGCGCGAGTTCGAAGTCGGCGACCAGGGTTTCTCCGGCATCGAGTTCCAGCGGCGTGCCGTCCTCGGATGGCACGCAACTCCAGTTCGCACACGGGATGTTGTCCCAGGCTTCGTCGAGGTAGTTCGTCTGGTTGGTGGTCTTCAGGAAGTACGTTCCGGCGGCCAGGTTGAGCGCGTACTCACCGCTGCCGGTGGTGGTCGTGGACGCGGCCCAGTCCCCGTCGCCGTTGTACGCGATCACCTGGACGCCAGCGAGCGGCACGCTGCCGGCGCTGCCTGGCGCCGCGCCCATCACGGTGCCGACGATCTTCGGCGATTGCAGAAGGCCGAAGTCGGCGGTGGCCTGCTGCCCCGCCCCGAGTACGAGGGGCGTCCCCGTGGTCGACCAGCACGATCCGGCGCACGGAATGTCGTCCCACACCTCGTCGACGTAGCCCAGTTGGTTGGACGTGAACAGCTTGTAGGTGCCCGGCTCGACGTTGGTGAACGAGAAGGCGCCCGACGCATTGGTCGGCGTGGCACTGGCGATTGTGTCGCCGTCCTTGAGCAGGCTCACCCAGACACCACTCAGCGGCCCTCGGCGCTGCGGTCCCGCTGGCGGGTCTGGCGTCGACACGATGCCGCTGACCTGCGCGCCTTTGCGGAGGGCAAAGTCGGCCGTGGCATCCTGCCCCGCCGCGATCGTGACCCCGCTCCCGTCGTTCACGGTGCAGCCGCGGTGGCACGGGACGTTGTCCCACAGCTCGTCGAGGTATCCCGCCTGGTTCGCCGTCCGGAGGTAGTAGGTGCCGGGGGCGAGCTGCAGTTCGTAGTGTCCCTGGGCGTCGGTCTGAGCCGCCTTCACCCAGCGGTCCAGCGGGTCGTAGGCGTGGACGGTCACGGACGCCAGCGGCGCGGTTGGCGCGCTCTGGCCGGAGATGTCCTCGATGACGGTGCCGCTGATCGTGGGCGCCGTCACCAGGGCAAAGTCGATGTTCGGGGTGGTGGCCCCGACCACTGCGGTCACCGGCGTGCCGCCAACCACCTCCGCAGGCGTGCAGAACCCGACGCAGGGGACGTCGTTGTAGACCTCGGACAACAACCCGGCGTAGGACGTTGCCAGGTAGAACGAACCCGCCGGCAGGCCGCGGAAGCGGTAGCTCCCGTCCGCGCCGGTACCCCACCCCGCCAGCAGCGTGCCTGCCATGTCGTAGAGGCTGACGCTGGCGTATTGGAGGGCCACAGGACCCGGCCCGGTGACCACGCCCGAGATGGCGCCGCCCGGCGCCAGGACGAAGTCGATGGGTCCGGCGGGCGCGGCAGCGCCGCTCACCGGCACGAGCGTGCCGGACGCGTAGTCGCAGGGCCCGAACTCGAAGGGGCAGCCGGTATCGGGGTAGAGTTCGCCGATGAAGTCGCCCGCCTGCGCCACGCGCACGAAGTAGCTGCCGGCGGGAAGACCCGTCGTCGTGGTGTACGCGCCATCTGGTCCTGTGAACCCCGACGCCACCTGGGGCTGCTTGGTCGTGTTGGCGTGGACGGTGACGTACGCGTTGCCAATCGGATTCTGGGCCTCGTCGCGGACGGTCCCGGCGATCAGGCTGCCCTTGCCCAGGGCAAAGTCGATGCCTGTGGTGGCGCCCGTCACGACGATGCCGTCGCCGGTGAGGTGAGGATCGCAGCCTGCACAGATCCGATCGTTGTACACCTCGTCTACGTTGCCGACGAAGTTCCGGGTCTTGACGAAGTAGGTGCCGGGCTCCAGACCGCTGATGACGTAAACGCCAGCGGCGTCGGTGAAGGCCTGCGCCTTGAAGAAGCCGTTGGTGTCGTACGCCGACACCGTCACGTACTGGATCGGGGTTCCGGATGGCGCCTCGGTGACCGTGCCGGCAATGGACGCGGTCCCGTTCGGCGCGATGTCGACGGCGCGGGTCTCGGCGCCGGCCCTGACCTCGACCACCGCCTGCCCCGCGCTGGCGCCGCGAGCGGTCACCACGCGCACGTCGTAGGTCCCGGGCGGGAGGTTCGCCACGCGGAACGTTCCATCGTCACCTGCCGTCACCGCCACCAGTTCGCGTCCGGTGTCATCCGACACGATGACGCGCCCACCGCGCAGCGCCCGCCCGCCGCGTGTGGTGATGGTTCCGGCCATCGATCCCCACGGGGCGTCCGGTGTTTCGGACGCGACGGATTGTCCGGCGACCGCTGGGGCAACGGGCGTGGCGGCGCCTCCCTGGCCGGGCTGCGCGGGAACGGGCGCCGCTGGCAGCGGCGAACGGGACGAGACGACTGTCGTGAGGACGGCGAGGATGAGCAACGACACGGCGAGGTTCGACGGCAGGCAGAGTCGACGCATGGGGGCTCCTTGCGTAGCGAGTGCCGACGACTGGATTGGTTGGTGCTCCTGTGTGGACCCGCGTCAGCGGTATTCATATGACGGCCGTCATACGTCACTGTTTGTCGTCATCGTGACGACACGCCGGCGGCCGACACGTCCACGGCACCCATCATCGGCACTTGCACCCGCAATGAGGGAAACGTCGATGACAGGCAAACCGAACAGGTGGGACCGGCCGGGGGCTGGCGCAGCAGCGACCCGGAGGGTGTGGAACAGGGAGACCTCAGGGGGAGTGGGCGGGGGCAGCCCCCTTCAGCGCGTGGTCACCTGCTGCAGGCTGGGCACGTACTGGCGGTCGGTGCCCTGGATATGACCGCGCAGCCAGTCGCTGAGGAAGCTCATCACGCCGATCGACAAGCCGATCTGGTTCTTCTCGTACTTCGCCCGGAATTCGACCACCTGTTTCACGAAGGCCAGGTGCTCGGCCCGATGCGAGGCCAGCCCAGGGTACTTCTGCTGCTCCATGAGCTTCTCTTCGGCTGTGAAGTGGAACTGCGTGTACGCCACCAGGCCGTCGATGATCTTGCCGATCGCATCCTTGCCCCGCCCCTGCTGCATGGCGGCGTCGAGATCGTTGATCATCGCCACCAGTCTCTGGTGCTGCCGGTCGATGTCGGGCAGGTTCAGGGCCAGCTTGTCGGTCCAGGTGATGAGCGCCATCGGTGCGAACTCCCGCGTGAAGGTACGGCCGCCGGACGCCGGGTGACGCCAGGCGCAGCCATACACAGTCCTGCACGGGAGAATCGGCACGGCGCGGTGTGGCTTGAGCCGAGGACGCGTGGACGAGACCGGAGGCATGCACGAAGCCCGGATGCCGGGCGGACCCGGAACGGCCCGCCCGGCGACCGCGTGCAGACTCCTGCTTGGCGGCTGGACGTGCGACGATCACGACCTCGGCGCTGACACGCCAGGACGGACGTCGCGTGGAGCGCTTCGCGCAATCTCGGGAGCCGTCGGCGACGTCCCCTTGCGCACGCACACGCCCCAGCCGGGGAGGTAGGTGGTCCAGGGGTCGCTGGCGGATGTCACGTAGAAGTACGCGCAGTAGTTGTCACCATCGGGCAGTGACCCGGGCACGGTGATCGCGGCCTTGAAGGCCTTGGCCCGGCCCTTCGTGTCGAGCGCCACGGTGGCCGGAGTCGTCTTGCCCATGGGGATGGCGTGCCAGGCGTAGTTCGACGCGGGGCCGTACACTTCCCAGCGTCCCGCCAGTTTCAGCGACGGAATCGCGGCCGGCGCCAACATGTCGAGACGCCTCCGGATCCACAACTCCACGGGTACTGAGCCGCCCGCCGATCCGAGCGTGCCGCTGGCGACGAACTTGAACTCCACCGGCGACCGTGGCGTCACCACGTCGCCGAAGTCCGCAACGCCGCCGCTGGTGCTCATCTGGTGGGGTTGGGCGAAGTACATGCGCCACCAGCCATCCACCTGGGTTTCGTCGGGGTAGCAGTAGACCTTGTAGGTCCCCGAAGGCAGCGGATTCCCGGAGTACTGGGTCACCGCAAACCACCCGGTGTCATCTGGCACGGCATAGCCGCGGTAGTACCAATTGCCGTTCCACCAGTAGATCGAACAGTAGGCCCAGGGGGCCGCATCCCCTCGCAAGGGGTTGCCGGCATCGTCAACGACTCGTCCCTGGACGGTGTCTGCGGCCGCACTGCCGGGCAGGGCAAGCGCCGTCACCACCGCCATCACGCCGATGATCAGGACCCAACGTCTCTTCTCAGTCATCATCGTCTCCTCCTGGGTGTCGCACCAACGACCGCCGCGCCACGCCCGCGCGGCGAAAGAGGGACGCAGAGCGGTCACCGGTCACAGCCGCCGCGGCTGATCGCGTGAGGCA
>CAYNDV010000062.1:19042-24931 GCA_964396055.1 uncultured Vicinamibacterales bacterium | reverse complement strand
GCTAGAGGCTAGAGGCTAGAGGCTAGAGGCTAGAGGCTAGAGGCTAGAGGCCAGGGACGCGCGGTTCCACGGGCGCACCGAGGCTCTTCAGGAGATCGTGATGAACAAGCTCAGAGCGGCGTGTGGCATAGGCCTGATCTCGGTGACCGTGTCGGCCCAGGGACCACCGGTGCTCCTGGACGCCCTCCAGTCGATCACGCGCGACGAACTGCGGGACACGGTGTCGTTTCTGGCGTCCGACGAACTGCGCGGAAGGGACACCGGATCCGAGGGCTACGCGGCCGCGGCGCTCTACGCGGTGACCCAGTTCAAGAAGGACGGCCTCGAGCCCATCGTCGCCGACGGCGAAGGGCAGACGACGTTCTACCAGACCGTGCCGATGCTCGCCTACGACGTGGGTGGGTCCAGCGCGCTGTCCGTCCGCACGCCGTCCGGCGAAACCACGTTCCACCACCGGGATCGGATGGTGGTCTTCCGGACAGGGTCGCCCTCCGAAACCCTGTTCGCCGACGCGCAGCCGGTCTTCCTCGGCTACGGCATCGACGACCCCGGAGCCGGCTGGTCGGACTACGACGGACTCGACGTCCGCGGGCGCGTGGTGATCGTGGTGGGCGGCGCGCCGTCTCGGCAGGGCAAGCCGGTCTTCGCACCCGATCAGGACGCCTACTACCGGGACTTCGGGAGCAGCGTCAATGCCCGGTACATGTGGGCCGCCGGGCATGGTGCGTCGGGCCTCATCTTCGTGCCGGATCCGGTGATGGCCAGCCGGTGGCCGGCCGTGGTCGACAGCCTGGCGCGGAGGCAGACCAACCTTCGCCTGCCTGCCGGGGCCGCCGCGGCGGGCCTCACCTGTCTGTTCCTGCACCCCGAGGCGGCCGCCGATCTGCTGCGCCAGGCGGGGTATGCGTGGGAGCAGGGCACGGCCGACTACCGGCCCGCCGTCCTCGAGCGGGTCAGGCTGACGTGCCGGATTCGGCAGGAGCGGGCCGAGGAGATTCGTTGCCGCAACGTGGTGGCGTTGCTGCCGGGACGCGACCCGGCGCTGCGCGACGAATACGTCGTGGCCCATGCCCACCTGGATCATCTCGGCGTCGACGGCCGCGGGCGCATCCGCAACGGTGCCGACGACAACGCCGCCGGCGTCGCGGCCGTGCTCGAGGCCGCCGAAGCGCTGGCGCGCCAGCCGGCCGGGCGATCGGTGCTCTTCGTGCTCTTCACGGGCGAAGAGAAGGGCCTGCTCGGCTCCGAGTGGTTCATGGCCAACCCGCCTGTCCCGCGCGAGCGGATCAGGGTCAGCGTGGCGGCCGACATGATTGGCCGGACGTCGGTGGGCAAGCCCGATGTGCACTACCTCCTCGCCACCGGAGTCTCGGCCGATCGCCTGCTCGCGGCCGGGCGTCGGGCAGGCAACCTGCTGGCGGCCCCGATCGACCTGTCGCTGAACCAGCACGATCCCGACGGCCACCTGCGCCGCTGCGATCTGGCGCCTTTCCTGGCGCACGGCATCACCTCGGCGCTGGTGACGCGGGGGTTCCTGCCGCCGGTCTACCACAGCGTGGACGATGATGCGGCCACGCTGGACTGGGGCAAGGTCGAGCGCGGCGCCCGCCTGTTCTACGCCATCCTCGCCGAGGCCGGGTCGGGGCCCGCGACGGAACCCGGCCCGGTCTCCCTGCGTTGAAGACGCATCAGGGACCCGAGGCCGGGGGTATACTCCACCCTGGCCGGCAGGCCGATTCCCATCACCGCACCCCGCTTCAGGAAAGGATCCAGACGATGAGAGTGGTGGCGCTCGCGATTGTGGTGGCCCTCGCCTTCGGGGCCGGGCCGGCGGCGCAGGGCGGCGACCGGCTGCTGGCGCAGCGGCCGGCCCTGAGCCGGACGCAGATCGTGTTCTCGTACGGCGGCGACCTGTGGAGCGTGCCGCGCGAAGGCGGGGCCGCGATCCGGCTGACGGCCGGGCCCGGCATCGAGACCAGCCCGGCGTTCTCGCCCGACGGGACGCGCATCGCGTTCACGGGCGAGTACGACGGCAACGTGGACGTGTTCGTGATGCCCGCGACCGGTGGCGAGCCGAAACGGCTGACGTTCCATCCCGCGGCCGACACGGTGCAGGGCTGGACCCCCGACGGCGCGCGCGTGCTCTTCGCGTCGACGCGCACGGCGTATTCGCGCTTCTCCGAGTTGTTCACCGTCGGCGTGGCCGGCGGGCTGCCCGAGAAGCTGCCGCTGCACATGGCCGCCGAAGGGGCGTTCGCGCCGGACGGCAAGCGGGTGGCCTACGTGCCGCTGCAGCGGGCGTTCAACACCTGGAAGCGTTATCGCGGCGGCACGACGACGCCCGTCTGGCTGGCGACGCTGGCCGATTCGAAGATCGAGAAGCTGCCGCGGGACAACTCGAACGACTTCAACCCCATGTGGGTCGGTGACACCGTTTACTTCCTGTCGGACCGCGACGGCCGCACCACGCTCTACGCCTACGACACGGCGGCGAAGAAGACGACGAAGCTCTTCGACAACGACGGCTTCGACCTCAAGTCGGCGTCGGCGGGGCCCGGCGCGATCGTGTACGAGCAGTTCGGATCGCTGGGGCTCTACGATCTGAAATCCGGGCGCCGCACGCCGGTCCCGATCACCATCGCGGGGGATTTCCCGGAGGTGCGCGAGCGGTTCGTGCGGGTGGGCACGGCGCTCACCAACGCGCACCCGTCGCCCGCGGGGGCGCGGGCCGTGTTCGAGGCGCACGGCGAGATCCTGACCGTGCCCGCCGAGAAGGGCGATGCGCGCAACCTGACCAGCACGCCCGGGGTGATGGAGCGCGATCCCGCATGGTCGCCGGACGGGAAGTCGATTGCGTACTTCTCCGACGAGTCGGGCGAGTACGCGCTGCATATCCGGCCGCAGACGGGCACGGGCGAGGTGGCGAAGATCGCGCTCGGCGCCAGTCCGTCGATCTACTTCACGCCGCGCTGGTCGCCCGATAGCAGACGGCTGGCCTACATCGACAGCCACCAGACCCTGTGGTGCGTGGATGTCGAGGCGAAGAAGCCGGTGCGCGTGGACAAGGATCGGTTCTGGAGCCGCTCGGGCGACATCCTCCAGCCCGCGTGGTCGCCCGACTCGAAGTGGCTGGCCTATGCGAAACGCCTGCCGAACTACCTCGGCGCGGTGTTCGTGTACTCCGTGGCCGACGCGACGAGCACGCAGGTGACCGACGGCATGAGCGACGCGCGGACGCCGGTGTTCGACGCCGACGGCAAGTACCTCTACTTCACGGCCAGCACCGACGCGGGCGCGTCGCTGCAGCCCGACATCCACAGCTTCAGCCGGCCCGTGTCGCGAAGCATCTACCTCGTGGTGCTGTCGAAGGACGACCCGTCGCCGTTCGCGCCGGAGAGCGACGAAGAGAAGCCCGCCGGCGACCAGCCGGCGGGGGACAAGGCGGCCGGAGACAAGGCCGCCGGCGAGAAGCCCGCGGGCGACGCGAAGGCGACCACACCCGCGGCGGCCGCCGGCGCGAAACCCGGGCCGCAGGCGGAGACGCCGGCCGCAGGCCCGCAGAAACCGGGCGGGCCGCCGGCCAAGCCCGCCGTCACCGTGAAGATCGACTTCGCGGGCATCCTCCAGCGCATCCTGGCGGTGCCCATGCCGGCGCGGCGCTACGCGTCCCTGCAGGCGGGAAAAGCGGGCGTGTTGCTGGCCCTCGAAACGCCGGCGTTCTTCGGCGGCGGCGGTGAATCGGGGCTCACGGTCCACCGCTACGACCTGAAGGCCCGGCGGTCGGACGTGGCGCTGGGCGGCGTGACGTTCTTCGAGGTGACCCGCAACGGCGAGAAGGCCCTCTACAACCAGGGCGGCCGGTGGTTCATCGCGGCGCTGCGCCCCATGGCCGCCCCCGGCGCACCCGGGCCATCGGGACCGCCGGCCGGCGGCGGGCCGGGCGGAGGGGCCGGATCCGGCGCCCTGGCGACCGACGGCCTCGAGGTGCGCGTCGATCCGCGCGCCGAGTGGCGGCAGATGTTCCGCGAAGCCTGGCGGATCCAACGCGAGTTCTTCTACGACGCCAACCTCCACGGTCTCGACGTGGTGGCGTCCGAGAAGAAGTACGAGCCGTTCCTCGCGCGCGTGGCGTCGCGCAGCGACCTCAACTACCTGTTCTCGGACATGCTGGGCGAAGTCACCGTGAGCCACCTCGGGGTGGGCGGCGGCGCGATGCCGGAGGTGCGGCGCGTCCAGACGGGCCTGCTGGGCGCCGACTACGCGATCGAGAACGGCCGGTACCGCTTCGCGCGCGTGTACGACGGCGAGAACTGGAACCCGCAGTTGCGCGCGCCGCTCACGCAGCCCGGTGTGAACGTGGCGGCGGGTGACTATCTCCTTGCGGTGAACGGCCGGCCGGTGACCGCGGCCGACAACGTGTACGCCTTCTTCGAGGGCACGGTCGGCAAGAGCGTCGTGCTGAAGGTCGGCGCCCAGCCGACTGGGGAGGGGGCGCGCGAGGTCACCGTGGTGCCGGTGGCCAGCGAACAGCCCCTGCGCAACTTCGCGTGGGTGGAGGACAACCGGCGCTACGTCGACAAGGTGTCGCAGGGGCGCATCGCCTACGTCTACATGCCCGACACCGCGACGGGCGGCTACACGTTCTTCAACCGCTATTTCTACGCGCAGGTGGGCAAGGACGCCGTGATCGTCGACGAGCGGTTCAACGGCGGCGGCAACCTCGCCACCGACATCGCCGAGATTCTGGGCCGGCCGATGATGAGCATGGTGGCCTCGCGGGACGGCGAGAACGAAGTGCAGCCGCAGGGCGCGATTTTCGGGCCCAAGGCGATGCTCATCAACGAAATGGCCGGGTCGGGCGGCGATGCGATGCCGTGGTACTTCCGCAAGGCCGGCCTCGGTCCGCTCATCGGCAAGCGGACGTGGGGCGGCCTGGTGGGCCGCGCCGCGGGCGTGCCGCTGATGGACGGCGGCTTCGTGGGCGCGCCGTCCTCGGCCGTGTGGGATCCGGCGAAGAGCGAGTGGATCGCCGAGAACACGGGCGTGGCGCCCGACATCGAGGTGGAGCAGGACCCGGCGCTCGTGCGCCAGGGCAAGGATCCGCAGCTCGACAAGGCCATCGAGGTGGTCATGGCCGAACTGGCGAAGAAGCCGAAGACCACGCCGAAGCGGCCGGCGTATCCGACGTACAAACGCTAGAGGCTAGAGGCTAGAGGCTAGAGGCTAGTCCGTGGCGTCCGGCTTCCCTCGACTTCGCTCGGGACAAGTCAGCCGGACGCGACTCGGCGCCGGCTGAAGCCGGCGCCCACGATTGATCGACGATCGACAGGCGCCCCGCTGTCGTCAGACCTGCAGCGCAATCGAATCCCGGCGTAAGGACTCCTGGCCGTGCCGGCCCGACAATGACGGCGACGGTGCGGCAGGCGTCTGCCGTGCGGTGGCCGGGAGGATACCAACGATGCGCGCCATCCGTAGTCTTGCTGCGGGCCTGCTGCTGCTCACCGGCCAGGCCGCCGGGGCCGGCCCGGCGCCTGAGCCGGGCACCTGGCGGACGCTGCTGGGGGAAACCCGCACAGCCCGGGAGAGCCACCTCTTTCTGACCGGCCTGATGGAGTCAGCCGGCGTGCCCACGTTGTCGGTGGCCGTTGTCCAGGACGGACGGATCGTATTCGATCGCATGCTCGGGACCGTCGATCCGAAGGGCGGGCGGCCCGCCGGGAGCGATACTGTCCTGCGCGCGGCCTCGCTCAGCAAGCCGGTCTTCTCGTACCTCGTGATGCGCCTCGTGGATGAGGGCGTGCTCGGCCTCGACGCGCCGCTGACCGCACTGGTGCAGCCTCCGTTCACGACCTGGCCCGCGTACGCCTCGCTCGCCGGCGACCCCAGGCA
>CAYNDV010000062.1:0-18942 GCA_964396055.1 uncultured Vicinamibacterales bacterium | reverse complement strand
CCTCGTGGTGGCGGCCATGGAGGGGCGCGGGCTGACGCCGGCGACGGCGCAGGCGTGGAAGACGCCCCGCCTGCGCGTGACGGGGCGCGCGCTGCACGACCTCACGCCGCCGGCGGCGTCGGCCAACGACGCGATCCAGCTGTCCTGGACGCCGGGCTGGGGCTGGTTCCGGAGTCCCGCAGGGCCGGCGCTTTTCCACCTCGGGATGGAAGAGGGGTGCGAGAGCTACGTGGTGTTCTTCCCCGAGCGGCGGACGGGCATCGTGATCCAGAGCGTCTCGGATCTCAGGACGCGCGTGTCGCCGGCAATCGTGAAGCAACTCATCGGCGACGCGTGGTCGCCGTTCGCGTGGATGAGGTACTGACCATGGTGCTCCGGACGGCGGCGTGGGCGTGTCTGATCGCGATGGCGTCGTGGGCGGCCCCGGCCGGGCGGGCCGCACGCGACGAGCGGCTCGGCTTGCTGCCCGAGGGGATGTCGCCGGACGCCGCTGCCTTCAGCGAGACGGAACTCTTCATCCTGCACCGCGGCACCATCACGGTGTTCTCGCTGCCCGACGTGACCGCGCAGCGGGACTTCGGCGGCAGCGGCCGCGGCCCCGGCCGACTCTCGCCGCGTCACCAGTTCGACCAGGGATTACGGCTCGCCGCAGGCCGCGTGCTGGTCGAGGACAACGACAAGCTCGTCACCTTCTCGCCGGAGGGACGGTTCATCGGCGAGGCCGCGAAGCCGCACAACACCACGTGGTTCCTGCCGGTCGGAGACCGCTACGTCGCGAAGAGCATGATCGTGACGGGCACGCCGCCGGCGCAGGTCATCCGCGCGGTGCTCTACGACGCCGACCTCCGCGAGGTCGCCGAGCTGTACCGGCAGCCATGGTTCCAGCAACTCACGCCGGGCGGCTTCACCACCGAGCTGCCGGGGGACCTGCTGCACTATGCCGCGGCCGGCGGCCGGATCTGGGTCGACGCCAGCCCGCGGGGGTTCGTCCTCGAGGTGTTCGACCCGGCGGGCACCCGGGTCTCCACGCTCAGCCGCCGCCAGGCGCCGGTGCGCCTGACGGCCGCCGATAACGGCCGCCTGCTGACGGCCGTCCGCCAGGAGAAACGGGTGGCGGCAATGGTGGCGCAAACCGGATCGTGGGAGAAGCTGCAGGCGATCTGGCGCATCACCTTTCCCGATGCGGCGCCCGCCATCCGTGAAGTGCATCCCCACGGGCCGGGTGTGATCGTGCGCACCTTCGAGGGACGCGACGGCCTCGTGCGGTACGTCGTACTCGACGCCGCCGGGGGCCTGCCCAGGGACCTCTGGCTGCCGGAACCCACGGACGCGGAAACGGAGGCGCGCGTGGCCGGCACGTCGTTCTTCAGCTTCGTCGGGGACTGGTACTACTACCTGCGCCTCGACGGCGCAGCCCATCGCTGGGAAGTGCACCGAGTCCCGTTCTGACCCCGCCCACGTCTCCCTCCTCCGGGCTCCCCTCCGGCGCCGCCGGGCCGGCCACCGCCATCCTGCGCCGGCGGTGACCGGGCCGGCCCGACGAACCCCGCACCCGCAGAGAGACGTTGGCCACCCTTGACAACCGCCCAAGCTGTTATTACATTACATATACAGTAGTGACACAGTATACACAATGTACTGAATAGTCAGCTGACGGAGGGCGTCAACGGTGCAGATCGTCATCTCCAACGCGTCTGCGGAACCGATCTACGAGCAGATCGCCCGCCAGATCAAGGCCGAGATCATCGGCGGAACCCTCGAGGAGGGCACGGCCCTGCCGTCGATCCGGGCGCTGGCTCACGACCTCCAGGTGAGCGTCATCACCACGAAGCGGGCCTACGACGAACTCGAGCGCGAGGGGTTTCTCGATTCCGTGGGTGGCAAGGGCACCTTCGTCGCGGCACAGAATCCGGCCTTCCTGCGCGAGAAACGGATGAAGCTCGTGGAGGAGAAGCTCAGCGCGGCGGTGGGGGAGGCGCGGCTGCTGGGCGTTGGCCTCGGTGAACTCACCGAGATGCTGCAGCTGCTGTACGAGGAGGAACGATGACTGACTCAGCCATCAGCATCCGCGGCCTGCGCAAGCGGTACGGCCGGTTCCTGCTGCGCGACATCGATCTCGAGGTGCCGACGGGTTTTGTGACGGGCCTCGTCGGGCCCAATGGCGCCGGCAAGACCACCATCATCAAGCTCGTCATGAACCTGGTCCGCCGCGACGCGGGCAGCATCCGGGTGTTCGGCCTCGACAGCCTGGCCGACGAGGTGGCGGTGAAGCGGCGGATCGGGTTCGTCTACGACGAGGCGCCGTTCTACCTCGACGTCAGCCTCCGTGATTCGGCGCGAGCCATCGCGCCGTTCTACCCGGCCTGGGACCAGGCACGGTTCGAGGCGCTGGCCGTCCGGTTCGGTCTCCGGCTGGCGGCGCGCTTCAAGACGCTGTCGCACGGGATGAAGATGAAGTTCGCGCTGGCGGTGGCCCTGGCCCACGACGCCGACCTGCTGATCATGGACGAGCCGACGGCCGGGCTGGACCTCGGGTTCCGCCGCGAACTGCTCGGTGAACTGAGCGCCATCCTGTCCGACGAGCGGAAGACGGTGCTCTTCTCGACCCACATCACGGCCGACCTCGAGCGCATCGCGGACTACGTGACGTTGATCCACGACGGGGCCGTCTCGTTCACCCTGCCCAAGGACGACCTGCGCGAGCGTTGGGGCGTGGTCCGGGGCGAGGGTGCGGCGCTGGACCGGCTGCCGCTGGCGATCGTGCGCGGGCGCCGGGCCCGGGCCCACGGCGCCGAAGCACTGGTCGACGACGTCCGGGCGGCCCGCGAAGCGCTCGGCCCACGGGCGATCATCGACCGCGCCACCATCGACGAGCTGGTCCTGTTCTCCGCTTCAGGGGTCCATCATGTGGATGCTGCTTAGACGCGAGTACCTGTTGAACGCGCGCGTGCTGTGGCTGACCTACGGCCTGTGGAGCCTGTTCTGGTTTGGCTACCCGGTGCTGAGGCCGTCCGAGAACAAGCCGAGCTTCGACGCGTGGGCGGCGATGGTGGCGCTGGCCTGCGGGTTCCTGCCGGTCATGCTCCTCGGCCGCGAGGACAAGTTCAGGGCCGGCGCCCAGGTGTGCAGCCTGCCGGTGACCCGCGATGCCGTCGTGGCGTCGCGGTTCGTCGGGGGCTGGATGCTCGCGCTGGCTGGCGTCGGGATCGCGGTGATCGCCATGGCGGGGCTTGGCCTGGCGGGCCTCCAGCCGTTCACCCCTGCGACGTCCAATCTGCCCATCGCCGTGATCACGACGAGTGGTCTCGCCATCGCCGTCATGTTGCCGTTCGCCATCCGCTTCGGCGTGGCCGGCACGATCAGCCTGCTGGTGGGGCTTCAGGTGCTCGGCATGACCGCGCTGCTCGCGAGCGCGTTGTTCGGGATCCGGGGCGGCCTGATCAGCACGACAGTGCGCGCGGCGCGGCAGATCCACGCGTGGCTGGACGGCGCCCTCGGACCCGCGGGCGTGGCCCTGGTGATCGTGCTGGCCATCGTGGCCCTCAATGCAGCCGCATACCGCCTGGCGGCCTGGCTGTACCGCCGACGTGAGTACTGACATGCCCGGCCTGACCAGCCTGCTCGAGTTCTCACGCGTGTCGAAGGCGTACGCGGGCTTTGCCCTGCGCGACGTGTCCTTCGCGGTGCCGCACGGCTTCATTGTCGGGCTGATGGGCCCGAACGGCGCCGGCAAGACAACGCTGATGCGGCTCGCCCTGGGGCTCGCCGGCTGCGACGCCGGCTCGGTGCGCCTGTTCGGGGAGGACCCGCGCCGCGCCGGGGCCGGCCTGCGCCAGCGGGTGGGATTCGTGCACGACACCCCGGCGTTCTACGACCACCTGCCGGTGGAGCGCATGGCGGCCATCGTGGCGGCGTTCTACCCGTCGTGGGACTGGGACTACTTCGGCCGTCTCCAGGCCGACTTCGGCGTGCCCGCGCGGTCGCGGGTCGGCGCGCTGTCGCGGGGGACGCGGATGAAGTTCGCCCTGGCGCTCGCGCTCGCGCACAGGCCGGAACTGCTGCTGCTGGACGAACCGACGACCGGGCTGGACCCGGTGTTCCGCGACGAACTGCTCAGCCGTCTGTCCGCGTGCCTCGCCGACGGCCAGACCTCGATCCTGTTCTCGACGCAGATCATGACGGACCTCGAGCGGATCGCGGACTTCGTGGTGCTCGTGCGCGACGGAAGCCTGCTGCACGCGGGCCCCAAGGACGACATCGTCGATAGGTGGGCCGTCGTGCGCGGCGCCGCCGACCTCGAAGCCGAACTGGCGGCCGCATCGCCCTGGCCCGTGGCCCCGGCCGCGTACGGCGTCGAGGCGCTGTTCGACGACATCGGCGACGCCCGGCGGAAATTCGGTGCCCGGGCGCTCGTCGAGCGGGCCAATCTCGACGACGTGTTTCTGCTGTGCCGGGAGCGGCCGGCAAAGGACGCCTGACCATGCGCGCGCTGCTGCTGAAGGACCTCCGCCTGCCCGGGCCCTGGATCTGGCTCATCGGACCGCTGCATGCCCTGTGGTGCGTGCAGGTGTTCCTGGTCCCCGACTTGTACTTCTGGATGAGCCTGACGGCGGCCCTGGCCTGGACCGCCGCTATCGCGTTTGCCGACTGGCACTTCGGTGCCGATCGGCTCCTCGCCAGCCTGCCCGTCAGCCGGGCCACGATTGTCGAGGCCCGCTACGTCAGTGCCGTGGGGGCGCTGGCCGCGGGCGCCGTCCTGTATGTCGCGTACGGGCACCTGGTCGTGGCCGTGGCGGCCGACGGCGTCGTGGACCGCTGGCACGGTAACCTCTCCTGGATGGGCGCCGGCGGCGCCACGGCGTTCTTCCTGACGGGCTACCTGCTCCTCCTGGGTTTCCTGCCCTTCTTCTTCCGCTTCGGGCTGCCGCTGGGCGGGTCGTTGTTCCTGGTGGCGGCGGCCGCCGGCGTGGCGGCAGCTGCCGCCATCGGGCCCGTCTGCGGGTTCGGCCCGCTGGACGGCACGGCGCGCAGCGTGATCGAGGGGATGCCCTGGGCTGCCAGGGTCCAGCTCTGCCTGTCGTCGCTGGCGGCAGACTGGGGGGTGACCGGCGCCACCGTAGCCGTGACCGCGGCCGCGCTGGTGGCCGGCGCGTGCTCCCGGTCCCTGTCGGTCCGGTTCTTCGAGGGCCGCGAGTTGTAGCAGCCCGCCGCGACGGACCCCCGCCGTCGCGAGGCGTCAGGGCCGAGCGCCGGGCCTGAGCCGGCGCACGGCGATGGCGGCCAGCAGGACAACGTTGACGGCGAGCCAGGCCAGCAGGACCACATCCAGCAGCAGCAGCAGGGTGAGGTCGAGGTCGAACTGGAACTGGAGCTGCGCGAACCGCCAGTCGCTGCCGCTCCGGGTCAGGACGCCCGAGACGCGCAGCGGCAGCACGAGGAATCGCGACAGGTCGAACGCGACGTACCCAATCATCGAGAACCACGCCGTGTCTCCGTGCGACGAGATCTGCGCCGTCTTCGTGAAGAACGTGCAGTCGCCCCACGACTCCCAGTCCGTGCGGACGAGGTCCCGGACGGCGCCGGCGCCGACGTAGATCTCGCGCGGCATGGTCCCGAGGGCAACGGCTCCCGGGGCCAGCAGGCGGCCGGCGAAGGCGTCGAGCGCGCCCGGATCGCGGCGGCGGTACCCCTCCTGGAACGCCTCCAGTTGACGGCCGACGGCGTCCCGCACCTCGTCGGGTGCCGACCCGCGGCCGTAGACGAACACGTCCCCCGTCCCGTAGACCTCACGGTGGGGATGGCGGAAGATGGCAAGCGCGATGGCCAGGAGGACCAGGTTCAGGGCGAGGGCGGCCAGCCGGCGGCGCAGGGTCATGTCGGGCTCCGTACGGGGGCGGGGCTCCTTGTCTTCGACGACGAGGGGGACATGCCGGTTCGCCCCGGGCGGATGGCCGGTACTCGATTTCCCTTCGGATCGTGAATCGATCCGCCGCCGTCCGGCGGGGGCCCTATGATGGCTGCGGCAGGTGACTCGCGCGGCCGGGGACGCCGGACTCCGCGCGGAGAGGAGCACGATCATGACACTCCGGGGACGTGCCTGGATCGGCGCGGCCGGCGCGCTGCTGGCGCCGTTGATGGTGGCGGCGAGCCTCGTTCACGAGGTGCGCGCTGCCAGACCCGACGAGCGAGCCGTCGTCGAGCAGACGATCCGCGACTCGATCGGCTGGGCCCTGACGAAGGATCGGCCGCTGCTCGAGCGGATCATCGCCCACGATCCGGGCCTCTTCATCTTCAGTCCCGATTCGAAGGGCACCACGGTGGGCTGGGAGGCCTTCGTCAAGGGCTTCGATTTCTGGATGGACCCGCGCTTCAAGGCCACGGGCCTCGATATCCGCGACCTGCGCGTGACCTTCTCGCGCGGCGGCGACGTGGCGTGGTTCTCGGCGATCCTGGACGATCTGGGCGAGTGGGACGGGAAGCCGGTCGGCTGGAAGGACACGCGCTGGACGGGGGTGCTCGAGCGCCGGGCCGGCGCGTGGGTCATCGTCCAGATGCACTTCTCGTTCGCATCGGACCGGAAGCCGGCGGGGGGCTGATGGTCCAGATCGGGTGCCCAGACCCGGATTGGTGGAGACCGGGAGTGGAGACCGGGTGTCCGCTCCCGGTCTCCACACGCGGTCCTGATGACGGCGTCAGGCGGCCGGAACCGGGTCGGTCGTCTCGAGTTTCGCCGGCGTGAAGATGCCCAGGACGCCCTTGAGGCCCAGGCTCATCACGATGTTGTAGAAGAACGCGAGGAACCCCACGAGCAGCAGCGAGCCCGCCAGCGCCGCGAGGATCATGTAGAGGTTGAACTCGCCGTTCACGTACAGGGCCCGCCGCAACATGCCCTGCAGCCCCGCCATGCCCATGAACGCGCCCATCCCGATGCCGCCGAGCAGGTGGGTCCAGAAGTGGAACACCGCGAGTTTCTCGCTGTAGAGCTTCGCGCCGTTGGTCACGATGGGGAACAGCAGGTAGATCGCCGAGTACAGCGTCATCGTCAGGCCGACGAGGATGGCCACGTGCACGTGCGGGCCGACGATCCACTGGGTGTTGTGCAGGATGCGGTTGAGGCCGAGATCGGCCTGCATGATGCCGGCCGGCACGGCGAGGGCGAAGCCCAGCAGGCCGCCCAGCAGGAAGCGCAGCGGCATCGTCATCTTCAGCGGGCGCGCGCTCCACAGCGTGACGAGCGTGATGAAGAACGCCAGGCCCTGGGTAATCAGCTCGAAGGCCGTCACCATCTCGCCGGACACCGTCTTCAGCATCCCGGGCTGCGCCTGGTCCGACATCAGGTGGTGGGACCACACGGTCCACGACACCACCATCTCGACAAACAGCGCCGCGCGCGCCCAGTTCTCCATGAACAGCTTGCGGCCGGTGATGAGGGTGGCCAGCAGGTACCACGTGCCGGCGACGAAGATCAGCACGAGTCCGTCCGCGATGAGGTCGAGCCCCCACCAGAACCAGTTCTTGTAGAGCAGGGCGTCCACGGCCGAGTGCTTCAAGTCGTACCCGAGGATGGCCGCCACCATGTAGACGAGGATCAGGACGCCCGTGAAGAGGATGATCGCGGCGTTGAAGGTCATGTCCACCGTGCCGCGCGCGATGGCCGCCACCGGCAGCGACACCAGGTGGTCTTTCTTCTCCCGTGACAGGAGCGCGCTGATGCCCGTCAGACCCAGGGCGGACCGCAGCAGGGCCCAGGCCGGCTGGGGCGGGAAGCCGGCGGGGGTGTAGGTGATCGTCTTGAAGATGTTGAGGACGAAGAACACCGTGGCGACCATCACCAGCGCGATGCCGACGATGAAGAACGTGCCGCCCCACACGCTGAACTGGGTGAAGTCGGCGGGCAGGGGCCAGTAGAGCGTGTAGAGGGGCGCGTACTCGGTGAGAAACCCCGCGAACCAGAATACGAAGGTGCCCACCGCCACCAGGCCGCAGGACCAGTTGGCCAGCGGGATGCTCCAGAGGGGCTTCTTCATCAGGAACGGCACCAGGAACAGAAAGGCGCCGAACACGATGGCGTAGGTGGATCCGAAAATGCCCACCAGCGGGTGGGCCGTCATGATGGCGAAGAACTGCTGTGTGGGGACGCCCGGGATCGGCGTGACCTCGTACAGCCGCATGATCATGCCTTCGATGACCGCGAAGGCGTAATAGACGAGGCCGACGACGACGAAGCGCAGAATCATCTTCTGCATCGGCGTGAGCGAGTCCGGCTTGAAGGCGCCCTGCTCACCGTTCAGGAACGTGTGCGTGAAGCTCATGGGTGATCTCGTGGGAAACAGGTGGTCCGGCCAGGCTCAGCTCTTGTCGCACGACACGACGACGGCGTCCTTCACGATCATGTCGACGCCCTTCGGGCCCGAGTACTCCGTGGACCGGATGGTGTAGACGCCCGGCGTGTCGAACTGCCACAGGATGTCGTTGCGGTGGCCCGGCACCACCTGCATCTGGAAGACCATGGAGTGATCGGGCCGGAACAGGCCGAACCCGTAGGTCAGGTCCGCCGAGGTCACGTTGAAGAGCACCTTGTCCGCGCAGGCGACCTCCAGCTTCTCCGACGGCAGCTGGAACTGGTGGCCGGCCACGCCGATGTCGAACACCTTGTCGGGCGTGATCGACGCCCGGTGCATGTCCATCGGCTTCCACGGGATCGTGTAGTACGTGATGAAGTGCAGCGACACGCCCAGCACCACGAGGAACCCGACCCAGGTGTAGAACCACGCCGGCTTCATCGGCGGGTTCGGGCCCTCCTGGGTGATCCGCAGCGCGAACCAGCCCATGACGGCCATGATGGCGAGGACGTAGAACGTGTAGGCGAGGGTCTGACCCCAGAGGACGATGGTCGAGTCAACCATCCAAGGCTCCTTCCATGCGGGGGCAGGGACGGTGCGCGCGGGAACGGGACACGGGCGTCGTGGGGGCGACGCCGGCTCCGGGGGGACGGAGCGGTCATCCAGGGGGCTGGTGAACCCGCCCATGGTACGCCCGCGCGTCTGCGGGCGCTATGACGGCGATCATACGGACCGCAGATCGTGCCCGAGGCCGAGGATCGTGCCGCGGATATCGAGGCCCAGGGCGCAGCGCACGTCGCACGCGCCGCAGTCGAGGCAGGGGGGCCGGGGCGCGCCGGCGGCGCGCCACGCGGCGACCGCGCGGTCCATCCGCCCGTGGCCGTACGCGTACATCGCGGCCCGCATGAGCGTGGGAACCGGTTGGCCGGACGGGCACTGCGCCACGCAGCTGCCGCACTGCTGGCAGAAGGTGCCGCTCAGGCCGGCGCGATCACCGAGCCCGAGATCGGCCCGCTCGGCCGGCGTGAGCGCGGGATCGCGCAGCACGTCGAGATCCTCGCGCAGTTCGGCGTGGTTGGCGAACGCCGGGATCGTCGTGTGGACGTGCTCGTTCGCCAGCACCCACTTCAGCGCGGCCTTCATGTTGATGCGGCGCAGGCGGAGGCGGTCCCAGTACACGCCCGCCTGCGTCTTCATGGCGATGATGCCCAGTCCGGCCCGCGCGGCCTCCGCCATCGCCGCCGCGATCTCGGCGCCGTGGGTCTGGCGGAAGTTGTAGGCGGTCACCACCACGTCCCATGCGCCGCTCGCGGCCGCCGCCCGGATCACCTCCGGCTCGCGGCTGTGGCAGACGACGCCGATGAACCGCGTCAGCCCCGCCTGCTTCAGTTGCTGGTACGCCGTGATATACGGCTTGTGCAGCACGCTCGCCCGGCTGTTGGCGGACGCGAGGTAGTAGATGTCGACGTGGTCCAGGCCGAGCAGGGCCAGGCTGTCGCGCATCGACGATTCGATGAGGCGGGGATCGACCCCCAGGCCCACGTCCAGGGAGAAGCCGCCGCCGGGGCTCAGGCGGTAGGGCAGGTCAGGGCTCGTGCCGATGACGAACGAGTCGCGCGGCCGGCCGGCCAGGGCGCGGCCCAGCAGGCGCTCGTGGTTCCGCTCGCCGTACGAACTCGACGTGTGGAGGTACCGGATGCCGCCGTCCAGCGCCGCGTGCACCAGGTCGCCGGCATACGCCGTGCCCATGCTGACCGCCGGCAGGCGCAGGCCGGTGCGTCCGAGGACGCGATGCGTCGCTGGTGCGGCGCCAGACTCCGCCGGGGGGTTCGCCGCCGGTCCGCCGCAGGCCGCGGACCAGGCCGCCGCGGCGGCACCCATCGCGCCGGTCCGGATGAACGCGCGCCGAGACGCCCCGTGCTGGTCGGCCATGGTCGCCCGACAGGAGTGTAACGCCGGAGCGGTCCGGCCGGTACCGGAAGTTGACGCGGGGCTACGGACGCAGCCGCTGGGGGGCCGGGCCCGGGCCGGGGACTTCGTCCGCCTGCGCGCCGTCGTACGGGATGCGCAGCTCGGCGACGGCCCCGCCGCCGGGGGCGTTGGCCAGCGTGAAGGTGAAGCCGCCCCGGTACAGGGCGTCGAGCCGCTCGATGACGTTGCGCAGCCCGCGGCCGCAGTGGGTATCGAGGTCCCACCCGGCCGGCAGGCCCGGCCCGTCGTCGGTGACGCGGCACACCAGCCACTCGCCGTCGCGCGAGACGGCGATGTCGAGGCGGCTCGCGTCGAGGCGTTTCGAGAACCCGTGCTTGATCGAGTTCTCCACGATCGGCTGCAGCACCAGGCTCGGCACCCGGGCGCCGCGGGCGTCGGCGTCGATGCGCCGGGTCACGCGGAGCCGATCGCGGAACCGGAGTTCCTCGATGGACAGGTACTGGTCGAGGAGGGCCAGTTCGTCGTCCAGGGGAATCCACTGGCGCCCGTTCGACGACATCGAGGCCCGCAGCAGGCTGCCGAGGCGCTCCACCATCGTGCTGATGGCCGACGTTTCACCCTCGATGGCGAGAAACGAGATCGAGTTGAGGGTGTTGAAGAGGAAGTGCGGCTGCAGCTTCATCTTCAGGGAATCCACCTGGGCCGCCACCAGCGACCGTTCCAGTTCGGCGGCCTGCAGGCGGCGGGCCTGCCACGCGTCGTAGAGCAGGAAGCCGTGGCCGGCGCCGAGGATCACCCAGTACACCAGCGAGTCGGTGAAGGCGTGGACCAGGCCGAGCCGGACCCAGCGCGGGTCGAGCCACTGGCCGGGATCGGCCCATCCCTGGTGCAGCACCAGTTCGCCGAAGACGACGCTGAGCGCCACCATCACGACGCCGGGCACGACGAAACCGGCCACGCCATGGACCAGCACGGGACCGGCCCAGCGGTCGCGCCGGATCGGATAACGCCGGGCCGAGGCGAAGATGAGCGGCGTCAGTCCCAGCCACGTGAGGTAGTAGAGCACCACCCAGCTGAGCCGCTCGTCGAAGCCGCCCAGGAAAAAGACCCGGTCGAGGCCGGCCGTGACGTGCCGGACCACGGCGGTCCGCGCCGCGAGCAGCGTGCACGCGGCCAGCGCCACGGCGCCGTAGAGGGCCGCCCGCCGCACCGCCGCCCCTCCGGGTCGCGTCATGGCCGCCTCATCCCTTCAGGCCGAACCGCGCGGCGCCCAGGTCGAGCAGGTCCTTCTTCCGCCGCCGGCTCACGGCGAGGCGTTTGCCGCTGCCGAGCACGACGGTGTAGTCGCCGCCGAAGCCCCGGCGGATTTCCCGAACCCGGGCCAGGTTGACGATCGCCGACACATGGATGCGGAGGAACTGCGCGGGGTCGAGGCGGTCCTCGAGGTGTTTCAGGCTTTCGCGATAGAGGTACTCCTTGCCGCCCGCGTGCAGCGTGACGTAGTAGTCGGCGCCCTCGATCCACTCGATGTCCGCCACCTCGACGAAGTGGATGGCCTCGCCGCTCTTGATCATGATGCGTTCGAGCCGGTCCGGCGGCGGCGTTGGCGGCCCGGTCTCGCCGGGCTTGCCGCCCTGGATCTCGGCCACCGCGGCCAGCAGCGTCTGGCCGTACTCCGCCAGGCGCCGGTCGCGCACCCGGGCCAGGGCGCGGTCGAGGGCCTGGTCCAGGCGCGCCTGCGACACCGGTTTCAGCAGGTAGTCCAGGGCCCGGGCCTCGAAGGCGCGGATGGCGTACTCGTCGTACGCCGTCACGAAGACCACGACGGGCAAAACGTCGCGCGGCAGGCGTTCGAGCACGTCGAAGCCGGTAATCTCCGGCATCTGGATGTCGAGCAGCACGAGGTCGGGCCTGAGTTCGGCGATGCGCGCGATCGCGTCGCGGCCGTTGGCGCACGTCGCGGCCACCTCGAACTCGGGCCGCCGCTCCACCAGCGTCTTGAGGCCGCGCCGCGCCAGTACCTCGTCGTCCACGATGATCGTGGTCACCCGTTCCATGACTCGCTCCCGCCAGTGTCACGAGGGGCCGTGCGCAGGGGCAGGCGCAGCCGCGCGGCGGTGCCTCCCCCGGGCGCGTTCTCGACCACCAGCCGCCCGTACTCGCCGTAGAGGGCCGCCAGCCGCTCCCGGACGTTGCCCAGCCCGTGGCTGGCGCCGTCGGCCAGCGTCCAGCCCGGCGGCAGGCCCGGGCCGTCATCGACGACCGACAGCTCCAGCCAGGCCCGGTGGCGCCGCGCCGCGACCTCGATGCGCCCGGCGTCGATGCGGCCGCCAAGGCCGTGCGCGATGGCATTCTCGACGAGCGGCTGCAGGATGAGGTTCGGCACCAGCGCCGGGCCCGTGTCGGGATCCACGCGCCGGGTGACCACCAGGCGGTCCTTGTAGCGGACCTCCTCGATGGCCAGGTACGCGTTCAGCAGCCGCAGTTCCTCGTCGAGCGTGACGAACTGCCGGCTGGCGGTCTCCATCGACAGGCGCAGCAGCGTGCCGAGGTGCTCCACCATCTGCACCACGTCGTCGGTCTCGCCGGTCTGCGCCAGCGATCCGATGGCGTTGAGCGTGTTGAAGAGGAAGTGCGGCTGCAGCTTCATGCGCAGGGCGTCGAGCTGGGCCGCCGCCAGGGACCGCTTGAGCTCCACCGCCTGCAACTGCCGGGCCTCGTCGTCGCGCGCGAACTGCAGCACGGCTCCCGTCGCGGCCAGGGCCCAGTAGGTCGGCGCGATCGCGATGCTCTCCGACGAGAGGATCTTCCACCACACCGTCGGGATCATGTACAGCGGCGGCGGGCTCAGCGTGATGGCCGCATTCAGCAGCAGGCGGAACGTGAAGAACGGAATCGAGGCGACGAAGGGAACGGCGAGGTGGAATGCCGCGGGCCACCACCAGCGCCGCTGCGCCACCGGGATGCGGCGGCTCAACCAGAAGATGCCTGGGGCCACCAGCGCCCACGCGGCGAAGTACCGGAACATCGACGCGAAGATGACGCCGAACGGCTTGGGGGACGAGATCACTGGTGGCGGCAGCGACGAGGCGCCGCCGGTGATGAGGTACTGCTCGGTGGCCGCCACGGCGGCCACCGCGGCGAAGGCCGCCAGCACGAGCAGGATCCTCGTCGTTCGGGGAGTCATCGCGTCACGCGCCCCTCCACCAGGCCGCGGCCATTATGCCTGAGTCCGCGCCAGGCCCGCGGGGCCGCCCCGGGGTTCCGGCGTCCGCGGACTCGTCAGCCGAGCCACCGGCGCGCGAGGTGGCGCCCCACCTCGGTCAGCGCCAGGGAGGCCGTCAGCATCGTGCGCGCCGCCACCCACCACCCCGCAATCGCACGTCGCGGCGTCACGTGGGCCGGCGCGACGATGGCCTGCGCGACGACGGGCGCCGGCGCCGGCCGGGCCGGGGCCGGCAGCGCGGTTCCCACCCGCTCCACGGGAGCGATGAGGCGGTAGCCCCGCTTCGGGATGGTCTCGATGATCCGGGGCTGGCGCGCATCGTCGGCCAGGACCTGGCGCAACTCGGCGACGCAGCGCGCCACGCCGGACTCCGCGACGAACCGGTCGTTCCACACCGTGGCGAGCAACTGGCCCTTCGACACCACCGAGCCCGGCCGCTGGGCGAGGCACGTGAGCACGTCGATCAACTGCGGCCGGACGCGGATGGCCGTCATGTCCTTCACCAGGCGGTTGAGCGCCGGCTGCACCAGCCAGCCGTCGATGCGGTAGTCCTGCGCCGGAAGGGACAACGCAGGCTCGACTCGCGAGATGGCCCCTGCGGTGCTGCTCATGTCGGCTCCTCCATCCCGGGCCGCAGCCTCCGGCGTGCGGTCCCGGTCCAGCATCACTGTAGACGCGCCGGCCGAGGCGTGGACGGGGTGTTCAGGGCGCGGCGCGGAGGCTGCCGGAACTGGTCGCGGCGGTGGGAAAAGCGGCGGGCGGGCGCCGGGGCCGCGGGCTTAACGCGTCACGCACCACAAGTCGACGCGCGTGCCGCGGGCGCACGGCTGGCGTTCCAGCCGGACGGCACTGGCGTCGTGGGCATCCACCTCGGCCTGGTACGCCCGGATCCGGACGACCTCGAACGGCGTGACGATGACACGCTCCTGCGACAGGAACGTGATGGGATAGGCGTCCCAGTAGAGCGCCCGCCCGTAGCGGATGCCCTGCGACACGAGGTAGTTCGCCATGAGGCGGTGATGCTGCCGGGGCGGGGTGCGTTCGAACTCGACGAGCAGACGGCCGTTGTCCCAGACGTTGCACGCCGCCCAGACGATGACGGCGGCGGCCACACCGGCCCGCCACGCCGGCTGCGTTTCCCGCGCGAAGAACGCCCCGAGCAGGCCCACGGGGATGAGCAGCGCGAACAGCAGGTAGGCGAGCACCACGGGCGCCCCGACGGGCAGGCCGCCCCCCAGTCCGTAGGCGAGCGCCGTGAACAGGCCCGTCAGCGTCAGGTAAGCGAAGAACCCGTCGCCCCGGCGCCTGTCCGGCTCGCGGGACCGCGCGATCCAGAGCAGGCGGCCGACGGCCGCGGCGAGGACGGCGGCCAGGATCCACGCGGCCCAGTCGCGGCCCTGGCTCAGCGTGCTGTTGATGCCGAAGGCGGTGAGCGGCTGCGGCCCGCCCCCGAAGATGGTGGGCAGGCCCGCCGTCACGACGTCGCCGAGTCGGCCGAGGTAGCCGCCGGGGTCGAATGACAGCCGCTTCAGCACGGTCTCCATCTGCAGGGTGAGCGAACCCGACACCGGGGCCGCGCCGGGGGTGTCCGGGCCGTAGATGCTCGTCTGCCGCTTGACCTGGTCGACGACCAGCCAGAGGACCGCGCCAGCGGCTGCGGCGCGCGCGAACCCGGCCGGGCGCCACGCACGCCACGTGCGCCAGCCTGCCAGGGCGAAGGCCGCGACGGCGAACACGGTGAACTCGCGGTGCAGGATGCCGAAGCACGCCACGGCCCCGAACGCCAGCGGCCGGCGACGCAGTCCCCAGAGCACGAGCGTGTAGAGGAACGGCTCGATGCTGGCTCCCAGCGTGAACATCAACTCCGCGGACATCGCCGGCACGGTGGCGACCACCGGGAGCACGGCCGCCAGGGCGTAGCCGGGCGCCACGCCGCGCCGCGCCGACAGGACCAGCAGGGCGGCAGCCACGGCCACGTTGATGGCGGCCAGCGGCAGGCGCAGCATGGTCAGCGTCGGCCCGCCCAGCAGGAACAGGGGCGCGGCCATCCAGGCCTGCACGCCGAGCATGTAGTTCTGGCCGTAGAAGAACAGCGGAAAGGTCCGCCCCTCGCTGAGGTGCTTGGCCATCAGTCCGACGATGGCCTGATCCGCGTCGAAGATGTACTCGTAGGCCAGCAGCGGCAGCACGCGCAGGACAACGAGCATCGCGGCCACGGCGACGCACGCGGCCAGCGCGAGGGGAGGCCCGCCGGCGGCAGCGGCGCGGGGCGGCGTGGCGGGCGGCGCGGACACCCCGGGATTATACCGGGCCCTTGCGCCGGCGCGCGCCCGGGGGTACCTTCCACGCGTCGGCCGTTCGTGGAGGGGGTGTGCGACAACCAGCGTGGCGATGGGCGCAGCGGCTGCTCGCGTGCGTGGCCGCCGTGGCGGCGGGGGCAGGCATGCAGACGCAACGCGCCAACGAGTCCGGGTTCGTGAGGTCGGCCGATGGCGTGCGCATTGCGTTCGCCAGCCGCGGGTCCGGCACGCCGGCCGTGGTGTTCATCCACGGGGGCCTGGCCAACCGGTCGTTCTGGAAACACCAGGTGGAGCCGCTCTCGGCGCGGTACCGCGTGGTGACACTCGACCTGGCCGGGCACGGCGACTCGGGCCGGGACCGATCGACGTGGTCGATGGCGCAATTCGCCCGCGACGTGCAGGCCGTGGCGCTCGCCCTGGATCTGCCCCGCGTCGTGCTGGTCGGCAACTCGCTCGGCGGCGTGGTCGCGCTCGAGGCCGCCGCGCTGATGCCGGGCCGCGTCATCGCGGTCATCGGCGTCGATACCCTCCAGGACGGCACCGAGCGCGACGACCCGGCCGCGGTGCGCGCCCGGGCCCAGGCCTTCGCCCGCGATCCACTCGGGGCGTGCCGCGGGTTGATCGACATGCTGTTCCACCCCGGCGCGTACCCGGACCTGCGCGCGTGGGCCGAACAGGAGATGTGCGCCACGCCGGCGTCGGTGGTCGTTCCCATGCTGGCGAGTTTCGAGGGGTACGACCTGGCGGGCGCGTTCAGGCGCGCCGGCGTGCCGATCCGGGCGATCAACGGCGATCTGTTCCCGACCGCCGTCGAGCGGAACCGCACGCTCGAGCCCACCTTCGACGCGATCCTCATGCCGCGCGCCGGGCATTACCCGATGCTCGAGCAGCCGGAGGTCTTCAACCGCCTCCTGGCCGGCCTCCTCGACCACCTGGCCCCCGCGCCGCCCGTCCGCCGTCGCTAGCGCAGGACCACCCGATTCATGGCACACTAGGCGCCGGGGACCAAGGAGCCAACATGCGCCTCACGGTGCGCCGGATCTCGGTGGCGGTGGTGATCTGGATGCTGGCGGGCCCGGGCACTGCCGGGCAGCAGCCGCCGGGCGGCCAGGCGCCGGCGCCGACGTTCCGATCGGGCGTGGAACTGGTGTCCATCGACACGACGGTCGTCGACGGCACCGGCCGGCCCGTGCCGGGACTCGGCGCGGACCGGTTCGAGGTGTCGGTGGACGGCAGGCGCCGGCGGGTCGTGTCGGCGCAGTACATCGATCTGTCCGCCGGTTCGACGGGCGGCGGCCCCACGCCGCCCCTGCCGTCGCGCGGGCACGTCACGACCAACGAGACCGACACGCCCAGCGCGCCGCCTCCGGACCGGCTCGTGATCCTGGCCGTGGACCACTCCAGCTTCCTGCCCGGCGGCGGCCGCCAGACGCTGGAGTCCGCCCGCCGGTTCGTCACCCGCCTGCACGCGTCGGATCGGGTGGCGCTGGTGGCCTACCCGGATCCCGGCCTCTTCATCCCGCCGACGACGGATCACGCCGCCGTCGTCCGGGCCCTCGGGCGCATCGCGGGCACGGCCGAGCGGATCGAGCCGCCGCACATCGAGATCAACATCGGGCTGACCGAAGCCATCGAGATCGCCGGGGGTGATCGCCAGACCTACGATCGCGTGGTCGCGCGCGAGTGCCTGGGCACCGGCGCGGCCGTGGACGTCGACCAGTGCCGGGCGCTCATCGAACTGGATGCGCCGCAGATGGTGGCGCAACTGCGGGACCGGACGGCCCGCAGCCTGAACGGCCTGATCGGGCTGCTCGACACGCTCGGGGCCATGGCCGGGCGCAAGACCCTCATCCTCATCAGCGCCGGGCTGGCGGCCTCGGCCGAACGCCCGCAGATGGACATCATGTCGGAACTGCGGGCGGCCTCGGACCGGGCCGGCCGGGCCGAGACCGTGATCCACGCGCTGCACGCCGAGTCGGCGCTCAGCGACGCCTTCGGCGTGGATCGGCGTCGCGTGCCCACCAGCCCGCGGGCCGACGCGGACCTCATGTCCACGGGCCTCGAGTCGCTCGTGGACATGAACGGCGGCGCGCTGTTCAAAGTGCCGGTGTCTGCCGACGCCGTGCTGGCCCGGATCGCGCGCGAGATCTCGGCGTACTACGTGCTCGGCATCGAGCCCGAGCCATCCGATCGGGACGGCCGGCCCCACGCCATCCGCGTCCGCGTGAGCGGCGGCGGCGCGACGGTGCGTCACCGCCAGCAGTTCACGATCGCGCGGCCGACAGCCGTGGACGCGTCGCCGGACGAGACCCTGGCCACGGTCCTGCGCTCGGGCCAGACGGCGCGCGACCTGCCGCTGCGCGTCGCCACCCACGTCATGCGCGATCTCGCCAGCCAGAATGTGCGGGTGATCGTCCGGGCCGACATCGGCCGCGAGGTGGGTGTGCCCGCCCACGTCCGGGTGGGGCTCGCGATCTTCGACGCGGCGGGCCAGCCGACAGGGGCGACGAGCGGCCTGCGCGCGTTCGAACCCACGCCGGGGCCCGACTCGACGTGGGCGTACCAGGAAATCGTCACGGTGAAACCCGGCCGCTACACGCTGCGCCTGGCGGCCCGGGATGCGGACGGGCGGGTGGGCAGCGTCGTGCACGCCTTGGACGCGACGCTGCACGCGGGTTCGGGCGCGACGATCAGCGACGTCCTGGTGGCCGATCCCACGCGCGCCTCGGGCACGCAGCCGTCGACCGTCGTGGACGGCCGGGTGCGCGGCGACCGCGTGAGCGCCTTCGTCGAGGTGTACCCCGACCAGGGGGTCTCCGTGTCGGAGGTGTCGTTTTCCCTGGCGGCCCCAGGTGCGGCGACGCCCCTCGCGAGCGCCAGGGCGGCGCTGACGGCGCGGGCGCAGGAACGTCGGGTCGTGGCGCGCGGCGACCTCGAGATCGGGCAGGTGGCGCCGGGCGACTACGAGGTCACCGCCACGGCCTTCAACGGCGGAACCGTGCTCGGCCGTGCGAGCCGGACCGTCACGGTGGCCGGCCGCGTGGCCGCGGGCGGGACCGGCCCTGCCACGCCCGCCCGGTTCCGACCGGCCGATGTGCTCGCGCCCGCCGCGGTGGCCGCCTTCGTGTCGCGGTGGCGCGAT
>CAYNDV010000061.1:16464-25014 GCA_964396055.1 uncultured Vicinamibacterales bacterium | reverse complement strand
GCCGAAGGCGAACCGCGGCCGGCCCGGGCGCCGCGCCCCGAGGGCGAGGCGCTGCCGGGCCTCGACACCACCCAGCAGTGGCGCCTCGAACGCCTGGGCCCCGACCACTGGAAACTCACCGGCGACGTCGAAGTGCAGCGCGACGATGTGCGGCTGTTCGCCGACGAGATGGAGTACTTCACCGACACGAAGATGCTGACGGCGCAGGGCAACGTGGTGTTCGCCACGCCCACGCACCGGGTGTCGGCCGACCGGGTCGAGTTCCACACCGACACGAAGCTGGGCACCTTCTACAACGCGTCCGGCACGGCCACGATGGCCGACGGCGAGCCGAAGGAGCGGAACATGTTCGGGACGCAGGAGCCCGACGTGTACTTCTACGGCGAGACGCTGGAGAAGATCGGCGAGCGCAAGTACCGGATCAGCAAGGGCGGGTTCACCACGTGCGTCCAGCCCACGCCGCGCTGGGAGCTGACGTCGGGCACGGTCATCCTGAGCCTGGACGACTACGCCCTGCTGACGAACCCGCTGCTGCGGGTGAAGGGCGTGCCGGTGTTCTACCTGCCGGTGATCTACTACCCGATCAAGAAGGACGACCGCGCCACGGGGTTCCTCATCCCCACCTACGGCACGTCGAGTTACCGCGGCCACACGATCAGCAACGCCTTCTTCTGGGCCATCTCGCGCAGCCAGGACGCCACGTTCCTCTACGACTGGTACTCGAAGACGGGCCAGGGCTTCGGGACCGAGTACCGCTTCGTCACCAGCGACATGTCGGGCGGCGACGTGCGCTTCTACATGCTGAACGAGAAGCCCACGACGGTGGACGACGGGGCCGGCGGCGTGCGGACGGTGGCGGGGCAGAAGGGGTACGAACTGCGCGGCAACGTGAACCAGAGCCTGCCCGGCCGGCTGAAGGCCCGGGCGCGGTTCGACTACTTCTCGGACATCCAGGTCCACCAGACCTACTACCAGAACGTGTACGACGCGTCGCGGCGCCAGCGCTACTTCGGCGGCAACCTGACGGGCGCCTGGGGCGCGTACACGATGAACCTGTCGGTGGATCGCAGCGAGATGTTCTGGGACACCACGAACTCGACGGTGAGCGCGGCGCAGCCGCGGCTGACCTTCCAGCGGGCGGAGCGGCCGATCCTGGGCACGCTGGTGTACGCCGCGGTGACATCCGAGTGGGCGTCGAACGTGCGGCAGACGAAGTCGGGCGACTCCATCACCGACCTCAGCGTGGGGCGCTTCGACGTCACGCCGTCGATCCGCGTGCCCTTCCGGAAGTGGCCGTTCCTCACGGTGAACTCGTCGGTGGCGTGGCGCTACACCTGGTGGAACCGCAGCCAGAGCCTCACCGGGACGATCCGCGACGAGTCGATCAGCCGGCAGTATTTCGACCTGCAGGCGCGCATCGTGGGCCCGGTGTTCAACCGCATCTGGAACCCGAACAACGGCTACGCCGACAAGCTGAAGCACACGGTGGAGCCGTTCGTGAACATCCAGCGGGTGACCAGCTTCGACGGCTACCGGAACATCGTCCAGCTGGACAGCGGCGACTACACGATTGGCGGGTCCACGCGGATCAACTACGGGCTGAACAACCGGATCTACGTGAAGAAGGGCGAGGGCAATCGGCAGGGCCGCGCGCGGGAGATCCTCAACGTGGCCCTGCGGCAGACCTACTACACCGACGAGCGCGCCTCGATCGTGGACGGGTCGTACGCCTCCGGGTTCCAGGCGGCGGTGCCCAACAAGTTCTCGCCGCTGTCGCTGCAGGTGCGGGCGCTGCCGTTCGACAACCTGTCGGCGGGGTTCCGGGCCGAGTACGACACGCGGCGCAGCGCGTTCCGCACCATGGCCCTGCTGGGGTCCTGGTCCTTCCGGGACTGGTTCGAGACGAGCGGCAACTGGAGCCGCCAGCGGTACCTGAACCAGATCACCGCGACGGGCGCCATCCGGACCAACCAGTACGTGACCAGCCAGACGATCCTGAAGTTCAAGCAGAACCGGTTCGGCGGCGACATCTCATTCAACTACGACATCCAGAAGCAGTACTTCCTGCAGCGCCGCTTCGTCGGGTACTACAACGCCCAGTGCTGCGGGTTCGCGGCGGAGTACCAGGTGTACAACTTCGCGGGCTACAGCAGCTCGTACGTGCTGCCCGTGGCCCAGGACCGGCGCTTCATGGTGTCGATCACCCTGGCAGGCGTGGGGTCGTTCTCGAACAACTTCGGCTCGCTCGGCGGCAACAACAACCGGCTCGTGTACTAGCCCATGAACGGACTCATCCTGAGCGGCGGCAAGGGCACGCGACTGCGACCCATCACCTACACGAGCGCCAAGCAGCTGGTGCCCGTGGCCAACAAGCCGGTGCTCTTCTACGGCATCGAGGCCATGGCCGCCGCCGGCATCCGCAACATCGGCATCGTCGTCGGCGAGACGCAGGCGGAGATCCGGGCGGCGGTGGGCGACGGATCGGCCTTCGGCGTGCGCGTCACCTACATCGAGCAGGACGCGCCGCGGGGCCTGGCTCACGCCGTGCTGATCAGCGAGCCGTTCCTGGGGCGGGAGCCCTTCGTGATGTACCTGGGCGACAACCTGCTGGCCCGCGGCATCACGCCGTTTGTCGAGGAGTTCGCCCGCGAGAAGCCCCACGCGCAGATCCTGCTGACGCCCGTGCCCGACCCGCAGATGTTCGGCGTGGCCGAACTGCGCGACGGGAAGGTGGTGCGCCTGATCGAGAAGCCCAAGGAGCCGCCGTCGGACCTGGCGCTGGTGGGCGTCTACATGTTCGGCCCGGAGATCTTCGAGTCCGTGAAGCGGATCCGGCCGAGCTGGCGCAACGAACTGGAGATCACCGACGCCATCCAGGACCTCATCGACCGCGGCTTCACCGTGCGGCCCCACCTGGTGGACGGCTGGTGGAAGGATACGGGCAAGCTCGAGGACATGCTCGAGGCGAACCGCCTGATTCTCGAGACGCTGGATCGGCGCGTGGCCGGCACCGTGGACGCCGGCTCGCGCATCGAGGGCCGGGTCGTCATCGACGCTGGCGCGATCGTGGAACGGTCGGTCATCCGCGGGCCCGTGATCATCGGGCCCGGCGCCCGCGTGACGGACAGCTACGTGGGGCCGTTCACCGCCGTGGGCGCCGGCGTCGAGATCCGCGAGTCCGAGATCGAACACAGCATCGTGCTCGAGGGCGCTGTCGTCGCCCATCTCGGCAGCCGCGTCGAGGACAGCCTGATCGGCCGCAACGTGAAGATCGTGCGCCAGCCCCTGAAGCCGGCGGCGTTCCGCTTCATGCTGGGCGACAACTCGGAGGTGGGCATCCGCTGGTAGCGGGCGCCCGTCGGGAGGCAACACACGTGGCCGAACTGACCAAATTCTCGGATCGCGCCGCGGCCGCGCCGCGCATCGACGGCGTGCTGGTGAAGCCCCTGACGCTCATCGCCGACGAACGCGGCTACCTGATGGAGATGCTGCGGGCCGACGATCCGTTCTTTGCGAAGTTCGGCCAGTGTTACGTCTCGGCCACCTACCCCGGGGTAGTCAAGGCCTGGCACTACCACCAGGTGCAGGTGGATCACTTCGTGTGCGTGGCCGGCATGGTGAAACTCGTGCTCTACGACGGCCGGGACGGCTCGCCCACGAAGGGGGCCATCAACGAGTTCTTCCTGGGCGAGCAGAACCGCGCGCTCGTGGTCGTGCCGAACCTGGTGCACCACGGCTGGAAGTGCATCAGTCCCGAGATGGCGCTGGTGGTGAACGTGCCCACCGAGGTGTACCGGTACGCCGATCCGGACGAGTACCGGGCCGCCGCCCACGGCGAGATCCCGTACGACTGGACGCGGAGGGACGGGTAGACACCGGGTTCAGGGTTCACGGTTCAGGGTTCCTGGGCTAGGCCGAACGGCCGAACAGCCCAACGGCCTAACGGCCTGAGATTGTCAGTATGCTGAACGTTCTCGTCACCGGCGGCGCCGGGTTCATCGGCAGCAACTTCGTGCGCTACGCGCTGCGCACCCATGCGGACTGGCGCGTCACCACGCTCGACAAGCTGACCTACTGCGGGCGGCGCGAGAACCTGCACGACGTGATGGACGACCCGCGCCACACCTTCGTGCACGGCGACATCGCCGACGCGGCCGTGTCGGCGCCCCTCGTGCGCGACGCGGATCTCGTGGTGCACTTCGCCGCCGAGACGCACGTGGACCGCTCGCTGATGAGCGCCGGCGAGTTCATCCACACCGACGTCTACGGCACGTTCGTGCTGCTCGAGGCCGCACGCCAGGCGCCGCGCCTGCGCCGCTTCATCCAGATCTCCACCGACGAGGTGTACGGCTCGGTGCCCGAGGGCGAGTCGGAGGAGACCGACGAACTGAAGCCGCGCAACCCGTACGCCGCCAGCAAGGCCGGCGCGGACCGCCTGGCCTACTCGTTCTGGGCCACGTACCAGGTGCCCGTCATCATCACGCGGGCGTCGAACAACTACGGGCCCTACCAGTTCCCCGAGAAGGTGATTCCGCTCTTCATCACCAACGCCCTCGAGGACCGCGGGCTGCCCCTCTACGGCGACGGCCTCAACGTCCGCGACTGGCTGCACGTGGACGACCACTGCCGCGGCGTGGACGTGGCCATCGCCCACGGCGTGCCGGGCGAGGTCTACAACATCGGCGGCGGCAACGAAGTGCCGAATGTCGCCCTCACGAAACGTATCCTCGCGCTGACGGGCAAGCCCGAGACGTTGATTACGCCCGTGGCCGACCGCGTGGGCCACGACCGGCGCTACGCCCTGAGCACGCGGAAGCTGCGGGGCCTGGGCTGGGCGCCGCAGGTGCCCTTCGACGACGGCCTGCGCGACACCGTCGCCTGGTACCGGTCCAACGCCTGGTGGTGGGAACCCATCAAGCACCAGGACCCGGCGTTCCGCGCGTACTATCAGCAACAGTACCAGCAGCGCTCGACGACCTGACGTGACCATACCAACCGTGCTCGTCACCGGGGCTGCGGGATTCGCGGGCAGCCACCTCCTGGACCTCCTCGCCACCGAGGATGTGCGGGTGATGGCGTGGCGGCGCCCCGGCATCGGCGCCGACGTGCAGGCCTGCTACCCGGACGTGGACTGGCGCGAGATCGAGTTGCTCGACGTCCCGGCCGTGCGGGCCGGCATCCAGGAGGCCGCGCCGGACTTCGTCTACCACCTGGCGGGCGCGTCGCACGTGGGCAACTCGTGGAAGGCCGCCACCGAGACGCTCGAGATCAACGTGCTGGCCACGCACCACCTTCTCGAGGCGCTGCGCCTGGCGGGCCTGCACAGCCGCGTGCTCGTGCCCAGCACCGCCTACGTGTACCGCCACGCCGACCATCCGCTGCGGGAAGACGATGAGATCCAGTCGACGAACCCGTACGCGCTGAGCAAGGTGGCGCTGGAGATTGCGGCGCAGCGGGCCGCGCAGTACGACGGCCTGCCGGTGGTCGTGTCGCGGTCGTTCAATCATGTGGGGCCGCGGCAGAACGATTCGTTCTTCGCGGCGGCGGTGGCGCGCCAGATCACGGAGATCGAGGCGGGCCGCATCGCGCCGGTCATCAAGGTGGGCAACCTCGAGACCTCGCGCGACTTCACCGACGTGCGCGACACGGTGCGCGCCTACCGGATGCTCATCGAGCGCGGCGCCCCGGGTGCCATCTACAACGTCTGCTCCGGGCGGCCGGTGCGCGTGCGCGCCCTGCTCGACGGCCTGGTGGCGCTGGCCCGCGTGCCCGTCTCAGTGGAGATCGACCCGGCCCGGTTCCGCCCCAACGACACGCCGTTCATCGTCGGCGATCGCACCCGGCTCACGCGCGACACGGGCTGGGAGCCGGCGATTCCCTTCGAGCAGACGCTCCGGGATCTGCTCGACTACTGGCGCAGCGTGACAGCGTGACAGCGTGACCTCTTCTTGCTTCTTGCTTCTTGCTTCTGCCCCAACCCCTGCCCCTGAGAAGCCGGCACCATGAGAATCCTCGTCACCGGCGGCACGGGCTATCTGGGGCGGGCGGTGGGGCGGGCACTTCACCGCGCCGGCCACGACGTGGTGCTCTACGGGCGCACGGCCACGTCGGCGCTCCCTGATCTGGTCGACGGGCGGGAGCCTTCGTGGGTGCCGGCTTCAGCCGGCACCGAGCCGCGTCCGGCTGAAGCCGGACGCCACGAACAGATGATCCCCTCGTCCGGCGGGCGTCTCACGGCTCATGTTGGGGACATCCGCGACGCCGCCACCCTGGAGGCTGCCGCGCGTGGCTGCGACGCGATCGTGCACATGGCGGCGCTCGTGGCCGTGTGGCGCCGCCGGGCCCGCGACTTCGACGACACCAACGTCGGCGGCCTGCGCCACGTACTCGACGCGGCCCGCGTCTGCGGTCTGCGGCGCGTCGTCTACACGTCCTCGTTCCTGGCCCTGCCGCCCGCGCCGCTCGACGTGGCGCCGGCGTGGAACGACTACCAGCGCACCAAGGCGGCCGCCGAGCGGCTGGCGGTCTCGGCGGTCGACGCTGGCGCGCCCCTCGTGCGGCTGTATCCTGGCGTCGTCTACGGGCCGGGGCTGCTGACCGACGGCAACCTTGTGGGCCGCCAGATCGCGGACCACCTGGCCGGCCGGCTGCCGGGCGTGGTGGGCGCCGATCGGATCTGGTCGTTCTCGTACGTGGAGGACGTGGCTGCGGCCCATGTGGCGGCCGTGGAGCGGGGCCGGGCGGGCGCGCAGTACCCGCTGGGCGGCGTGGACGCGCCGCAGATGCGGGCCTTCGAGATCGTGAGGACGCTCACGGGCCGCCCGCTGCCGCGCCGGTTGCCGGCGTGGCTGGTGGCGGCCGGGGCCCTGGCCGACGAACTGCGCGCCGGCCTCTTCGGCGGCACGCCGCTCGTCACGACGGGCACGCTCGAGATCCTGCTGCGCGACTGGCCGCTGGGATGCGCCATCGCCCGCGAGGAACTCGGCTACACCGTCACGCCGCTCGAGCAGGGCATCGGGGCCATCGTCAGCCAGTTGCGAGGAGCCCAGGGCACGGTCTGACGGCGCCGCCCCGCCCGACCAGCGGACCTCAGGTGGACAGGATTCGGCGCACGCGGTCGAGGTCTTCGAGCGTGCCCTTGAGATCGAGCAGCGGGCCGAGTTCGTCGACGATCAGCTCCGTATCGAGGCGTGTGCCCTGGCGTTGAGCGATCCCTTCGACGTCGAGCCAGTCCTGGTCACGGCCTGCGAAGGCCTTGAAGACGATCAGGTCCTCGGCGCTGCACGTCCGGATGGAGGCGCCGACCGCTCCTCGCCGCCGAACCCGGTGAGGATGGTGAGGTCCACGTCACGCGTCAGCCTGGGTTCGCCCCAGCGGATCACGGCAAGCGCTCCGATGAAGCAGAACTCCCACCCCTGTCCCACACAGAAATGCTCGACGTCGAGCGCAGCAGCGAAGAGGGGGTTCACGCGCGGGCCCTTCGATGGAACAGCGCCTGCTGCTGCACAAGACCCGATGACGTCCGCTGGACCGGCGGGAGCCCGACCGCGGCGGCGACGGTGAGCAGCATCTCGGCGGCCGCCAGCGCCTCGTCGTCGGACAGGGACGCCAACTCGCGCTCGCGCTGCGCCCGCAAAGCCTGACCCGCCGCGCGCCACTGCTCGCTCCAACGCTGTTCGTGGCCCCGGAAACGCATCGTCCAATTATCTGCCATTTGGAGGCGGCAGGTCACGAGTATCGGGCTTGTCGGACGGACCGACCTAGCGGCGAGGCGTCACGGACGGTTTCGCCGTGATCGCGTCGAGGTCCGCTGACATCGTTCATAGGCCTCATCGATCGGAGGCAGTCATGAAGGCTATACTCAGCGCATGGAGTTTCGCCTGCAACGGGTGCTCACCGTGGTGACGGCGGCGGCGCACGGCGGCGGCGCCGAGGCCTGCCAGCACTGGCTGAGGCGCCCCGTCGGCGAGCGGTTCGCGGCGGTCGAGTTCCTCCGGAGGCAGCATGCTGGAACTGGCGCCAGACTTCGACGAGTTCTTTGCGTCGTTGACCGCACGAGGTGTTGAGTTCCCTAGCAGCGTCGAAGGGCCAACGGCCCTCCCCCGCCGAACGGCCGAACGGCCCACCCCTCGACCAGGCTCGGGGTGGCCCTGAGCTTCGTCGAAGGGCCTAACGGCCTTCCTACCGGCTACAATAGTCCGTCGTGTTCTCCGAAACCCGCCGCCAGTTCATCCACATCGCCATGGTCGGCTTCGCGCTGGCCCTGCGGTTCCTCACGTGGTGGCAGGCGGCGGCGTGCGCCCTGGCGGCCCTGGCCTTCAACGCCCTCGTGCTTCCCCGCCTGGCCGGCACCTCCCTCAGCCGGCCCGTCGACAAGGCCCGCGGCTACGTCCTCGGCATCCTGCTCTACCCGCTCGCCGTCCTGCTGCTGATTCTGGCGTTCCCGATGCGGCCCGACATCGCCGCCGCGGCGTGGGGCATCCTGGCGTGTGGCGACGGCGCCGCCACGCTGGTGGGCCGCGCGCGCGGCCGGCGCCCGCTGCCCTGGAA